>DATCMU010000017.1:0-12519 GCA_036563245.1 Devosiaceae bacterium | reverse complement strand
CCTTTCTCGGGCAACCGGGTGAGGGTGGCACAAACTAGGGGGTAGCGACTGTTTATCAAAAACACAGGGCTCTGCGAAGTCGCAAGACGACGTATAGGGTCTGACGCCTGCCCGGTGCCGGAAGGTTAAAAGGAGAGGTGCAAGCCTTGAATTGAAGCCCCGGTAAACGGCGGCCGTAACTATAACGGTCCTAAGGTAGCGAAATTCCTTGTCGGGTAAGTTCCGACCTGCACGAATGGCGTAACGACTTCCCCACTGTCTCCAGCATCGACTCAGCGAAATTGAATTCCCCGTGAAGATGCGGGGTTCCTGCGGTCAGACGGAAAGACCCCGTGCACCTTTACTATAGCTTCACGCTGGCATTCGTGTCGGCATGTGCAGGATAGGTGGTAGACTTTGAAGCCGAGACGCCAGTTTCGGTGGAGTCGCAAGATGAGATACCACCCTTACTGTCATGGATGTCTAACCGCGGCGTTACAGCGCCCGGGACAGCGTGTGGTGGGTAGTTTGACTGGGGCGGTCGCCTCCCAAAGAGTAACGGAGGCGCGCGATGGTGGGCTCAGACCGGTCGGAAATCGGTCGTCGAGTGCAATGGCATAAGCCTGCCTGACTGCGAGACTGACAAGTCGAGCAGAGACGAAAGTCGGTCATAGTGATCCGGTGGTCCCGCGTGGAAGGGCCATCGCTCAACGAATAAAAGGTACGCCGGGGATAACAGGCTGATGATGCCCAAGAGTCCATATCGACGGCATCGTTTGGCACCTCGATGTCGGCTCATCACATCCTGGGGCTGGAGCAGGTCCCAAGGGTATGGCTGTTCGCCATTTAAAGTGGTACGTGAGCTGGGTTCAGAACGTCGTGAGACAGTTCGGTCCCTATCTGCCGTGGGTGTTGGAATATTGAGAGGAGCTGTCCCTAGTACGAGAGGACCGGGATGGACGCACCTCTGGTGGACCTGTTGTGGCGCCAGCCGCAGTGCAGGGTAGCTATGTGCGGACGGGATAACCGCTGAAAGCATCTAAGCGGGAAGCCTCCCTCAAAACCAGTATTCCCTTGAGAGCCGTGGAAGACCACCACGTTGATAGGCTGGATGTGGAAACGCAGCAATGTGTGAAGCTGACCAGTACTAATAGCTCGATTGGCTTGATCGTTCTCATTAGTCAATGCCCGTAAATCCGGCTTTGCCGGTGGGCTGAACGATCGGTCACAAACCAAAAAAACCAGAATTCACTCAGTTGTTCTTCGCCGACCTGGTGGCTATTGCGAAGCGCCCAAGACCCGATCCCATTCCGAACTCGACCGTCAAATGCTTCAGCGCCGATGGTACTATGTCTCAAGGCATGGGAGAGTAGGTCGCTGCCAGGTCTGCCAAGAACAATTGATCTCTTCACAGTCAAGATTTAAAAGGCCCCCTCGGAAACGAGGGGGCCTTTTTGCGTTCCGGAAACCGGGGTCGTGATTGGCGTGTTCGGGTCGGAGTCAACCTTGCTCGCTTCATCTCGATGAGCTTCCATCCGGTCACACATGCAAGTCGTGCTGGCGAATGCCGACCTGCAAGCTGTGGGCGGGGCGCGGATCCTGCGCCATGATCGTCATTCCGTCGGAACCGAAGCCTCAATGACGCTGCACTCGGACGCTTGGGCGGCCAAATCGGACATTCCGGGCGGCGAATATGCGCTGTCCTCGGGCGATTGATGATCGTCTAGACCGATGCGCCCGCCAAGACCTCTCCAGGCGAAGAGATGGTTGGCGAAAGTGGTTCTGGATGGTGCGTGTATTTAGGGCGAAGCGCCGAGGCCGGTGTGCGTCCGATTGAGGTGTGACGCCAGTTCGGCTATCTTCTGTGAGACAAACTGTCACAGGTGGTCTGCGGCGGAATAGCGGGGGAACGGCAATGGGGGAAATCACTGCGAACGTGAACTGGCTGGCGGTGATCGTCGGCGCGGTTCTGGCCTTCGTACTGGGCGCTGTCTGGTATTCGCCGATGCTGTTCGGCAAGAAGTGGGCCGAAGGGGTCGGGGTCGAGCTTGGCTCTGCCAGCACGATGCCGGTCGGGGCGATGGTCTCCCAGGCGATCGGGTTGCTGCTGGTGTCCTGGGTCGTTGGCGTGACGGCAGCAAACAATGCGCTGTTCACCTTCGTGCTGGTGTTCGTCGCCTTTGCCTGCATGAGCTATTCGGGCGGCCTTTTCACGAGGAAGCCGGCTTATGCCAACAACACTGATACCGGCTATCTTCTCGCTGTGGGGTTGGTGATGTTCATCGTTCAGGCCATCCTCTAGGCTTCCTGGTCACCTGCGGCGAGAAGTGGCGGTGCGACCCCATTGTGGCCGCGCTGCAACGCGACTGACGCAATTCGCGCCTGCCCTTGTTTTGCCATCGCCGCTTGCCGGATTTCGTCACATTCGGCTGATTTGATCGCGTTCGTCGGACCCGACGTCAATCGGGCCGTGAAACGGTGAACGTCCCATGAAATCCTTGTTGATCCTGCAAAAGGCGCTGGTAGCGCTCGCCATTGCTTTTCTTGTCGCGCTGCCGGGCGCGGCAAATGCGCTTTCAATCATGGATCCGTTCAATATTCCTTCGGCGATGGACGAGGGGGCCGTTCAATTGGGCAAGGGCGTCGCTTATGGCGCCGAGCACCGGCAGAAGCTCGATATCTATGCGCCCACGGTTCCCTCGGGTTCGGCGCCTGTCGTTGTGTTCATCTATGGCGGCGGCTGGGACCATGGCGACCGGCGCGACTACGCGTTCGCGGGTCGTGCGCTTTCGGCCAAGGGATTTGTCACCGTGATCCCGGACTATCGGCTGGTGCCGGAGGTCCGCTATCCGGGTTTCATCGAGGATTGCGCGGCGGCCGTCGCCTGGGTCGAGGAGCATATCAGCGAATATGGTGGAGACCCCCAGCGGGTCTTCATCATGGGACACTCTGCCGGCGCGTACAATGCGGTGATGCTTGGCCTCGACCGCTCGTTCCTGCGCCAGGCCGGCGCGCAGATCCCGGTGCGCGGCATTGTCGGGCTATCAGGGCCTTATGATTTCTATCCATTCGAGTTTGCCGAGGTCACCAACGCATTCGGAACCGCCGACAATCCACAGGCGACCCAACCGATCAATCTCGCGAGGCCCGATTCGCCCCCGATGTTTCTTGCGACGGGCACGTTCGATCCCATCGTGAAGCCGCGGAATACCACGGTCCTGGCCGAGGCCCTTTCGCAGGCCGGTGCGACGGTGACCACCAAATACTACAAGGGACTTGAGCACATGGAACCGGTTCTCGCCCTCGGCAAGACGTTGCGCTGGCGCGCGCCGGTCCTCGACGATGTGGTGGAGTTCTTCACGCGACTCGGGGCGTTCGACCCGCAGGCGATTGGTGCGGTGCAGCTGATCAAATAGGAAGGTAGGGACGGCGGGGTGTATGGCCGCGCCGTCCGCTTCCAACCCTATCGGTTGGCGCAGCGCTGGAAAGCGGGCAGGTGATTGAACTCCGATGCATCGCGCAGCGCCTCGAGCACAGCGGTAATATCCCCATATCCGGCAACCTTGGGCAGAAGCTGCACGTTGTACAGATCGCGATTGGCGATCTCCGCGGCCACCCCGACAGCGCAGGATTCGGCGATGCTTGCCGGGATTTGAGCAAGCGGCTTTTCTCCGGTCAGGTAGGGGTTGGCCGGAACCTCAAGTCCGTAGCTGGTGAACAGGTCCATCAGCATGGCCTGATGCTGCTGTTCGGCACGGATGATGTTGACGAAGGGGCGAACCGCGCCAAACTTTTCGATAACGGCGCTGTAGACGGCCTCGGCGTGATATTCGTCGTCAAGGGCCGCGTTGAGGGCCGATCTGGCGTCATCTGTCAGGGGCGCGGCGCTGGCATTGCCGGAAAAGACGGTCATCGCGACCAGAGCGAATGGTGCGGCGAGCCGGTTCAGGCGCTGAAGTGCATTCATGGTGAGGGTTCCTTGTGCTTGTTGCGTATCGATAATATTAGACACAGCTAATATGAATGGAAAATGACCGGGATCATGCCAGCCCGGGCGCAAGGGGTTCGGTCGAGCTGAACAATCTGTTGCTTTGTTGCGTGATACCGATCCGGTCGATGTCGCCTATATTGAGGGCAATCGCAAACCAGGCACGCAAGGGAGCATGCCATGTCCATCCGCGCCGTAAAATCGATCAGTTCCGCCACCCCCACGCTCGAGGGGGCTGGGGTCAAGTTGCATCGCGCCTTCGGGTTTCATGAGCCGCGCGAGAGCGACCCGTTCCTGTTGTTCGACGATTTTCGCAACGAGCGGCCCGAGGATTACCTGAAGGGGTTCCCCTGGCATCCCCATCGCGGCATCGAAACGATCACCTATGTGCTGTCCGGAACGGTCGAGCATGGTGACAGCCTTGGAAACCGGGGGAAGCTGGGCGCCGGCGACGTGCAGTGGATGACTGCCGGCAGCGGCATCATGCACCAGGAGATGCCCAAGGGCGATCCGAGCGGGCGCATGCACGGCTTTCAGCTCTGGGCCAACCTGCCCTCGTCGCTGAAGATGACGACGCCACGCTACCAGGATATCGAGGCGAACGAGATCCCGGTAATTGTCGATGACGATGGCACCGTGGTGCGGGTGGTCGTCGGCAACTTCTGGGGCAAGACCGGGCCGGTCGACGGCATTGCAGCCGATCCGCTCTATCTCGACGTTTCAGTGCCGGCGGGGCGCCGCAAGGTTCTTCCCGTCGATACCTATTCGAACGCGTTCGCCTATATCTTCGAGGGCTCGGGCACGTTCAGCGACGCCTCGCAGCCCAAGGGGGTCTTGCTCGAAGAAGAGGTGGATGGCCGGGAAGTGCTCGTGCGCGACCAGACCGGCGACCGTACCCTTGTCCGTTTCGATACGGGTGACGAGGTGAGCGTAACGGCGGGAGAAAAGGGCATCAGGTTCCTGCTGGCGTCCGGCAAGCCCCTGCGCGAGCCTGTCGCCTGGCACGGTCCCATCGTGATGAACACGCGTGAAGAACTGATCACGGCTGTGAATGAACTGAATGCCGGAACCTTCATAAAGCACACCTGAACTCCCGAGCGCGGCGGTCTTGCGGCCGCCGCGCCAAATTCAGGTCCGCCTGGCCAGCCATGCTGTCAGATCGCGTTCGGCCATTGGCGGGGCGAAGTAATAGCCCTGGCCCAATTCGCATCCGAGCGCCGACAATTCCTCCACAGCCTCGCGCCGCTCAATCCCTTCGGCAACGGCCTTCAGGCCCAGACCCTTGGCTATGCCCATGATCTGGCGCACCAGGAATGGATTGCCCCCGGCGGTGCCGAGCGGTCTTATGAACATCTGGTCGATCTTCAATACGTCGGCGGGTAGAGCGGAGAGATAGGCCAGGTTGGAGTGGCCGTTTCCGAAATCGTCGATGGCCACCTGCATGCCCTCGGCGCGAATGTGGGCAAGGGCCGCCCGCGTCCTTTGGGCGTCGGTCATCAGGGTGCCTTCGGTGAATTCGAGCTCGATCTCGCCTGGCGGTATGTCTTCGATCCTGCACAGATCCAGCAGCCGTTCGGCGAATCCGGGTTGGCACAGATTGATCGGTGACGCGTTGATCGCCAACCTGATCGGATTACCCGACCCCCGCCACCTGTTGAGCTGGGCCAGCGCGTGGCGAATGACCCAATCCGTCAGCGGTCCGATTAGTGCGGTCTGCTCGGCCAGCGGCACGAATTCGGCCGGAGAAACGGGCCCGAGATCGGGATGCGTCCACCGCAGAAGCGCTTCGACCCCGGCGACCTGCCCGGATTTCAGGTCGATCTTCGGCTGATAATGAAGCGATAGCTGGTCCCTTGCCGCCAGCGCGACCGGCAGGTCCGCCAGCAGGCGAAAGGCACGCTGGTGGGCCGCGTCACTGCGATGGTCGTAGAATGCCCAGCCGCTGCCACGCCTTCGTGCATCCTGCGCCGCGGTCAATGCTGCGCGCAGCAGCTCGGGGGGCGGCTCGGGCCGGTCGATGGGCACAATGCCGATGCCGACCTGGGTATTCACCGGGATCGCATTGCAGATAATGGATGGCGAAAGGGCTGCGCAGATCGTTTCGACAATGGACGGGATTTCCGCCCCTTCGTCTTCGCGCCAGAGGAAGGCGAAGCTCATCACGCTGACATGGAAGACCGGACAGTCCGGTGGCAGAAGCGACTGCAGGATACGGCAACCGGCGCGGACGAAATCCTCGGAGAAAGCGTGGCCGAGCGCGCGCAGGATTTCATTGAAGTGGCGGGCATCGGCCAGCGTTACCAGGACGAGTATGGATGCATTCCGGCACAGTTCGTCGAACCTGGCCATGAACTCGGTACGGTTTGGAAGGCGCGTGACATGATCGAAGCGGCCGATCATATCGAAGGCATCCTGAATATGGGAAACGCGATCGCCAGCGTTGTACGGATCGCTGGCCACGTCGCTTCCGATCCTCGATGGCCGCACCCTGACCTTGGCCATTTTCTCGCTTCATCCGTGGAACCACGTCCCGAGTTTGAACAGAGCGAGTAAAGACGCCCTTAAGCGGGCTGATCCACAATCCATGCCCTTGCGTTATCATATCATTCCCGCCCTTCAGACCCGAAAGCCGAGACATGAGCGGAACGATCCTGGGCCCCGTCAACGCGGTCCTGCCCAAGGACAGGGGTGTGCGTGTGGTGCCCGGCATTGCGTATGGCCGCCATGACCGGCACGTTCTTGACCTCTATCTTCCGCACGCAAGCGATCACCACGCGCCAGTCATCATGTTCGCCTATGGCGGCGCATGGCATGAGGGTGCCCGGCAGGAATACGGTTTCGTCGGGCATGCCTTTGCGGCCAGGGGCTATGTGACGGTCATCGCCGATTACCGCCTCTACCCCGAAATCCGCTACCCCGCCTTCCTTGAGGATCTGGCAGCGGCAACTTGCTGGGCGACCAGGGAAGCCGGTGCGTACGGCGGCGATCCGAAGCGCCTGTTTCTCATGGGGCACTCGGCGGGCGCCTACAATGCGGTCATGCTCGCCCTGGCCGGGGAGCGCTACGGGGCGGGCGAGATCCTGTCCTGCGTGCTCGGCGTCGTCGGGCTATCCGGACCATACGATTTCTACCCGTTCGATCTCGATATCACCATCAATACCTTTGGGGCGGCGGGCGCCGACGAGAGTTCTCAGCCGGTCAACCTGGTCACGCCGGGTGCGCCGCCCATGCTGCTCGTGCACGGCGGGCGGGATCGTGTGGTCTACCCGCGCAATACGATCGCCCTGGCCGCGCGTTTGCGCGGTGCGGGTGTCGAGGTGGTTGAAAAGCACCATCCGGGCCTTGGTCATCCCATGCCGCTCATGGCCCTGGCGCGGCCGTTTCGTTGGCGCGCGCCGGTCTACAAGGATGTGCTCGACTTCCTGGGCAAGCGCGACCTTGCCGGGCGTGGCGCCGAGGCTACGCGCGCGGCAGACGCACCACGATCCGATAGGGAGCCGAAAAGAACTCGCGATAGATGACGAAGGCGACGATCAGGACACTTGCGCCGATGGCCGCCCAGGGCGAAACGAACCACGCGACGCTGGCGAGGGAGAAATAGTAGACGCGAATGCCATTGTTGAAATAGCGCGCGCCAAGGGCATTGAGGGCGGTAATCGCCTCGATCTCGGATTCGTCCGGCTCCTTGCGGTGGTCGCTGGCCCCGAGCAGGATGCAATAGTGGTTGAACTGGCGAAGCGAGAGCGTGAAGACCAGGAACGCCAGGAAGAACATGACCAGCATTATGGCCAGATGCATCCGCAGGTCGTCGGGCGTGAAGTGCGCTTGCGGACTGATATCCACCAGAAAGCCCGAGACTGAGCCGATCTGACCGAAGACGGCGAACAGGGTCAGGATCAGCAGCACGGTCGTCGAGGCAAAGAAATTGACTGCCCCCATGATGGTTGAAGACAGGATCGCGTCGAGCGGCGTGTCGCGCCGCAATGCGTTGGCCACCCATCTGCGGCGCTGTTCGCGCATCAGCATGGTCAGGGAAGGCCGCCGCTTTTCCACGGGTTGCACCAGCACGGCGTAAAGCAGCCAGCAGACAAGGGGCATCACGCTTGCAACGAATGTCATGGCCCAATCTCCCCGATTTCCCGAGCATCACAGATTCGCGCGGCGCGGAGCAACTGGTGTTTGCGCGGCGGATCTATCCGATCCGTTTGGCATAAAGGCGAAAGACAAGAGCGCAAATGGCAAGATGGACGGCAAGAGCGAGCGCTGCGGCAAGTGCCCAGGGGATGCCGATTTCTCCGCCGGTGCGGGCGAAAATGCCGAGCCATGTGGTGGGCACGACACCGGAAAACAGACGGTAGGGCGACGGCAGCAGGGCCAGAAGCGGTGCAATCGAGAACAGGTTGAGCAGCTTGGTCAGGGCGAGCCCCTCCACGCGGTTGCCCGCGATCGCGGGCAGGGCGAGGGCGACCGCGCAGGCTTCAAGGCCAGTCAGCGTTGCCATCAACAAGACGTCCACGGCGTAAGGATCGGGCAAAAGCGCCGTGGCGGAGAAGGCCGTGAGGATGAAACAGGCGAGCGCGGCCAGGCTGACCCGATAGAGGGCGAACCCAGTCTTGCCGGGCGGCGAGACCTCAAGCGCGAACAAGGGGCCGTCTTCGCGGTCCTCGAGCAGCAGGAAGCCGCTCACCCATCCGATCAGAAACGGGGGCAGCGCCAGCGTGACCGGCACGAAATAGGTGGAAATGCCGGCGACCGGGAATGCGGATGACGCCATCCGGTCCAGGTCGGTTCGCCAATGCCAAAGCGCGAGGGGCAAGAGTGCGCTCAGGCACACCGAGAACATCAGGGTGGGGTCGCGGCCGATATTGAGCATGTCGCTTCGCAGGAGGCGCGCCAGGCGCCGAGGCCGGATGAGGAGCGGTACAGTCATTTGCGTCCGAACTCCGTCTTGAGCGTCTCTGCGCCCAGCCACGCACCGCCCCAGGCCGCAAGGGCGGCAACAACGAGACAAGAGACGATTTCGGCGGCGTCGGCCGTCGCGGAACCGGAGGCGACAAGGATCAGGCGGAATTGGGCGACTGCCGGCACGATATCGAGCCAGGCCGGCATCGAAGGGTTGAGCGCCAGAAACCCCGGCGCGACAATGGGAGTGAGGAAGGCGGCGGAGCCCATGAGATAGCTGGTGACCGAGCGGAAGCGCCGGGCGAAGAACACGCCTATTCCGATGAAATGAACCGAGGTCAGCGCGACCCCGGTCACGAGCAACGGCCAGTTTGCGATGGTGTCGAAGAATGCCGAGAGCACGGTGACCGCCAGAAGCGCGAGCCCGGTGAGCGTGATTGCCTTGGACCGGAGATAGTCGGCGCCAGAGACGGGCGTCAGCGCCAGCGCGCTGCGGCTCGATTCGGCGCGCTCAAGCAACATCAGCGCCCCGATGAAGAAGAAGCCGAGCACGGCGGGATCGGAGAACACCACCAGCGCGGGCACCCAGTGGGGCAGGTTGTGGCGGAAGCCGATCAGGAGCACGACATAGAACGCGATCACGAAGGCATAGGCATGGTAGATGCGGTAGCGGAACTGCAACCGCGCATCGTGGCGCACCAGCGCAAATATTGCCCGGACGTTGGTCATGCCGGTTCCGCCGCCTGGGCGTTTTGGGAGGTCGCGTTGATGAAGATGTCGTCGAGGCTTGCTTCGAGCGTATGCATCGAGACCACTTCGGATGCACGGAGCAGGGCGAGGAAATGCCCATTGCCGCCAATGTCGTCCATTGGAAAGTCGATGCTTTCAATCGCGTCGCCGCGCCTTATCGAGACCCGCAATATTCTTTGCCCATATTGGCGCTTGAGTTCGGCCGGGCTGCCGCAAACGGGTATGCATCCGCCGCTGAGGAACGCGACGCGGTCGCAGATTTCTTCGGCTTCGGGCATGTTGTGTGTGGTCAGGAAGACCGTCTTGCCTTCGCGTTTAAGCGTCTTGACCAGTTCGCGCGTCAGCCGGGCGCGGGCGGGATCCTGCCCTGTGGTCGGCTCGTCGAGGAACAGGAGTTCGGGGTCGTGGAGCAGTGCCCGGCACAGGTTGAGCCGCATCTTCATGCCCTTGGAGAAGGCCTCGACCCGTTTGCCCGCGTCATCGGCCAGATCCAGCAGGGCCAGAACCTCCATCGGATCGCGGGTTGGCCGGTCGTAGAGAGCGGCGAACAGCCTGAGGTTTTCGATGGCGCTGAGACGCAGGTAGAGCGCGGGAAGTTCGAAACTCACCCCGATGCGTTCGTAGTAGCCGCGTCCCTGGCTGGCGATCGGGGCGCCAAAAACCGTCGCATGGCCCGCGTCGGGGCGCAGAAGGCCCATCAGGATCTTCTGCGTGGTGGACTTGCCGGCGCCCGATGGCCCAAGGAGCCCGAACACCTCGCCCCTGCCGACATGAAACTCCAGCCCATCCAGCACGGGACGCCTGGCGCCGGGATAGGCATATCTGAGCCCTTCAACCTTGATCATCGGCCGGCCCTTTCCACAGGCGGGAAATGAACATGCTTTTCAACAGGCGGACCGCTGCGGGGTAGTCTGCGCTTGCCGCTATCAGTTCGGACTGCATGGAGAGCGAGAGCATCAGGACCATCAGGCCCTCGATTGCGTGAGGATCGGCAAAACCGACCTTGTGCCGGTCGCGCAGCAGTTCGGAAATCTCGACGACGAAATCGGCGTCCCGCCGCGCATTCTCCCGGAGCCTTTCGGGCGCAATCCGGCGCGTGAGGTGACTGAGTTCGCCGCTGTCGCGCACGATCCTGAGAACCGGATCCGTCTCGATCTGCTGCATGAGCAGATCGAAGAATGAACCGAGCAGGGTCACCGGATCGCCCACGGCATGCCGCAGCCACTCGCGCATGGCCTCTTTGTGGCCGATGTCCCGCGCGTCGGCGACGGACATGAACAGGTCCTCCTTTGACGGGAAGAACGCGTAGAAGGAGCCTTTGGCAATTCCGGCATCGCGGGCGATGTCGTCGACCCTCGTCGCGCGGATGCCCTGGGCGGAAAAACGCTGCAAACCGGCCGTCATCAGCCTTTCGCGGATCGTCGTCCTTTCCGTTTCGTCAAACGCGCGGGGCATTGCGGCTCGTGTCCTGGCAATGGTGTTCGAGGGGCTGCGCCGGGCCGTCGGCGGCCCCGGTGCTGGTTGCATCAATATCCCAAGACGCGAACGAACGCAATGACCAATTTAGTCATTGGGTCATTGATGCGGCAAATCGTGCGGGAAGGCGGGCGCCCGGAGCATTGCTCCGGTGCGCGGCGTGCAGAATGTGGGGGGCTGGTCGGCCTCTCGTTCGTGGCCGGGAGGTCTCGCAGTCAGATCGGACGGGGGTAGCGGCGGTGGATGGCCTCGATATCGCGCAGGACCTCCTCGGACAAGGTGACATCGGCGGCGCCGATGTCGGTCCGCAGCTGGTCCATGGTCGTGGCGCCGATGATGACCGAAGTCATGAAGGGGCGCGTAAGGCAGAAGGCGAGCGCCATCTGGCAGGGGTCGAGGCCGTAGTCCTCGGCGAGCGTGAGATAGGCGCGGATCGCCGGCTCGGAAAACTCGTTGTGACGGTACATCACGCCCAGTTCGCCGCGCGATCCCTCGGGCATGGCACCATCCATGTATTTTCCTGAAAGCGCGCCGCCGGCGAGCGGCGAATAGGCAAGCAACCCGATATCTTCGTGATGGCTGATTTCGGCCAGGTCATGATCGAAATAGCGGCGCAGGAGGCTATATTCGTTCTGGACGCTGACGACGCGGGGCAGGTCGTTTTCCTCTGCCAGGCGGAGATATTGCATGATGCCCCAGGCGGTTTCGTTCGACAGGCCGATATGGCGGACCTTGCCTTCCCGAACCAGCGCATCGAGCGTCTCGAGTACCTCGAGCATGTTGGGCAGCACGCCTTCGGTCGATTTCTTGTGGGGGGCGTATGCCCAGGACCGCTCAAAATGGTAGTGACCCCGATTGGGCCAGTGCAGTTGGTAAAGATCGAGGTAATCGGTCTTGAGGCGCTTCAGGCTGGCTTCCAGCGCCTCGCGGACGGTTGAACCGGTCATCTGGCTTCCGTCCCGGATCCAGCGATTGCCTGGGCCCGCGACCTTGCTGGCGAGAATCCATTTGTCGCGCTTGCCGGTTCTTTCGAACCAGTTGCCGATAAAGGTCTCGGTCAGACCATAGGTGGAAGCATTGGCCGGGGTTGCGTAGAGTTCGGCCGTGTCCATGAAATTGACGCCCTGGTCGAGCGCGTATTCGATCTGGTCACATGCATCCTGCTCGGTGTTCTGGCGACCCCAGGTCATCGTCCCGAGGCAGATTTCGGAGACTTCCAGGTCGGTGCGTCCAAGCTTGTTGAATTTCATGGGTTTCTCCGGGAATCGCGACGGTGCGCACGTTATGGGGCCGGTGTGGGCATGGCAAGGGCGGGAAGAATTGCCGCAACGCTCGCGGCCTGTCAAAAAACTGTCGTGTCCGACCAGATCATGCCTTCACAAGCGCAACGCACTGGCCTATATAGGCGTCGCGCTGCGGCGATG
>DATCMU010000041.1:0-5630 GCA_036563245.1 Devosiaceae bacterium | reverse complement strand
ATCGAGCCCCTTGAGGGCCTCGAACGCCCCGAAGGATTTCCCCACCTTCCTCAGAAGCAAGTTGGTCACGTCCTACCTCTTCAATGGTTCGGCGGGAGAAAGAAAGGGTTGCGCCCGCAAGGCGCCCTGCAGCTTCGCCCCGGTCCATGTCGCCAGCTCGGCGAAAGCACTCCCGTGATGTCCGGTCATCAGCACGAAATGATGCTCGATGCCATGATGCAGCACGGTCTCGATCACGTCCTGCAATGCCAGCGGCTCGGCATTCACGCGGAAGTCTTCAAGCCACCCGCGGGCGCCGAGGAACCCCTCGGATGGCCCCTCGACGACTTGCGCCTCAAGGGCAAACACGCTCGTGCCATCGCGCCCGATGCGGGCAAGCGTCACCGGCCCCGGCGCGAACCGGTAGTCGGCTATCGTTCCCGGGCGCGTCGATTGCCCATCTCCGCGCCCCAGCATGGGGTGGGCGATCCACGATACGCCGCCGCCATCGGCCAGGTGCAGCGGTCCGCCACCGCCATGCCATGCCAGAAGCGCGCCGCTTTGCGGATCGGGCGCGCAGAGGTCGACCAGGCACCCGCCCTTCCCACTCGCTGCCCGTGCGGCAAGATGGGACAGCGCGCCCATGACGTCGCCTTCGCTCGCCACCGCGATATCGGTGCGCTCCTCGACCCAGCTGAAGGCGGCACCGGGATGGAACCCGGGGTCGGCCTGAAGATCGGGCCAGTCGCTCACCGCGAGTCCATGCAGGTCGTGCTCATGCGCCAGATCGACAAGTGCCTGGGCGTAGCGCGCGCTCAATCTCATGTCGGCCTCCGGCACCCTCGCGGAACCGGCCGCGCGCATCTCCTCGACGGCCGTGTCCACGGCACTTTCCCGCACCTTGCCCGCGGCCGCCCGCAGCGCCGCCATCTCGATGTCCACCACCTCGGTGTTCCAGGTCCGCGCCAGCCGCTTGCGATCGACCTGCATGTTGTAAAAGGTCGGCGCCACCCCACCGACGAGGCCGACGCGGCGGCTCCCGGTCTCGCGCAGGATGCGAAGGGCATCCAGAGTGGTCCCGAACCGCTGGCGGAAGTCGTCGCTTTCAGGTGCGCCGAAATACCATGCCGCGGGATGGGCGGTGAGATCCCTGCGGCCTGCCGCGATCGACAGGCTCATGTTCAATGAAACGAAATTGTTCAGCTGGATATCGCCGGAAAATACCGGCTCCGGCACCGCCCAGAAACCCAGTCTGAATTCCGAAGCCGCCAACGTATGCGCCACATCGCCCATGGTGAAACCGCCGTGCAGGACCAGCACGAAATCCACCGATCGCTCGCGCGCATAAGCAAGGGCAATCTCCGCGCCGGCCTGGTTCAGCACAACCTCGCGGAAGACCACGAATTCGGCGCCATGTTCACCGGCGATCTCGGCCACACCCCGCCGCGCAGCGTCGAACACCCCATGCCGCTCCGGAAAATAGGTCGGCAGCGAGGCAAACAGCAGCAGGACGCGAAGGGGTTCAGCCATCTGTCTTCCGGCCCAGCCCGGGAAAGCCAGGATTTTCATGCCGCAGGGCATAGCTCTCGAACGTGATGCTGCCGGCGCGCAGCAGATCTTCGTAGAAGACGATCCTGCCCTGCTTGCCGAACGCGCTGCACGCCTGGCGCAGGATGGGCGCGCCCTCGGCGACCTCGAGCAATTGCGCGGCCTGGCGGTCCGCCACGATCGGGCTGATCTCCTCGCAGGCGGCATCCCAGCTCAGGCTGAACTTGTCCTGCAATATCCGCAGGATCGATTGCTGCACCCCGTTTTCGGGGAAATCCTCGGGACGAACCGGTCCAACGACCGCCCTGGGCAGCCAGGTCGACACCAGCATGGCCGGAACGCCGTCGATGCAGCGCAAACGCTGGATGAGCAGCAGCGTCCCCTGGGCGCGCAGTTCCTCCGGCAGATGCCCCGCCCGGCTATCCTGCGGCGACACTTCGCTGATCGCCAGAAGGCGGCTGGTCGGTGTCGCCCCCTTTCGATAGACCATGTCGGTGAACGAGGTGATGCAGTTCTGCTGCGGCGGCGACAGCGCCACGATCGAATACCCGCTCCCCTGCCTTCGGTTTACATAGCCCTCGCTGACCAGTTGCTCCAGCGCCCGGCGAATGGTGATGCGGCTGACCTCGAATTCGCTGGAAAGCTGTTCCTCGGTGGGCAGGCGCGATCCGACCGGGAACCGGCCCTGCTGCAGCCTTTCCCTCAGCCGGGAATAGACCACGGCGTACTTTGGTAGATTCTCTGGCGTCGACCTTGATTCACTTGCCATATTCAACAGCCTCCCTGACGCGCCGGGCGATCCGCTCCGGCGATGGCAGGTAATAGTCTTCCATGGGCGGGGAGAATGGAACCGGGGTATGCGGCGCGGTCACCCGAAGCACGGGCGCGCGCAGGTCCGCAAAGCCTTTTTCGGCAATCAGGGCCGCAATGTCCGCGGCGAGGGAGCACCGTGGATAGCTCTCGTCGACCACCACCGCCCGGCCGGTCTTCTTCACCGAAGACAGGATCATTTCCTCATCGAGCGGCGCATAGGTCCTGGGGTCGATGATCTCGACCCCGATCCCGTCGCGCTCCAGTTCGGCGGCGGCCTGCTCGGCGAACAGGTTCATGCGCTGCACCGCGATCACAGTGACATCCCCGCCTTCCCGTCGGCGCCTGCCGCGCCCAAGCGGGATGGCCTCGGCGCCCTCGGGCACAGCTTCTTTCTGCATGTACAATCGCTTGTGCTCGAAAAAGACGACGGGATCGTCGTCGCGGATGGCGGAGATCAGCAGGCCCTTGGCATCGGCCGCCGAATAGGGCGCGACCACCTTGAGGCCGGGAATGTGGGCAAAAAGGGAATAAAGCGTCTGCGAATGCTCGGCCCCGGCGCGAAAACCGCCGCCAACCACGGTCCGCATGACCATGGGCACGTTCTGCTTGCCGCCGAACATGTAACGCATCTTGGCGGCCTGGTTCATCATCTGGTCGAAACAGACGCCGGCAAAATCCGCGTACATGAGTTCGCAAACCGGGCGCATTCCAACCATCGCCCCGCCGATGGCGGCGCCGAAGAACCCCGCCTCGGCAATCGTGGTGTCGCGCACCCGGTCCCGCCCGAATTCGGTGCACAGCCCCTTGGTCACGCCGAACGGGCCGCCCCAGGCGTCCATGGCGCCCGGATAATCGTCCCGCCCCTGCCCGCCCGCGATGTCCTCGCCGAACAGCACGACATCGGGGTCGGCCCGCATGGTCTCGCGCAGCGCCTCGTTGATCGCGTCCTTGACCGTGAGCTCACGCATAGTCGATCTGCTCCTTTGGGTAGCTCACATAGACATCGTCGAGCGCCGCCTCGGGGGCCGGCCATTCGGCCTGTTCTGCGCGGGTGAAGGCATCGTCGACTTCCGCCTGCACCTCGGCCACCAGTTGCGACAACGCGGCTTCGTCCAGCCCCATCTGCGCCGCGCGCTGCCGCGCCAGAAGCACCGGGTCGCGCTTCGAGGCTTCCGCGATCTCCTCGGCCGGTTGATAGTCCTGCCTGTCGCCCTCGAATTGCCCGGAAAAGCGATAGGAAACGAACTCGATGAGTTCCGGGCCCCCGCCGGCCCGCATCCGCGCCACGGCCGCGCTGGCCGCCTCGTAGACCGTGAACATGTCCATGCCATCGACGGTTTGCGCGGGCATGGCATATGCGCCCATCATCTGCGCCACGTTCTCCGTGTTCAGGTGCCAGTCGGTGGCCGTCGCCTCGGCGTAGCCATTGTTCTCGCACACCAGCAGAAGCGGGGCATTCCAGTGCGTTGCAAGCCCGGCGGCTTCGTGAAAGACGCCGTTATGCACTGCGCCGTCGCCAAAGAACGATGCCGCTATGCGATCCGATCCCCGGCGCCGTTCCTGCACCGCCGCGCCCAGCGCCACCGGCGGTCCCGCCGCCACGATGCCGAACGCGCCGAGCATGCCCTTGTCGAAATCCGAAATATGCATCGAGCCGCCGCGCCCCTTGCAGACGCCCGGCACGCGCCCATAAATCTCGGCGGCGATCGAAAACAGGTCGACATTCTTGGCGATGGCGTGGCCGTGGCTGCGATAGGTCGAGGTGATCCAGTCATCCTGGCGCAGCGCCGCCATGACCCCAACCGCAATGGCTTCCGAACCGATATAGGTGTGCAGGTAACCCGGCACCGCCTTGTCGGCGGCCAATTGCTTGATCCGCTCCTCGAACAGCCGAATCCGGAACAGGCAGCGATACATCCATTCCGTGACGCCAGCGTCTGGCACGAGCACCTCCCTGAATTGCAGGTGAAATTTGTTATATCATTTTTACCTGCATGAATTTGCTATAATCAATTTTGAAACACGTCAAGGGGCTGAACGCATCGATTGCCGCCGCACTCACCCGACAGCTGCTCTGCCGTTGGAAGACCTTGCCGATCCCGTCGGTTCGTGCGCGATCTACCGAGGCAGCCAGCGAGAGAATCGCAAGTGCTTGCGCCCCGCACCTTGCGCGAGATGCAGGCTGAACCGCGAAAAGCTGAATGATTTCAACGGGGATTTTCGGAGGTGGTGGGCCCGGCAGGACTCGAACCTGCAACCAGATCTTTGAGAGCTATTTATCTCCAGCGCTAGCATGCGAAGCAGCGTGGGTATGTTCACATATTTTGGGACTCTTCGCGCAGATGGTTCCGACACTGTTCGCGGATTTGAGGTTCAATGTACCCTAGAGCCGCCGGTAGATTCGATTGTGTAGAAGGGCAATAGTGATGACTGACGTGGGCGGAGGAGGTTCGAATCCACGCCGGCTAATACAATTGCTATCGCGTTCACATTTGGCAATCTCTATGAAATGCGCTCTAAATCTCGAAAATATGCTAGGGCGTCGGTCATGAAGGGACTTTGGCGAGAACGGTTGATAGACGCGATCAAGCGTTCGGGGAAGTCCTGGCGGTCGATCTCGATCGCTGCGAACCTCAGCCCCAACTTCGTGACTCAGATGATCCGCGACGGGAAAACCCCATCGACTGATAATCTGGTGAGTCTCGCGTCCGCTCTCGGCATCAGCATGACCTTCCTGTTTACCGGGTCATACCTATCCGCTGAGGATGAAGAGGTTCTTCGCCTGTACAGCCTGCTTCCGGCTGAGGAACGCGAGCATCTGTTTGGGATGCTGCGCGCCAGAGCCTCGTCCGCACCCAAGACGTAGCCTCCCTCGTATCATGACGATCGCCACCCACCAGCAGCCAGGCGATCTCATACGTCGCGATCATCATCTTGCGTGGCGATCCTGCTCGTCGCGCATGCACAAGGTCGCCCAATACCGGGGGTATCGGACAACCGGCTCACAGAGCACGAATATTGGAGGTTCGCGCCGGATCATATTTGGCAGGAAGCAGAGATTTTGGACTTTGCCGGCGGCGCAAAACTGGTCAGTCAGGTTCAATGAACCTGCAGCCTGTCCGCGAAAACGCGCTAACCTATTGAAAAGATTGGTGGGCCCGGCAGGACTCGAACCTGCAACCAGACCGTTATGAGCGGTCGGCTCTAACCATTGAGCTACAGGCCCACGCTGCCCCGCCTCATAGCAGGAGGCGGGGCGTCGCAAAAGAGGCAATCAGGCCAGTGTGTAT
>DATCMU010000033.1:0-18198 GCA_036563245.1 Devosiaceae bacterium | reverse complement strand
CGAGCCCGTTTTCCGGGATATCCACGTGATCTGTGTCGGCGCGCCATTGTGCGGTGTCGTCGGAGGGGCTCGCGCCTTTGCGTGCCGGCGCCGGCGCGGACTCCTGCGAGGGGTTGTGCGGCATGGCATCGGCCGCCGCCTGCGCGCGGGGCGAGCGCTGCGGCTTGCGCGCCAGGCGGTCGACCAGCGATTCAAGGCGTTCCAGGCGAACGTCGACGCGATCGATTCCCTGCCGCACGGCGCCAATCTCTTCGGACGGCTCGCCGGCGTTTGCGGGCCGGGCGGGAAGCTCGGAGAGGACCTTGCTTGTGCGCTCGGCGACTTCGGCTGCGATGAACTCGGCTTCGGCCCGCCGTTCCTCCATCGGCCTTGTGGCAAGCTTTGCGATGCCGCTCAGCTGGGAACCGGTCTGCTCCATGCGCTCCACCAGTCGGCGCACCTGTTCCTCGAGCTGGGGAACGGTAATGTCGGACTGGCTGTCCCGGTCGAGGCGGCTGCTGATCGCGTTCATCTTGTTTTCGATCGCCTGCAGCCGAGGCGCGGTCGTGGTCTCGATTGCCTGGCGAAGGGCGGCGATTTCGGCCCCCAGGCCGTCGATGTCGCCGGAGGAGTCGCCGGTCTTCATGGCTTCGATGCGGGCCGCGAACCTGTTGAGGCGGTCCAGAACCTTGTCGGGCGAGGCATTCTGCAGCGCTGCCGCGAACGCGCCCATCTCCGAACTCAGTGTTTCCAGGTCGACCGGCGCGAGCGCGGTATTGCTCTCGATGGCATCCAGCCGGTCGTAGATGCTGCGCACGCCCTCTTCGATGGCCTGCATGCCTGCGGCGCGGTTCGCTTCGCTTCGGCTCGTGGCGAGACCGAGTTTGTCGACCATGTCGGTGAGGGAATCGAGCCGGTTGGTCACGTCCTCGATGCTGGCGCGCGAGCCCGTGGCGACCAGTTGGCGCAATCCGTCCATTTCAGCGGAAATGCGGTCGGAGAGCGGGGTGAAGTCGATGCGCGGTCCCTGGGCGATGATCTTGGCCAGGGCGGCGATATGGCGCTCGATGCGTTGCGAGGCGGACTTGTCGCCGACCACATTGGCCAGCCGCTCGACCACATCGGCAAGCTGGCCCATCTGTTCGGTAATGGCACTGAGATCATCAGGCGACGTGCGCTGGGCGCGCATCTCGGCCTCGAAGCCTTCAAGGCGCGCCGCGATGCCGGTAACGGCGCGCGCCAGGCTCTCGAACGCCTGGTCCGGTCCGCGGTTCGCCCGGAACTCGTTCTCGAAGCGCTCGAGACGATTTGCTATGCCATTGATCGCCCGGGTCAGCCCCCCAAAATCCGCTTCCGGTCTTTGCGGCTGGCTCGCCAGGCTGCGCTGGCGCGCCCTGATCTGCTCGACCGCTGAATGCAGCACGTCGCGCGGGTTGTCATGGCCGGCCGGCTCGCTATCGTCCCGCTCGTTGAACCGGGCAACGGCCTGCTGAACCGAGCGAAGCGCCATCTCGTGCCGGCTCGATGCCGGCTCGGCGGCAACCCGCGCCCTGATGTCCCGAAGCCGGCGGTCCACGCCCTTGTGCGCCTCGCCCTCATGTACCGACCGGCCATACTGGCCTTCGACCTGGTCGAGCAGCGAAATCAGCTCGTCGCGCAATTGCTCCCATTCGCCGGCGTCGGGGCCGTCGTCGGCTTCATTCCAGTTCGGCATATGCTTTAAGCGGGCCATGTTCATTCCCGGGAGTATTATTTACGAATCCAAGGACTCGCCTCGAGATTCCTTCTCCCAACACTTGTAAAAACAAGGTAAACAACCCGTTAATTCACGGCGCATTTTGCAATTTGGGCCTTGTGGGTGCCGGGCGACCCTGGCGTGCCGTTCAACGGCGACACAAACGCACCAGTCTTGTTTGCCATGGGGTTATCGGCTAAAGCCCAGCCTCGAAACCTTTGCTGTTGAGGCCATGGACGCGCGCCGCATAATCATCGTCGACGATCATCCGCTTTTCAGGGCGGCCTTGAAGCAGACCTTGTCCGGTCCGGAATCCGGTGCGCGGGTCGATGAGGCGGGCAGCATTGACGAGCTGACCGCGGCACTCGATGCCGACCGTGACTGCGATCTGGTTCTGCTCGATCTCAACATGCCCGGCGCCCGGGGCTTCTCCGGGCTGCTGCTCGTGCGGGCACAGTATCCTGAAGTGCCCGTGATGATCGTTTCGGCCGTGGAAGACCCGGCGGTCGTGCGGCGTTGCCTGGATCTTGGCGCTTCGGGCTACCTCGGCAAGTCCGCAAGCGCCGAGGAAATCCGCAAGTCCATCGAGACCGTGCTGCGCGGCGAGGTCTGGGTCCCCGCGGACATCGACACCGCGGGCGACGAGGCCTCGTCCGAGGTCTTTGCCCGGCTCGCGACGCTGACCCCGCAACAGATCCGCGTTCTCATGATGCTGTCGGACGGGCTGATGAACAAGCAGATCGCCTACGAGCTTTCGATTTCGGAGGCGACGGTCAAGGCACACGTCTCCGCCATCCTGCAAAAGCTCAAGGTGGACAGCCGTACCCAGGCGGTGATCGTGGCGTCTCGGATCGAAAAGGGCCAGTTCGACGCCCTGCTGGACAGCTAGCGCCTGCTGAACCGACCGCCGTTCGCGCCAGCACTCAGTCCGGGGTGGCCGTGACCCCCGACCCCCCTGCGAACTTGCTGATCACGGCCCTGAGCGCGGCGGGTCTCAAAGGCTTGGTGAGGACAGGGATACCGCGCTCCTCGGCGATCTGACGGACAGCATGCGAGCGATCAGCGGTGATCAGCGCAGCCGGCAGATGGCCGCCCACGTTCTGGCGCAACCACTCGATCGCATCGAGCCCCGACGTCTGGTCGAGGTGATAATCCATCAGCACAAGGTCCGGCAGCCAGCCTTCAATGGTGCCTTCCCGGTCGATTTCCCTGAGCGACAAGGCGGTGCGCACCTCGCAGCCCCAGCCTTCGAGCAGGCCGCGCATGGCATCGAGGATCGAGCGTTCATTGTCGATGCACAATACCCGCACCCCCTCAATGGCGGCGACCGGCCGCACCGGCTGCGCCTCCTCGCGCTTGGGCGCCACTTCACGGCTGACCGACTGCGGGACGCTGAGCGAAAAGCGCGAGCCGCGGCCCACAATGCTCTCCATGTCCAGTGTCAGCCCCAGCGCCGTGACGATGCGTTGAACGATCGACAACCCCAGCCCCAGGCCCGGGGCGATTCGCGCGCCCTGCTCCAGACGTGCGAATTCGGCAAAGATGAGGGACTGCTGATCCTTGTTGATACCAATGCCGGTGTCGATGATGTCGAGGCGCACCTTTCCCGCGCGCCGGCGACAGCCCACCAGTACCTTTCCGCCCGGCCGCGTGTATTTGATCGCGTTCGACACCAGGTTCTGCACGACGCGTCCCACCAGCATGCGATCTGTGAACACCAGCATCGACGCGCCCACCACATGCAGCTTGATGTCCTTTTCCTGCGCCTGGGGCCGGAACTCCACCTCGATCTTCTTGAGCAGGTCCTTCACGTCGAACGTGCTGGGCGCCGGCTTGAGGGCCCCGCTGTCCATCCGGGAGATGTCGAGCAGCGCCGACATGATCTCCTCGACGGCGTTGAGCGAAGCGTCGATTGAGTGGGCCAGATCGGCAACGCCGGTGCCGCGCGCCCGGTCGATCAGCGTCGAGGTGTAAAGCCGGGCCGCGTTGAGCGGCTGCAACAGGTCGTGGCTGGCCGCCGCGAGAAAACGGGTCTTGTCGCGGTTGGCCTGGTCAGCCTTGGCGCGTGCCTGCTCCAGTTCGACATTCATCAGCGTCAGCGCCGCCGTACGCTCGGCGACCCTGTGCTCGAGGGACAGGTTGACCCGCGCCAACTCTTCCTCGGCCTGTGCCCGGTCGGTGACGTCTTCAAGGGTAATCACCAGCCCGCCATCAGGCAGGCGGCTCGTATGCACGTCCAGGTGCTGGCCCTCGGCGCCAAGCCGTCGCGTGATCGTCACGGGGGCATGCGTGATGTCGTTGAGGCGGGCTTCGGTAATCTCCTCGGGCACGCCCAGCCCCAGGTCGCCGCGCTTGGTCAGGAAACGGATCAGTTGCCGCAGCTCCGTGCCGCGCTGGGACAGGCTGGCCGGCAAGGCCAGCAATTCGCGATAGCGACGGTTGCACAGCACCAGCCTTTGCCCGGCGTCGAAGACCACGACGCCCTGCGGGACATGGTCGAACGCGGTCACCATGCTCGCCGCGTATCGCTGGTCAACGGACACTGGTGTTTCCCTTTTCGGTTCCGGCAAGTGCTTCAAATAGTCCCTCAGGGCTCACGCGCCAAGTCGAACCGTTGGCCAGCAGTTGAAGCTGATTGCCAATCACGGCAATTGCAGGCAATTCTTGCACCCTTGCACTTCTTTTTTTTGCGAAGTGTGAACTCAAAGGAAAAGGATCAGGGTTCCATGGCTGGGATGTTGAAGGAATTTCGCGAATTCGCGATGAAGGGCAACATGATCGATCTTGCGGTCGGCGTGATCATCGGGGCAGCATTTGGCGCCATAGTCTCCTCCCTTGTGGACGACGTGTTCATGCCGATCATTGGTCTGATCCTGAACGGCATTGATTTCTCCACCTGGTTCATACCCCTCGCCGATACCAAGGGGACAGTCTACAACACCATCGCCGCGGCCAAGGAAGCCGGTATCCCGACTTTGAACATTGGGTTGTTCATCAATGCGGTGGTGAAGTTCCTGATCGTCGCATTTGCACTTTTCATGGTTGTCAAGGGAATTAATTCCTTGAAGCGCAAGGAGGAGGCCAAGCCTGCCGCTCCGCCCGCTCCCTCAAAGGAAGAAGTCCTGCTGACCGAGATACGCGACGCCCTCCGGCAAGGGAAATAGGAGCCATCTGGCATTAGCCAGACGTCATATCAATAGGTTACGAATCTAGTCTGCTTCCGGAAGCCCGTCCACCGACACGTGGGCGGGCTTCTTTTGCAGGATTCGAACTTTTTTGCGAGATGGGTGTGCCATCCTGTTGATTTCCATAAATTAGGTATATACTCCTATCGTATCGGTAATCGGGCGTACGGTAGTTCCTTCTCGGACGGTCCCGCGTCATGGCGCAGTCTTCGGCCGCGGTTAACCTGATTGACGACCGTGAATCGATGCCTGTGCGGAGAGCAGTCCGCACAGGTGGGCGGAACGCTTCTCCCTGGCGTGTCGCGGGCCGATGTCGGCCTCGGTTCCTTCGATTTGAACGGTATATTTGAGAGGCGAATATGAACGACGAGAGCTTCTACCATTCCTACATCAACCGCGACCGCCTGATCCATATGGTGGATGGCGACGCGAGCACGTGCGAGGCGTTGTCCGTGTTGTTCCGGCTTGAGGGTTTCCAGACCGCCTTCTCGCTGGATCTGAGTGAATTCCTCACCGCGATCGACCGGCGCCCCCCCGACGTCGTGGTCCTGAACCTCGTCGTGGGCTCGACCGGCACGCTCCCCACCCTGCGCCGGATAAAGGGGCTGCGCAGAGGCACTCCGGTGTTCATGATCAGCGATTCGGTGGATATCGACGCCGCGGTGGCCGCGATGAAATACGGAGCGACCGACGTGATCACCAAACCCATCGACAGCGAGCGATTCGTTCAGGCGGTGCGCGATTCGCTTCGTCGCAATGTCCATCTGGGCGCCGTGCAGGGCGGGCGCCGGCCGGTGGAGATCCGCGGCTTCAATCAGCTCACCCCCCGGGAACGCGAGGTGCTTGAACTGATCACCAATGGGCAGTCAAACAAGGAAGCAGGCCGCGAACTGGGCATCAGTCCGCGTACGATCGAGGTGCACCGGGCCCGGGTGATGGAAAAGCTCGGCGCGCGCAACACCGCGGACCTGATGCGAATCGTTCTGACCAGCTGAGACCCTGGCGGCCGCGGCCGCCGGCGTCCGGAAAATTTCCTTACGGCGGCGGAAATTTCGCCGCCGTTCTGTTATCGTGCACGCATGACTTCCAGACACGATCACGCCGCTGGCCATTCACACGACCATGCCGCGCACGCCAGTCAGCGTCGCCTGGGGCTTGCGCTGCTCTTGACCGCCGGTTTCATGATTGTCGAATTCGCTGGCGGCATCTACGCGGGCTCCCTGGCGCTGATCGCGGATGCCGGGCACATGCTCACCGATACCGCCGCCCTCGGGCTGGCTTTTCTTGCCGGTCTGCTCGCGCACCGTCCCGCCGATTGGCAGCGCACCTATGGCTTCGACCGGTTCTCCATTCTCGCCGCCTTCGTCAACGGACTGGCCTTGTTCGCCATCGCCGGGTTGATCACGGTTGAAGCCGTGCAGCGCCTGTTGCAGCCCGTCGAGGTTGCCGGGCCGGTCATGCTGGTCATCGCCGCGCTGGGCCTTGCGGTCAATATCGGCGCTTTCTTCATTCTCCACGGCGGGGAGGGCGACAGTCTGAACGTCCGGGCCGCAGCGCTTCATGTCATGGGCGACATGCTTGGATCGGTCGCGGCCATCGTCGCGGGCATACTGATTGTCATGTGGGGCTGGACCGTGGCCGACCCCGTGCTTTCCGTCGTGGTTGCGGTGATCATCCTTCGCAGCGCGTTCGTCGTGGTGCGGGACTCCGGACGCATCCTGCTTGAAGCAGCGCCCGCCGAACTGGACGGACGCGCAATCGCGTCGGATCTGGTCTCCAGCATTCCCGGCGTCAGCGATGTGCATCATGTCCATATCTGGTCGATCAGTGAAGGCCGCCGCATGATCACCCTGCATGCCGCTATCCATCCAGGTGGCAATTCCGGTGACGCCGTTGCCGCGATCAAGCAACGCCTCGCGGACGCACACGGCCTGGATCATGCAACCGTCGAGGTCGAATCGGGTACCTGCGCCGACCGGCTGACACGCCGCCGCGACCTCTCGCACGCGCATTCGTGACCGCGCCTGCGCGACATTCGCGCGCAGTGCCTTTTGACTTGCGAAGCCGGCACCTAGATGAACGGGCGAAACCTCCAACCGTCAGGTAACCGGAAAATGAAGCAGACCAAGGCACTCACCATTGCCCGACCCGCCCCGGGCCTCAATCTCGTCCACCTTTCCTTTGCCATGCTGGCGCTTGCCTTCACCATTCTCATGGCTATGCCCGCCTTGGCCGGCAGCGCAGATATCAGCGACCGCGACGCGTACGCCCTGCAACAACAGGGCAAGCTGATACTGGTCGATGTCCGCACCGAGGCCGAATGGCAGCAGACCGGCATCGCCCCCGGTGCTGTTCCGATCACCATGCAGGATCCCCAGTTCGTGGCAAAGATCAGCCAGCTGCAGCAAAGCGAGCCCGGCAAGCAGATCGCCTTCATCTGCGCGTCAAGCCGTCGCTCAGGCATCGTGCAGGCCGAACTGGCCAGGCGCGGGTTTTCCGATGTCTATTCCGTCTATGGCGGGATGACCGGAAACGGCGTCGTGCCGGGCTGGATTGGCAACGGCCTGCCCGTTGAACCCTGGACGCAAGCGAACTGATCTCTGCCAGGTACTCGTGAATGACGTGAAAAGGGCCGCCCGATGGGCAGCCCTTTATTCATGTTCCGGCGCAGGCACGGCTGGCGATTTCAGTCCCGTGCGGATCAGCCGCCGGTGGTGGGCAGCGTGAGGTCGCCCGAATTCAGCTTGCTCGCCGACATCTCCGACATGTCGATGTCGCGGCGCAGTTCGAGGGTATCCCACACATTCACCAGCGCGTCGCGCAATTCCATGATCATGGACTCGTCGTGCAGCGGCGTGGGTGTAATGCGCAGGCGCTCGGTGCCCTTGGGCACCGTGGGGTAGTTGATCGGCTGGATGTAGATATTGTGCTTTTCCAGCAGGAGGTCGCTGGCGGCCTTGCAGCCGCGGGCATCGGCCACCATCAGCGGCACGATATGCGTCTCGGTCGGCATGACCGGCAATCCCGCTTCGAGAAGCACCTGCTTGGTGCGCGCCGCCTGGCGCTGCTGGGCCTCGCGCTCGGTCGAGGACACCTTGAGGTGCTCGATGGAAGTGCGGGCGGCTTCGCACAGCGCCGGGGGGAGCGCGGTGGTGAAGATGAATTCGGCCGCATAGGAACGCACGGCGTCCACGATGGAGCGATTGGCGGTAATGTAGCCGCCCATCACGCCGAAGCCCTTGGCCAGCGTGCCCTCGATGATGTCGATGCGGTCCATCAGCCCCTCGCGGTCGCAGATGCCGCCGCCGCGCGGGCCATACATGCCCACCGCGTGCACTTCGTCGATATAGGTGAGCGCGCCGAATTCCTCGGCAAGGTCCGCGATTTCGGCAATCGGGGCGACATCGCCGTCCATCGAATAGACCGATTCGAACACGATGATCTTCGGGCGCTGCTTGCCCGCCGCCGCCAGCAGCTCGCGCAGGTGCGCCATGTCGTTGTGCCTGAAGATCTGCTTTTGCACGCCCGACTGCCTGACACCGGCGATCATGGAGGCATGGTTGAGCTGGTCGGAAAGAATCAGGCAATCCGGGATCAGGCGGCCGATCGTGGAGATCGCGGCTTCGTTGGACACGAACCCGGACGTGAAGACCAGTGCCGCTTCCTTGCGGTGCAGGTCGGCCAGCGAGCGCTCGAGCATCACCAGTGGGCGGTTGGTGCCGGAAATGTTCCGGGTGCCGCCCGCGCCCACGCCCATGATGCCCGCGGTCTTCTGCATGGCCGCGACGACCTTTGGGTGCTGGCCCATGCCCAGGTAGTCGTTCGAGCACCAGATGGTGATTTCACGCGCGTTGTCGGACGGATCCCGGAATATGGCCCGGGGAAAACTGCCCGCGATGCGCTCCAGGTCGGCAAAGACCCGATACCGCTTTTCCTGACGCAACGCGTCCAGCGCGTCTTCAAATATGCCCCGGTAGTCCATACGCATCTGGTCCTTCCCGCCATCCGGCGGCCAAACCGCCTGTCCGGCATGTGAACAGCAAACCGTGTCCTGCCGGGATGACATAAGTCAATTTGCGCCCGCCCGCGACCAAATTTGTGCCTTCGCAAGGCGCGGCATTTCCGCCCAAGGCCGCCGGGCAATCGACATCCCGGCTCGCGGACCCAACCTTGCGCGCCGAGTGCAAGTGCATATCCCCCAAGCGCTTACCATGACAGATAAGGCTGGTTGAACGGTTGTTGGGCTACGGTTAGCATGACCTTGGCTTGCTGGGGAGGGGACACCAGTGAAAAGTTTCACCGCGACGACTTTTGCCGCAGATCATGCCGAGGCGCTGGCGCATGCCGAAGCCCTGGTCAGGGACGATCCGCAGGCCCTGTTCACCGATTTCCAGTGGTTCTTGTACCGGGCGCGCAACACGGTCTATTTCACCGCCTTCTCGCAGGAAAGGCTGGATCACGACCATCTCATCAAGCTGGTGGGGGAAATGGTGTCGCTCGCCCCCCAGCTTACGCACGGGTTCAAGGGCGCCCGGCCGGGCCAGCCATTCCCCCTTGCCATGCTCGAGGCCGTGACCTCCAGCATCGAAGTGGACGAGTTCGACGGCTATCCCGACAAGTGGCTCGAACCCGGACTGGAGGTCTTCGAGGACGACGAACTGCCCCTGTTCAGGGTCAAGGCCATCGTGCGGCGCGATGGCCCGGATGCCGAGGGCCGGGCGTCGATGCTCCTCGTGCGGTCGTCGCATGCGCTCATGGAGGGCGCCGATTCCGCGCTTCTCACCCGGTCGCACAGCGCCGGTCACGGTGTGATGTCATCCTCGGCCAACAAGGTGCCCTGGGGCCGAAAATTCGGTTATGCCGCCCTGGCCGCGCTCAGCGCCCCGATGCACCTGGCGGCCGCTCATCTCATGTCGCCGGGGCGCAAGGAAATGGGCTTCCGTTCGCTTGTGCTCGAACGCCAGAAACTTCGCCGCGTCGCCAACGCCCTCGGCGTGCGGCAACGGGCCCTGATGTTCGGCCTGGTCATGCATGCCCTGAACAAGGGCGGCGAAGGGCTTCATCGCAAGGCGATCAAGACTGTCTATACGATGCTTGACGATGACCGCCGGGATGCCGACGACGATTTCTTCCGCGTTCGTTCGCTGGAAGCGAAATTCCCGGTGGAAGGCGATCTGGCTCGTTTCATCCGTACCGTCGACCGAACGATCAGCGCCGTCGAGCAGAAGGACCTGACGCGCACCCAGTTCGTCCTCAATGCCATGTTCGCCATGCACCGGCGTCTCGCGCGCGTGTTCCCCTACCTTTATTCGGAGCGCTTCTTCAGGTTCAATGGCGGCTACCACCTTGTACTTACGCTGGTGCCCCCGCACCGCATGTATGGCAGCCTCACGCATGGCATGATGGAGCCTGTGTTCTGCGGCAGCTATCATCCCGGCTCGAACCTTTGCACCTACGTGCCGGCCCGCGATCACATCACGTTCAATTTCTGTACCCGCACGCGCCATCTGCCCGACGCGGACCGGGTGCACGCCCTGTTGGACCAGCTCGATTCCGAAACCGCCGGGAAAGACCGCTGAAACCGCCAGCTATCCCCGCCGGCGCAGGCGCCCTGTCACCGTCTCGGTGGCGCCTCCGGCATCGGGCGGCCGATGGTCCGCGCCCTTGCCGGACCAGGCGCCAGGACTTCCCTGTCGATGGGACCCGGGCGCAAAACCGACGACGGGTCCGATCACGATCCTGCCAGAATCCGAGCCTAGGTGAGCACCAGTTTCAAAGGGGACATTCATCATGAAGTTCGGGCTCGTCGCGGTTATCGTTGCATCGCTTTCGCTGGGTGCGTGCACGACCATCGATCCTTATACCGGTCAGGAAAAGCCTTCCAATGCGGCAACCGGCGCTGGCGTCGGTGCGGTGGCGGGCGCGCTTGGCGGCCTGATTTTCGGTGGCAAGAATACCCGCAGTTCGGTCCTGATCGGCGCGGGCATCGGCGCGCTCGCGGGCGCTGGCGTTGGCGCCTACATGGACAATCAGGAAAAGGAATTGCGCGCCCAGTTGCAGGGGACGGGGGTTTCGGTGACCCGCACCGGCAACCAGATCGTGCTCAACATGCCTTCGAACATCACCTTCGACATCGACCGCGCCGAGGTGAAACCGCAATTCTACGACACTTTGCGGGCTGTGGCGCTCGTCCTGCGCAAGTACGATCGCACGATAGTCGACGTGTACGGTCACACCGATTCAACCGGGACGGTGGAGCACAATCTCGACCTCTCGCAGCGCCGTGCCATGTCTGTGGCGACCGTCCTTGCCAATGACGGCGTTGACCAGCGCCGCTTCTATGTCTCGGGCCTTGGGGAAAGCGATCCGATCGCTTCCAACGACACCGAAGCGGGCCGCGCACTCAATCGCCGCGTCGAAATCCAGATCGCGCCGCTCACCTGATGGATCGTGCGCCGGCGGCGACGCCGGCGCAGGCCCGTTCGCCGGCTCGCATTTTGCCCGGGCCGCGGGGCCGACCGCGGCCGCCTTCTTGTGGAAGTACCTAAGGGCTGTGCCTATGGGTACGGTTTTGCGTTTGACACGTCAGTGGGCGGCGCCTACCCGATTTGCAGCAAAGCGATTGCGAATCAGGGAGTTATCTTATGAACAATTTGCTAGTTGCGGGGCTGCTTGCCGCCGCGATGACGCCGGCAGCCTTCGCGGGCGAGGCTGGCACGGTCACCACCAACGATCCCACGATCGATACAAGCGGCTTCATGGATGTCTACTATTCGGTGGGCAACCTGCAGGCCAACGGCATCGGCGTGATCGACACGTCCGAATTCGGTGGCCGGGCCAGCGGCACCGTGACCAATGGCAATTATGGCTTCCAGGGCGATTTCACCGCCTGGTCGCGCATTCTGGACCCTGATATCGGCACCAGTCTCAGCGCATCCGGGGCTGCGGTGACCGCGCATGCCTTCTTCCGCGACCCCAGCTATCTGGTCGGTTTCGCCACCGCATTCGACCGTCGCTCCTTCGTGACCGATTTCGACAGCCTGTTCGCCGGTATCGAAGGCCAGGCATTCCTCGACGACCTGACCCTTTACGGGCAGATCGGCTATCAGAAGGCCTGGACCGGCATTGACGGTCTGGGTTCGATCGGCGGTGTGTATGCGCGTGGCGCCCTGCGCTACTTCCCCACGGACAATCTGCGCCTGCAACTCGATGCCAGCTACTCCAAGCTCGACATCATGACCACAACGACTGTGGGGGCCGAGGCGCGCTACCAGTTCGACCAGTTGCCGGTTTCCGTGTTCGCCGCCTATGACTTCACCAAGGCATCGGCAAGCAGCGTGCCCGAGGACCTCTATCAGCACCAGTTCCGCCTTGGCGTGAGCATGGCCTTCGGCGCCGACAGCCTCAAGGACCAGGATCGCCACGGGACATCGCTCGATCCCTACGAAGCAACCTATTCCTTGCCTTATGCCATCGTTGCGGCGGGTTGCCAGAACAACAATTGCGCGCCCATCCCCTGATCGAGGAGCGGCGTCAGGTCATGCAAAGGGGAGGCGCTTGCCTCCCCTTTTTCATTTGCGCTTTGCCGCTACAGCGCCAGAAACAGCGCCACAAGGATCACGGGTGCGACGGGCACGCCGAACTGGTTGAGGAAATAGGTCAAGATCGGCAATAACCAGACCAATGCCGCAACGACGCCGGCCGCCACACGCACCGCCGCGCCGGAACCGGCATGCCGTCGCATCAGAAGCGCCGCGCCAGCCGTCGCCAGACCGAGGTCGTAGACGTGCAGATAAGGCGTCATTACGCAGGTTGCGGCGAGAACCAGTCCCGCCCGGCGGCTGCCATCGCGCTCATGCAGAAGACGTACGACCAGTAGTGCGCCTATGGCCAGGGCGAAGACGGCGTGCAGGCCGAGGGCCGCCGCTCCCGAGGCGCCAAGAATGCGCGCGGACATGAATACGGTGGGGATCATCAGCATGAACGCGCCATGCCCCTGGCGCTCCAGCGTGCCCAGCGCGGGCAGGGTATCGCCGATATAGGCAGCGAACACGCCCGGGCCGAACACCGCAAGTGTTGCGACCAGCAGCGCGGCCACCAGCGCCGACGTTGCGCCGATCAGCAACCAGCGTCTCTCCACCAGCCACAGCACCGGCAGTAGAAAACCGGTCTGCGGCTTGATGGTCAGGATAGCCGCCGATATAGCGTTGCCGGCTGGCCTGGCGGTGGAGGCGGCGAGTGCCGCCAGCATCAGTCCGGCGGCCATGTTTCCGGTCTGGCCATAGTACACGGACTGCATTGCGGCGGGTGAGCACACCAGCATCGCGGTCTCTATCGCGCTGAATCCGAACCGGCGGGCCCCATAACCCAGCACGACCAGCCCAATGGCCGACCATGCCGCCAGCGCCACGCCGTAGTTCATGAACCCCAGCGGCCAGACCATGAGCAGCGAATGCGGCGGATAGGCCCAGAGGCGCAGGCCGATATAGGCGTCGATGATCGTGTGTTCGAATGCCATGAAGGCGTCGGGAATGTAGACCTGCCCGGCATGGCCACCCAGCACCATCCGCGCGGCCGCGAACATGTTTATGAAGTCACCGCCGAGCGGCGAATAGGCATTGATCAGCAACCCGTCTGCGCCGGCCACCACGATCGCGAAGAAGGCGGCGGTCAGGCCAACATTGATGGCTGCAGCCACCAGCAACACAAACTGCAAACGTGTGAGGGACACCGCGCCGCTCTCCGGAATGACGCCTCAGTCTCCGATGGGTGCTGTTAGGAATTGATGAATTCCGTTGCTGCGCGCGGGTGTTGCGAGCTTGCGCGAGGACGTTCCAGTCCGGTCGCGCCCGTCCTGTAATCGCGTTTGACAAGCTCCTGCAGTCCGTATCAAATCCTTCTGCATTGGCAAAAAGCCATATTCTGATGCGCGGCGTTACGTCTTGAGGGGGGCGGGGCTGATGGGCGGCATTGATCCCGATACCGACGTTTTGCCCAAGCCGCCCGAAACGGGCGCGCCGCGCCTGTCTGCCGGATCGCCCCTGTCTTGCTGCGAGGGGTTTTCTTGAAGGCGTATCGAAAGGAAACACCATGCCGGCAAGCCTGACGCTGCATTCCCTGCGCGAGGCGGTGTCAGAGGGAACCATAGACACCGTCCTGGCCTGTTTTCCCGACATGCAGGGGCGGCTGACCGGAAAACGTTTCCAGGCCGAGTTCTTTCTCGAATCCGCGCACGAGGAAACCCACGCCTGCGACTACCTGCTCGCCGACGATATCGACATGGAACCGGTGCCGGGCTATGCGGCGGCCAACTGGGCAAGTGGATATGGCGATTTCGTCCTCCGGCCGGACTTGAACACGCTGATGCGCACCACCTGGCTCGAAGGCACGGCGCTGGTGCTTTGCGATCTGGTCGATCACCACGCCCACAAGGCCGTCCCGCACTCGCCGCGCGCCATTCTCAGGGGGCAACTCGAGCGGCTGGCCGCGATGGGATACACGGCCAATTTCGCGTCCGAACTGGAGTTCTACCTGTTCGACGAGGATTACCGCGCCCTTTACGAGCGCGGCTATCGCGCGCCGCGCACCGCAGGCTATTACATCGAGGACTATCACATCTTCCAGACGACCAAGGAAGAAGAGGTGATGCGCGAGATCCGCCGGCAATTGCAGGCCTCCGGCATTCCCGTCGAGAACTCGAAAGGGGAGTGGGGGCCTGGCCAGGAAGAGATCAACGTGCGTTATGCCGACGCGCTCACCATGGCCGACCGCCACGTGATCCTCAAGAATGCCATCAAGGAGATCGCGCATGCCAAGGGCAAGGCGGTGACCTTCATGGCAAAGTGGAACTACGATCTGGCCGGCAGCTCCAGCCACATCCACATGTCCCTGGCCGACAAGGCGGGAAAGCCGGTCTTCCACGATGCGGCCGCCGAGCACACCATGTCCGCCACGATGCGCGGCTTCATGGCGGGTCAGCTCAAGTATGCGACCGACATAACGTGGTTCCTGGCGCCATATGTCAATTCGTACAAGCGCTTCCAGGCCGGCACATTTGCGCCTACCAAGATCGTGTGGAGCCATGACAACCGCACGGCCGGTTTTCGTCTTTGCGGTGGGGGCACCAAGGCAGTACGGGTCGAATGCCGGATCGGCGGTGCCGACCTCAACCCTTACCTCGCCTATGCGGCCCTGATTGCGGCGGGCATCAAGGGGATCGAGGACGAACTGGAACTCCAGCCCGCCTTCGCCGGGGATGCCTATCTGGCAAGGCGCCTCAAGGATGTGCCCAAGACCCTGCGCGAAGCCACGGAGGCCATGAACCGGTCCAAAATGCTGCGGGCGGCCCTGGGCGACAATGTCGTCGACCATTATGTGCACAACGCCCGATGGGAGCAGGCCGAATATGACCGCCGCGTGACCGATTGGGAACTGTATCGCGGCTTCGAACGGTACTGATCGAATCCCGGCCAGAAAATGGAGAGCAGGCGGGCCGGCTTGGCCACGGGCGGCGGAATCGCTATAAGCGCGTGCTGGCAGGTGCCCTGCGACGTGACCGGCCGAAAGACGTTCAGACCAGTAGCTCCCCAATAGCGGCAGGCCGCCCACATGCCTTTTGCCTCATATGCGTTCCTTGCCTTCATGGCCGTGCTGTTGCCGGTCTACTATCTGGCGGCAAGGTCCGGCGCACGGGCGGCGAGGCTGGTGCTGATCGGTGCGTCGCTCGTTTTCTACGGCTACTGGATTCCGGGCTATCTCGTGATCCTTGTCGGTTCGATAGTCGTGAACTACACGCTCGGCGAGATTGTGCGAGCACGGCGGGGCACCGCGGCCGGACAATTGCTTTTCGCCCTGGGGATCGCCGCCAACCTTGGCCTTATCGGCTGGTACAAGTACGCGGCCTTCATCGCCGAGAGCATCAATTCCCTGCTAGGGTTCGGACTCGACGTTCCGCACGTCCTGCTTCCGATCGGAATCTCGTTCTTCACCTTCCAGCAGGTCGGTTACCTGGTCGACATGAGCAAGGGACAGGTCGAGCGTTCCCGTTTCCTGGACTACGTGTTCTTCATCGTGTTCTTTCCCCAGCTGATCGCCGGGCCGATCGTGACGCAGGCCGACATGCTGCCCCAGTTGCGCGCCCGGACCGACTGGCGGTTGCGCGCCGCCAACCTCATGCCGGGTATCGCGCTGTTCTCGGCGGGACTGTTCAAGAAGACCGTGCTCAGCGACATGGCGGCCCCTTACGCGGACAAGCTGTTTTCCCTGGCCGCGTCGGGAACGCATCTGGGGCCGGTCGATGCCTGGATGGCTGCCATTTGTTACGCCTTCCAGATCTATTTCGACTTCTCGGGCTATTCGGACATGGCCATCGGGCTCGGGTTCATGTTCGGATTTCGACTGCCGATCAATTTCCACTCGCCCTACAAGGCCGCTGGCATCCGCGACTTCTGGCGGCGCTGGCACATCACGCTCTCACGATTCCTGCGCGATTACCTCTACATCCCGTTGGGCGGCAGCCGTCACGGCATGCCAAGGACGGTGCTCGCCCTGCTGGGCACCATGACGCTTGGCGGACTGTGGCATGGCGCCGGGGCCAATTTCGTGATCTGGGGCTTTCTTCACGGTCTCGCGCTCGCCGCCGCGCACCTCTTCCGGCCAATCCTGCCGAAAGTGGGCGAGGGAGGGCCGCTCGTCCGCGCGATCAAGCGTGCGGCCTATGTACTGGTTACGTTCATTTTCGTCACCTTCAGCTGGGTCTGGTTCCGCGCGCCCGATGTCGGGACCGCGCTCGCCATGACCCGTTCGATGGTCTTTGCCGCGGGCACGACATCCTTTGTGACTTTCGACAGCGGCATATACCCTTACCTGCCGCTCTATTTCCTGATCGTGTGGGCGCTGCCGAACACCAACGAGAACTTCCGCGCGCATCGCATGGCGCTGCATGTCGAGATGTATGCCGAGCGCCGCTATCCCTGGCTGCTGCGGGAACTGCTGGTATTCAGATATCTCAAGCGCTCGGTGGTCGTGACGGCCATCGCCTTCACCGTGTCCTGGTTCGCTCTATCGAACCTGAGCCCCTTCATCTACTTCCAGTTCTAGAGTCATGAGCACCCATCCCATTCATTCCAGTCGCGAGGACGAGGAGCGCGAAAGCCGGGCGCGCAGGATGCTGCGCCTGTTCGCTCATCTTGTCGGCGTCACCTGGGGGGTGGCCATTCTGACCAACCTTGCTGTGTGGCACCTGGCTGCGCAACCGCGGTATCAGTCCAACGTCCAGATGACCGTGGGGTGGGCGCGGATCATGAAGCCGATCCTCGCCGATGCCTACAGGCCGCAGATCGAAGTGTTTGGCCGGTCCTGGGCGCGCGATGCCTTCGATCCCGAGACAATCGGCGGGCTGACAGCCAAGCGGTTCTTCAACCACGCCGTTTCGGGCGGAACCGCTTATGAAAACCGCCGTTTCGTTCAGAGCCAGCTTGCCGTAAATCCCGACCTGCAACTTGCCATCCTCAACGTCAATTCATTCCGTCAACGTCTGGACGAGCCTGTCGCGCATCCCGGGTTCGATCCCAGCATCCTCAATACCGATGCCGAAGGCCGGCCTCAGAACGGGGTGAGCGCGGCGCGCGCTTTCGCCATCACCCTTTCCGGGGCTTCGGTGGGGTTCGACATCAAGTTCGCCGATATCCTTTATCGTCAGGAAGTGCTGGGGCAGAGCCGGTTCGAAACCCTCGCCTCCTATGACCGCATGGACTATTCGAAGAGGCCCAAAGTGCCTGCGGCCCGCGCGCACATCATCGATGGCGCGGCGCGGACGACCGCCGCGTCCAACGGCGACGAAAATCGCCTCCAGCCCGATTTTGCGATTGCGGTGAAGGCACTGTGCGACGCGCATGTGGACGTCGCGGTCTACGAGACGCCCTTCAGCATGTCATCGGACCAGTGCGACGCCACAAAGAGCCAGGGGCTCGAGACCTACGATCTGATCAGGTCTTTGCAGGCGCATTGCGCCAGCCGCATCTCCTATTATGACTTCAACTATCCCAACGCGATCACCATGGAAGGCGTATCCCGTCCGACCGACAAGGGGATATTCTACCGCCGCGATGGCCATCCGCGGCCGCCCACGGGGCAGATCATGTTCGCCGCCATAACGGGCTCGGCCATGCCGCGGCAGGCCGATGGGCTGAAATTCGACCCTGATTTCGGCATCGACCTCATGACCCTGGATCGCGATGCCTATCGCGCCTGGGCGGCGGACAAGGGTGGCCGATGCATGGGAAAATGGCGTCCGGACGA
>DATCMU010000029.1:0-247942 GCA_036563245.1 Devosiaceae bacterium | reverse complement strand
CGGGGAAACAGGCGGGAGGCTGACAACGACCCGTAGTGAAACTCGTTGGGGCTGCTTCCTTCCGGACCTGACCCGATTGGCGAGGACTGCGTCCGCCACCAACCTCCCTTGCCGCCTATGTGGCGGATTGCGTCGCCGAATGCAAGAGGCGGCGCGGGTTCAGCCGGTGGCGCCACGATATTCGGCAGCCGGGTAGACCCCCAGAATGCGCACATAATCGGTGAAAAAGCCCAGTTCCTCGAGGGCCAGAGACACGAGGTGATCGTCGGGATGCCCCTCGATATCGGCGTAGAACTGGGTGGCGGTGAACGAGCCGCCCACCATGTAGCTTTCCAGCTTGGTCATGTTCACACCGTTGGTGGCAAAACCGCCAAGCGCCTTGTAGAGCGCCGCCGGCACGTTGCGCACACGGAAGACGAAAGTGGTCTTGACCTTGCCGCTGTTTTGGGACGCGCGGATATCCTGACGGGACATGACGAGAAAGCGCGTGGTGTTGTGCGCCTCGTCCTCGATGTTCTCCGCCAGCACGTCGAGGCCGTAGATCTCCCCGGCGAATCGGGAGGCAATGGCGGCAAGGCCCGGGTCGCCCTTTTCGGACACCTCGCGGGCCGACCCGGCGGTGTCGACCGCGTTGATCGCGCGCAGCCTGTGCTGCTTGATGAACCGCCGGCATTGCCCCAGGGCGACCGACAGGCTCTGCACGGCCTTCACATCCTCCAGCCGCGCGCCGCGTACCCCTAGAAGGTTCATGCGAATCGGCTGGAAGTGTTCGCCCACGATGAACAACCCGCTTTCGGGCAGGATGTGGTGGATGTCGGCAATGCGCCCGTAGAGCGAATTCTCCACCGGAACGATGCCGAATTCGGCATCCCCGTTCTGCACGGCGCCAATCGTGTCCTCGAAGGTGACGCAGGGCATGGCCTCGTCGTTCGGGAAAACCGCACGCGCCGCCGCGTGGCTGAAGGCTCCCGGCTCGCCCTGAAACGCTATCTTTCTCGCCATCACATGGTCCTTCCAACGCTGCGGCGCGGCACTATTTCCGCCTTGGGCGCCGGAAGTCAATCGCTGCATGGGCGCGCGCCGCCCTCACGCATCTGGGGGAATTGTCGCAGGCCGGGGCAAGCCGGTTGCGCATGCGGATGCTTGAAGATATCTTCCGCCCGCGTCGGGTCGGGCCAATCGGGGGTGCGGCCCCGCTCACGCTTGTCAAATATGACCGCACTTGGCGCCCCGGCGGGAACGGTACGGAGAGACCGATTATGGATTCTTTTGAACTCAACAAGATTGTTGGCGCGATCCTGGGCACGCTCCTGTTCGTGATGGGCGTGGGCTTCCTGGCGGAAGCGATCTACGCCCCGAAGGAGGGCCCCGGCCCGGGCTACGAGCTGCCCACGCCGGTGGAAGGCGCATCGACCACGCAGGCCGCCGCCGCCGCGCCGAAGGAAGAACCGCTCCCGGTCCTTCTGGCCAGCGCCTCGGCCGAAAAGGGCGCCAAGGTCGCCAAGAAGTGCGAGTCCTGCCATAATTTCGGCAAGGGCGAACCCAACAAGGTCGGACCGACGCTGTGGGACGTGGTGGGCAGCCCGATCGCCGATCTGAGCGGCTACAGCTTCTCCGACGCACTCAAGGCCAAGAACCCCGACGGCAAGACCGTCTGGACCTATGCCTCGCTCAACGAATGGCTGACCAAGCCCAAGGACTTCGCGCCCGGCACCAAAATGAGTTTCGCAGGTATTTCGAGCGCAACGGAGCGCGCCGACCTGCTGGCCTATATCGCGACCAAGGCGGATAACCCGGTGCCCTTCCCGCAGCCGGAAGCCGCGCCAGCCGCTGCCGACACCACTGCTGCCCCGGCAGCCGCCGACAACTCCGCGGCGCCCAATGCTTCGGACACGACTGCCCCGGCCGCAACGGAAACCACGGCCCCGGCCCAGTCCCCGGCGCCTGCCGACACGACTGCGCCCGCTCAAACCACCGCCCCGGCCGAAACCACCGCCCCCGCGGCTTCGTCCGACCAGTCGTCGTCCGCAACGACCGCCGCCCCGGCGGCCGAGTCCGCTCCGGCCAGCTCAGACACGCAGGCCGCCGCGCCCGCGGCTGCAGCCCCCGCCGCCTCCGGTGGCAGCGGGCTTGCGGCCATGCTTGCCTCGGCGGACGCTGCCAAGGGCGCCAAGGATGCCCGCGCCTGCCAGGCCTGTCATTCCTTCGACAAGGGCGGGCCGAACAAGGTGGGTCCGAACCTCTACGACATAGTGGGCCGCAAGATCGCGACCGAACCCGGCTACAGCTATTCGGATGCCCTGAAGGCCAAGGATCCGAATGGCGACACGGCATGGACCTATGACCTGCTCGACCAGTGGCTGACCAAGCCCAAGGACTTCGCGCCGGGCACCAAGATGTCCTATGCCGGCATCGCGCAGCCGGAGAAGCGGGCCGACGTGCTGGCCTATCTGCAGTCGCTTTCGGACAATCCGGTGCCGTTCCCGGCCAATTGATGACCGATTGCTGACCACGATATCCATTGGGGCCGCGCCATTGGTGCGGCCCCTTTTCTACGCAGGGAGGAAGATCGATGGCACTTCTGCTGCATCTGAGCGATGTCGACGAGGCGAAGTGGGCCGAGGAGCTCACCCGGGCGCTCGGCGAGTACCCGGTGTTCCGGCGCGGCGACACGTTCGATCCCGCCGATATCCGCTATGTGCTCGTGTGGAAGCCCAAGGCCGACGCATTCGAGGGACTGGAGAACCTGAAGGCCGTGCTTTCCCTCGGGGCAGGTGTCGATGCCCTGCTTAAGCATGAGGGACTGCCCGCAGGGGTGCCCATCGTGCGCTTTGTCGACGACGAACTCAGCCAGTGCATGAGCGACTACGTGGTGGCGCATGTCACCATGCATCATCGTCTTTACACGCGCTATCGCGCCGACCAGAAATCCCGCACCTGGAGCCAGCTCTATCCGCCGCCGGCATGGGCCATCAATGTCGGGGTCATGGGACTGGGCGTACTTGGCCAGGATGCATTGAGACGGCTCAAGGTGCTCGGATTCAACCTTCTCGGCTGGAGCCGGAGCCGGCACGAGATCGAGGGCGTCACCACCCATGCAGGGGCACAAGGCTTCGAAGATTTCCTGTCGCAGACCGACATTCTGGTCAACCTGCTGCCGCTGACACCGGAGACGACGGGCATCCTGAATTACGCCAATTTCCGCAAGCTCAGGCGCGGCGCACTTGATGGCGGGCCGGTGATCGTCAACGCGGCGCGGGGCGGTCACAACGTGGAAACCGATATCGTGAGGGCGCTGGGTGACGGCACGCTTGGCGCGGCCAGCCTCGATGTCTTCGAGGTCGAGCCCTTGCCCAAGGACAGCCCGCTCTGGGACATCGAGAACTGCTACATTACCCCGCATATCGCGGCGATCTCGAACCCGTCGATCGGGGTTGCCTATTTCGTCCGGGTCATTCGCGACCATGAGGCGGGCAAGCCCTTGCCCAACGTGGTGGACGTGACACGCGGTTACTAGCCGGGATAGCGCCTGCGCAGCACCTGGTAGACCGCCCGCATGCCCTGGTCGGTTCCGCCGAACGGGCGACCCGGACGCATTTCCGGAGCCCAGGCAAAGATGTCGAGGTGCACCCAGTCCGCAGCGTTGTGCACGAAGCGCCTGAGGAACAGCGCCGCAATCACGGACCCCGCAAAGCTGTGCGGCGCGATGTGATTGAGGTCGGCGATCTTCGACTTCAGATGGCTGTCATAGGGCTTGTGTAACGGCATGTGCCAAAGCGGATCGCCCCATTTCATCCCCGCCTCGACCAGTTCCGTGGCGAGGAGATCGCTGGTGGCATAGAGCGGCGGCAGCTCGGGCCCGAGCGCAATGCGCGCCGCGCCGGTCAGGGTCGCCATGTCGACAAGCAGGTCAGGGTTCTCCTCGTCGGCCAAGGTCAGGGCATCGGCGAGGATCAGCCGCCCCTCGGCGTCGGTATTGCCGATTTCCACGGTCAGCCCGGCGCGCGAACGCAGCACGTCGCCCGGGCGGAATGCCGCACCTGAAATCGCGTTCTCAACGATGGGCAGCAACACGCGCAGGCGCACATTGAGCCTTGCGCTGACGATGGCGTGTGCCAGCCCAAGGATATTGGCGGCCCCGCCCATGTCCTTCTTCATCAGCGCCATGCTTGAGGGGGGCTTGATATCGAGCCCGCCGGTATCGAAGGTGACGCCCTTGCCCACCAGCGTGACCTTTGGCGCATTCTCGTCACCCCAGGTCAGGTCCAGCAAGCGCGGCGCTTCGGCGCTGGCGCGTCCCACCGCATGGATCATCGGCAGGTTCGCCTCGAGCAGGGCCTCGCCAATGATCGAGGAAACCTGCATGCCGCGCTTGCCGGCGAAGTCGCGCACATAGGCCTCGAAGGCATCGGGACCCAGGTCGTTCGCGGGCGTGTTGACGAGATCGCGCGCCAGACAGGCCGCCTCGGCCAGCCGGGCAGCTTCGGTCGAATCGGCGCCGGCAACAGGGGCGAAGCGCGCGCCGGCTTCGGCCTTGCGATAGCGGTCGAACCGGTAGGCCCCCAGCCTCAGTGCCAGTTCGGCCAGCGTGGGATCGCCGGCGTCGCCTTCGAGCCGATACCGGCCCGGTGCCAGGCCCGCAGAGGCCAATCCCAGCAGCAATGGATCCCGGTCGGCCCCGGACCCCATGCCGAACAGATGGCCGCCGAGGCCGCCCTTGCCATCGGGAAAGGCGAGGAGTTTGCCAGCCTTGCCGTCGAAGCCGTTGGCGCGGGCCCACTGCACCGTTTCAGTGCGTAATGGCGCTGCATCGAGGCCGTTCTCGGCAACACAGATCACGGGCAGTTCGGCGCTTGAGGCTTCGTCGTTCATGCAGCATCTCCAGGAGATTGTCGACAAGCGGTGTAGCCGTTCCGCGCACCTGGCGCAACGCGAGGCAAGGCGCAGAATGCGAACCGTTTTAACCGGCTGTTAGGGTTAAAGTTTTATTTAAGAGGGAGTTTCGCGCGATCCAATCAGAAAGCCCAGTGCCCGTGCCGCCGATTCACCTCTCCCCGACCCGCGTGTTCCGTACCCTGTTGCTGGCCGGCGTTGCCGCCGTGGCGCTCAGCGCCTGCGCGGTGAACAATGCCAGCGTGGGAGGCGCCGACTATTCGGGGATGAGCCGCGCACAGACCCAGGCGACCCTCGCCCAGTTGTCGGCCCGCTACCAGTCCAATCCGCGAGACAACAGGGTGGCGATGCAGTTCGCGGCCGCGCTGCGTGCCGCCGGACAGCCGGGACAGGCCGTGGCGGTGCTGCAGCAATCACTGACCTATACGAGCAACGATCCCACGCTGTCGATCGCCTATGCCAAGGCACTGGCCGCCGACGGGAGCTTCGACCAGGCGCTCAACGTCATCAACGACAATATCCGCCCGGAGGCCCCCGACTGGAACGCGCTGGTCGTCAAGGGCGCGATCTATGACCAGATGGGCCGCAACGAAGAGGCACGGGCGCTTTACAGCCAGGCCTTGCTGATTGCGCCGCAGCAGCCCTCGATCGAAGCCAATCTTGGCCTTTCGTTCGCCATGAGCAACGATCTCACCCAGGCCGAAGCGCATTTGAGGCGGGCGGTCGCGATGCCGGGCGCCACCAGCCAGATCCGGCAGAACCTTGCGCTGATCCTGGGGCTGCAGGGGCGGTTCGATGAAGCGCAGGCCATCTATCAGGCCGAATTGCCCGCCGACCAGGTTCAGGCCAACATGGCCTATATTCGTGCCCTGCTCACCCAGCAGAACCGCTGGAACGTCATCAAGAGCGACACGACCGGAACCGCCAACAACTAGGCGACACCGCGGGTCAAACAGCGGTGATGGCCCTGATGGTGCTTCGGCACTGCTGATCGTGGCAGGCCACGCCTGGTCCCGACCACCCTTGCGCGAATGACGGCCGCTTTGCGGCGTGGGCGCGGCAATGGTGCTGGGGGAACCGGCGCGCGTTCTTCCGGGTCAGAAGCTCTGGAACAGTCCGTCCAGCGCGCCCTGCGACACAATCCTGATGCCGGCGGGCGCCATGATGACGATGAACAGCACCGGAAGGAAAAAGGTGATCAGCGGCACGGTCAGCTTTGGCGGCAGCGATGCGGCCTTCTTCTCGGCGTCGTTCATGCGCTGCTCGCGGCCTTCCTCGGCCATCACACGCAGAGACTGGCCGACCGAGGTGCCGTAGCGATCTGCCTGGATCAGCGCGGTCATGACTGACTTCACGCCATCAAGACCGGTGCGCTTGCCCAGATTGTCATAGGCGCGGGTGCGATCCTCAAGAAACGAGAGCTCGGCGGTCGTCAGGGTGATTTCCTCGGCCAGTTCGGGGCTCTGCATGCCGATTTCCTTGGCAACGCGCTTGAAGGCATGCTCGATGGACATGCCGCTTTCCACGCACAAGAGCATGAGATCGAGGCAGTCCGGCCAGGCGCGGCGAATGGATTGCTGGCGCTTGATGACCTTGTTCTTGAGCAGAAGCGTGGGGAGATAGGCCCCCATAAGCCCGATGGTGATCGCGTAGAGCACGATCAGATAGACCGGCCTGTCGGGCATGATGACGTAGTGCAGATAGACGAAGGCAACCACGAAACCAAGGAACGGGGTCACCAGGCGCATGAACAGGTAAGTCGTCAGATGCCCCTGCCCACGATAACCGGCCTGGGTCAGCGCAAGCACGGTCTTGTCGTCGACCAGCGCCTTTTGCAGCGACAGGCTTTCGACGATCTTCTTCATGTAGGACTTGGGTTCGGCGCGGCGGGAACGGCGTTGCTCGCCCTCCCCGGTGGGACCGCGCAGCCGAGCCATTTCGACGGCGCGCAGTTTTTCGCGCTCAAGGGCGACACGGCGAATGCGCTGCCTGGTCTCCTTGCGGTCGAAGAATTGCGCGCCGAAGGTGAACACGACGGCAGCGGCCGAGATCGCCGCGAACAGGGCAACCAGGAAACTGGGCTGGGTGAGGAGTTCTATAATGCGCATGGCGGCCTCGCCTCAGACATCGAACTGGATCATGCGGTTCATGATGAATAGCCCCATGGCCATGAGCACAGCGGCGATTCCGAGCCACAAATAGCCGATCGTGGTGGTGAAGAGCGGCGTCAGATAGGTCGGGCTGGTCAGCGAAACCAGCGAAGCCACGATGAACGGCAGGCCGCCGATGATCATGGCAGACGCCTTGGCCTCGGAAGACATCGCCTTGATCTTGGCCTGCATCTTCTTGCGGTTGCGCAGCACGCGGGCAAGATTCGACAGCGCCTCGGACAGGTTGCCGCCGGCCTGCTGCTGCACGGCGATCACGACCACGAAAAAGTTGACCTCGGCTAGCGGCACCCGCTCGAACAGGATCTGGATCGCCTCCTGCATGGACTTGCCGACAGCCTGCTGGTCCAGCACGCGGGCGAACTCGGAGCGCACCGGCTCCTTGACCTCCTTGGCGACGATGCGGATCGAGTCGTTGAGCGGCAGACCGGACTTCACGCCACGAACAATCGCCTCGACCGCGTTGGGCAGCTCGTCGAGGAACTTCTTCTGAAAGGACTTGCGGCGGCGCGACACGTAGAACTTAGGCAGGAGATAGGCACCGGCGACGCCGAAAACCGCGGAGAACAGCAGCGGCACCTGCATGAGGAAACAGGTGGCGAAAACGACGACGCCAACGATGATGCAGTTGCGCACGTAGTCGCGCACCTTGATCTTCATTCCGGCCTGGAAGAGCTTCATCTGCAGGGGGACATGCTTGCGGCGCCTGTCCAGCGCCTCGGTCTGCGCCTTGAGGGCTTCCTGCACGGTCTTGCGACGCTGCTCGCGCACCAGGTCGGAACGGACCGCCTGGCGAGCGACGGAAAGATCGCCCTTGAGCGCCTGGCGGCGCTTGTCGGCCCGGGATGAGCCCAGAAGCGCCGGAACGAAGGCCATGCTGAGCGCGCCCACGCTGACCGCAACGAGTATGGCAAGAACGAGAGGGGACATGCCGCGCTACTCCTGCAGCAATTCGTGCTGCTCGACATTGGCAGCCTCGAGCGCCTGAACCAGGTTCGCTTCCTCGTTGAAATAGCGCGCCTTCTCGGTGAAGTGCGGCTTGGTGATGCCGGTCGAGCGGTGCCGGCCGGTGAGATTGCCCGCCGCGTCCTCGCCGGTGATATCGTAGACGAACACGTCCTGGGTGACGATGACATCGCCTTCCATCCCCAGCACCTCGGAGATGTGGGTTATGCGGCGCGAACCGTCGCGCAGGCGCGCCGCCTGCACGATCACATCGATCGAGGAGACCATCATCTCGCGGATGGTGCGCGAGGGCAGCGCGAAGCCGCCCATGGTGATCATGGATTCAAGGCGGCTGAGCGCCTCGCGCGGCGAGTTGGCGTGCAGGGTGCCCATGGAACCGTCGTGGCCGGTATTCATGGCCTGCAGCAGGTCGAAGGCCTCGGGCCCGCGCACTTCGCCCACCACGATGCGTTCTGGCCGCATGCGCAGGCAGTTCCTCACCAGGTCGCGCATGGTGATCTCGCCCTCGCCCTCGAGATTGGGCGGGCGGGTTTCGAGGCGGACCACATGGGGCTGCTGCAATTGCAGTTCCGCGGAGTCCTCGCAGGTGATCACGCGCTCATCGCGATCGATGAAGCCGGTCAGGCAGTTCAGAAGCGTGGTCTTTCCCGAGCCGGTACCGCCCGAGATCAGGATGTTGCAGCGTACCCGGCCCAGGATGCGCAGCACCTCGGCACCTTCAGGCGAGATGGAGCCGAACTTGACAAGCTGGGAAAGGGTGAGCTTGTCCTTCTTGAACTTGCGGATGGTGAGCGCGGCGCCATCGATGGACAGCGGCGGCGCAATCACGTTGACGCGGGAGCCATCGGGCAGGCGCGCGTCGCATATGGGGGAGGATTCATCTACCCGCCGTCCGACCTGGGACACGATGCGCTGGCACACGTTCATCAGGTGGGCGTCGTCGCGGAAGCGCACATTGGTGAGCTTCACGCGTCCGTTGACCTCGATGTAGCACTTCTGCGACCCGTTCACCATGATGTCCGCGATGTCGTCGCGGGCCAGCAGGGGTTCGAGCGGGCCATAGCCCAGAACGTCGTTGCAGATATCCTCGAGCAGGTCCTCCTGCTCGGAGATCGACATCACGATCGACTTGAGCGCGATGATCTCGGCGACGATGTCGCGGATTTCCTCGCGCGCCGATTCCTGGTCCATCGTGGCGAGCTGGCTGAGGTCGATGGAATCGATCAGCGCGTTGAAGATCGCCGACTTGGTCTTGAAATAGTCCTGGTCGCGGGCCGCGATCTGCGGCGCACTCACGTCCATCACATCGTCGGTGCGGCCCTTGGCGGGGGCTTCGGCCGCGGCCGCGGGGCGAGGCTCGGGCGCAGGTGCGCGCGGCTTGGGGGCGGGCGGCGTTCCGCCCGACAAACCGCCCGTCGGCGTGTTGCCTCCAAAACTCGTGCGCTTGCCGAATCCTGCCATGAACGTTCTGCCTTCAGGCCCTCTTCAATAACCGGGTCAGCTTGGGGAGCGAGAGCCCGCCCTTGCCGGCATTCTCACCCCTTGGCCCTGACCGTCCGGTTACCGAATAACCGACATTGCGGAATATCTCGTTAATACGATGGGTTGCAGATACCTCGGCGATCATCTGGCCATTGTTGGAGGCGGTGCCGAATAGCGCGGGATCGTATGGGATTTCCCCGATCCTGTTGCAGTTGATCGAGCCGGCGAATTCGGCCGGGGCGATTTCGGGGCGCTTGGGCACGCCCACGCGATTGAGCAGCAGGCCCGGGTCACTGTCGCTGGGCCGCAAGGCGCGGATGGTATCGGCGAGGTTCTTCGCGTTGCGCAGGTTCGCCAGGTCAGGCTCGGCAACGATGACGATTTCATCGACCGTCGACAGCGTGTGACGTACCCAGGCGTCCCAGATGTGCGGGATGTCGAGAACGACCACCGGCACGCTGCGCTGGGCAAGCTCCAGTATGGGTTCGAAGTCGCGCTCGCCCATGTCATAGGCCTTGTCGAGCAGGCCGGGCGCCGCCAGCAGGCTGACGTGATTGGCCGCCTTGGCGATCAGCCTGTCGAGCATGACCTGGTCGATCTTCTCGGACGCGAACACGGCGTCGGCGAGCCCGTGCGGCGGATCCTGGTTGAAGTCCAGCCCTGCGGTGCCGAATGCCAGATCCATGTCGAGGATCAGCACATCCTGGCGCAGATGCTGGGCAATGGCCCAGGAGACGTTGTGCGCCACGGTGGACGAGCCCGCGCCGCCCTTGGCGGATATGAACCCGATGCTGCGGCCGACCGGCGAGGAGTCCTCGCCCACGAAGAGTTCGGCCACCGCGTCGACAATGGTCTGCGGGCTGGTGGGCAGGACGATGTATTCGGATACGCCGTTGCGGATCAGGTCGCGGTAGAGCACCACGTCGTTGACATGACCGAGCACGATCACCCGCGTGCCGGCGTCGACCACTTCGGCGAGCTGCTCGAGGGCGACCGGAATTTCGTCCGGCGGCAGCGAGGTTTCGATCATGATCAGATTCGGCGTGGGGTTGGACCGATAGGTCTCCACCGCTCCGTCAAGGCCGCCATTGTGGGTGGTCAGGGCCACCTTGGACATGCGCCTGTCGTGGATCGCGGTCTCGACCAGTTGCGCGGTCTGCGAATTCTCGCAGAACGCCTGGATCGCGATACGCGGAACCATGCGGGCGCCACCGGCAACCTCCACCGCATGTTCGGACTTGTTGTGGTCCTTGCCCAATATACTCATGTGGCGATACTCCCCGGCGCCCGCGAAACTGCGGCGCCTTTCAGATCAATCCAGTACAAAACCAACCGACCCCTGATATTGCCCAGGCGGGGTCGAACCATCGTTGCCGACGCCGTAGAGCTTCTGCATGTGGCCAAGGAAGATCGTCTCGGCGTCGCCGGCAAAGACCACGTTATCGGTCGGCAATGTGGGCGCGGGGCCTGCTTCGGCCAGATACGGCGTCACCAGGACCAGCAATTCGGTCTTCGACGATATGAAATCGCGCGAGCGGAACAGGGCACCCAGGATCGGGATATTGCCGATGCCGGGCAGCTGGTTGATCTGCTGCACGTCCTTTTGCTGCATCAGTCCGCCGATGGCGAGCGTCGAACCGGGCGCCAGTTCCACGGTGGACTTGGCCTGGCGCTTCTGGATCGAGCCATCGCTCTTGGGGTCGGACACCTGGGTGTCGACATCCAGGGAAATGATGCCGTTGGACTTCACCGTCGGGGTGAAATCGAGAATCACCCCGTATTCCTTGAAGGTGGTCTGGGTGCCGTTGGACGTTGTGACGACATAGGGCAGTTCGCCGCCGGCCACGAAATGCGCCGACTGGCCTGAAATGGCCGTCAGCGTGGGCTCGGCGAGGGTCCGCAGCGCGTCACGACGTTCGAGGGCCTTGAGGGTCGCGTCGATCGAGAGGCCGCCGATGTCGATGCCCGCCTTGGCGGTGCCGATCGGGGCGGTCCCCGAGGCGCTCGTGGTGCTCCCCAGCGTCGAGGCGGCATTGTTGATGAGGCTGGTCGTCACCGATCCGGTCGAATAGCTGGCATTGAAGTCTATGCCGAGCTGCTTGATCGACTGGCTGTTGACCTCGGCGACCGTGACCTTGAGCTTGACCTGCTGCACGCCGGTGACGGTGACGACATTGCCCACCATCTTTGCGTCGCCGGTGAACTGGGCGGCAATCGCCATGGCCTTGTTGACGTCGTCGGTGGACTTGGCCGTTCCGGAGAGCACGACGCGCTCACCGAAAGACTCCACGCGGATATGCGAGTCCGGCGTCGTCTGGGCGATCGCGCTGGCAAGGGTGGATGCGTCATTGACGACCGAGGCATTCACCACGGAAATGCGGCGTCCATTGACATCCAGAAAGAAGATGTTGGTCTCGCCAACCCCGGTGCCCTGAACGATGGCACGGCGCTTGGTGCGCATGATCGCGGTGGCAATGCTTGGCTGGGAGACGATGACCTCGTGCGCATCGACGGGAAGGTCGATGATCACCGACTTGTTCACGCCAAGTTCCAGGTTCTGATCCCGCCCGATCTGGCTTGAGGCGATGGCAAGATGGGTGACTTCGCCCGCGATGGCCGAAACCGGGGCCAGCGCACTTGCGGAGAGGACTGCCGCCAGCGCCAGGGCTCCAGCGGGCAGAATGCGACCGAGCTTTTTCGGCGCGACGTCAAGTTTGAGAACAGTCGCCATGGATCTGCCCTTTCCTCTCACTGAACCGCGGGCGACGTGCTGTCGCCCCCGGACGCGGGTGTTGAATTCGTGTCGACCAGCGGGCCAGTGACCGTTGGCATGGTGGAACGGATGCCATCGCCGACAAAGGCCGCCGGATTGACGGAGGCGCCCTGATCCTCGCCCACCGTCGTCGTCGACTGAACGCTCTGCTCACGGCCGAAGCGGATGAGCTTGACCGCCTTGCCGGCCCTGGGCGACGCGCCTTCCGCGCCACCGCCGAAGTCGGCGACCGAGCGCAGGATCAGGGTAATCCTGCCCTTGGCAGCCGCGTTGATGACGGTTTCGGCCTGACCTGGGTCGAGCTCGAAGGTGGCGATCGTCTGCCGGTCGAACATCTTGGTGTTCGGATCGTTGGGGTCGGCGTTCTGGGCCGTCGCGCCGGTTTCGCCGAGCCGCTTGCCGATGGCCAGCACCCTGACATTGCTCAGCACGGTCTCGGAGATTTCGCCGTTCGGGCTGTTATGGGTCGAAACGACATCGACGCGATCGTTCGGGACGATGAAGCCGCCGGCGCCCGATTCCGGGGTCACCGGAATGGAGACCGCGCGCATGCCTTCGCTCAGGACCGCCGAAAGATAGCCCTGGTCCGTGCGCACCAGCTTGGCGCTGGTGATCGGTTCGCCAGGAAAAATCTCGAAACGCGCAACCGCACCGGCCATGGAACTGGGGGCATCCGGCAGGTTCTGATGGGTGACATATTCCGCGCGGACGGCATTCTTGGGCCAGTCCTGCCACTGAACGGCTCCGGCGGTCAGCCTCTCGCCCAGCCCGATCGCCCGGCTGGCGACCAGGACCTGGGCCCTTGGCTCCTCGACGACCTTGACCGCATCGGCGGTCTGGTTCTGTGGACGGTCGCCGCGCGTTGCAAGAAAAGCGGCCAGGCCGCCTGCCATGATCGCTACCACCAAGAGCACAATACGCGCCGGTTTCATGCCTCAACTCCGGTTGCCGCGAACGCGCTGCGCTCGCTTGTTCCCGATCCGACTATGTGCGCAAAGGGTCAAAGTTTGGTTAACCGGGTCTTTGCGCGCAGGGTTAATGCCGGATTAACTCCCGACCACGCAGTTCTGCGACCGGTTACTCTTGACCTGCTTGCGTCCGCGAGCCGCATTTCTTGCCGCGAAGCAATTGAAATCGCTTCGCGATGCGTAATGAAAGCGCAATTCAATTCAATCTGTAGCCGACGACTTCGACCGCGCACCCACGGGGCTTCTGCACCCACCGAATGCGAGCAGGGTCAACCGGCGAAATGATGGAAAATGCCGGTGTCGGAATAGGTGATGAGCCCGGACGCGGCCAGGGCGATTCCATAAGGCACGCCCGACTTGTGATTGTGCAGGCGATCGATCCATTCGATGCGGGCCAACGCGCCATGCAGCGGCCAGCGGCGCACCGCCAGGATCAGCAGGGTCAATGCCCCACCCAGCAGGGCGGCGTAGACAAGGTAGGGAAGGGTCACCCCGAAGCCCAGCCACAGGGTTGTCGCGGCCGCGAGCTTGGCGTCGCCGCCCCCAATCCAGCGCATTGCAAAGAACGAAAACGCGACGATCAGCACCACCACGGCGGCAGCGACATGCATCGCGAATTCCTGGGCCGACATGTTCACAAGGATTGCCATCAGTACGAACCCCCCCACCAGGGTGAGCACGAGGCGATTGGAAATCCGCATCGTTAGCAGGTCGGACGAGGCCGCCAGCGCCATGAGCAATGGAAAGATCAGGAGTGCGACTGTGTTCAGCATTGGCCTCTCCGCGCCGGCGCCAAACCTTCACTGCCCCGGCAAGCCAATCGAGTCTGGGCCGATTACGGTTAATAATCGGCAAAGAAAAAGGGGGGCTGGGAAGCCCCCCTTGTTCCAGCGGGTCATTGCGACCCGAAACGCTTACTGCAGCGCGGTGCTGTTGGCAGCGGTATTGAGCTTGCCGCCGATGCCATTGAACAGGCTCGACAGACCACCACCGAGGGTGGTTGCAGCTGCGATGATGCCAACGCTGATGAGTGCGGCGATCAGGCCGTACTCGATCGCGGTCGCACCGGACTCGTCGCGGACGAAACGATTGAGAGTGTTCATAATCTTGCTCCTTGCTCCACGTCATCAAGTGACGGCTCAGTCCGACGCGTCTCAACATCGAACGTGGGCCAAACCTAGAATTGACTTGTTGAGATTGGGTTAATCGCGGACGCCACAAGCCACGCATTCGCCCTAATATTTCGCATGATTATCAGATGGTTACCAAAACGAATCGCATTTGATTCACCCTGAAACCCTTCCCTGCGGGGTGGCTCCGGGTCGGCCCCAAACGAGTGCCAGGCCGGTCGGCAGATGCGCCGGGACGCGGCAGCCCGGTCATCTCTTCCGCGCGTCTTCCGCGCGCCCGCGCGTTGTTCGCGCGCCCGCGCGCGTGGTTGCCGCCCCTTCGCCCCGGCCAGGCAAGGCGGCCGGGGCGAACGTTTGCCAAATATTCACCATTCGGCGTGAAACTGTGCGCCAACCGCAAGGCAAGCAACTTTCAGGTTCGCACCATGTCCGCCAAGCTACGCATGCTCATCGCCGCACTTGCCCTGGGGGCAATCGCCCAGGCGCCGACGCTGGCCCCGGCAGCCGCAAAGGACACCGCGCCGGTCTCGGTGACGGTGAACATGGCGCGTATCCTGCGGATCAATTCGCCGGCCTCGACCGTGATCGTGGGCAATCCCGGCATTGCCGATGTCACCATCCAGGACCCGCAGACCCTGGTGCTCACGGGAAAGAGCTACGGAAAGACCAACCTGATCGTGCTCGACAGCGGCGGCAATCCGATCGCCGACACCCTGATCGAGGTCGTCGCCTCCGAGAAGGACGCAATGACGGTCTATATGGGGGCGGCCCGTTCAACCCTGGCCTGCTCGCCCACCTGCCAACCGGTGATCATGCTTGGCGACGACCCCAATTTCACCTCGGTCGCCGCGTCGTCGGCGCAAATGGTGCAGAGCAGCGCCAAGTAGGCGTTTACCTTTGGTTTACCGCCTGACCAAACCGCAGGCCGAATCCGCCCCATCCTAACCAAAGCTTAGGCATGATCGCTTATCCTGTGCCTCTCGGGCGGCCCATGCATGGCCGCAACACGAAGGCGCTCCCGCCGCATGTCGCGGCGGGAAGCCAGGGCGGAATTGGGTAGGTGGCCGATGCCAGCTTCCGGCAGAGCAATCCTTGAGCGATTGAACGCGATCTCGCGCAAGGGGTTCGTGCGCGACGAGCGCGGCGTAACGCTTATCGAATTTGCCCTGCTTGCCGTTCCGTTCTTCGTGCTGGTCGGCGCGATGATCGAGACCTCCCTGATCTTCTTTGCCGGACAGGTCCTTGATTCCGCGGTCGGCGACGCATCCCGTCTGATCCGCACCGGGCAGGCGCAAGCCTCCAGCATCGGCTCCAGCGGGTTCCGCACGCAGGTCTGCGACAAGCTATTCGGCCTGTTCAACTGCAACGATCTCAAGATCAAGGTGTCCACGATCACCGACTTCAACAGCGCCAGCACCGCGCTGGACCTGCAGCCGATCGACCCGAACGATGGAAGCTGGAAGTTCACGGAAACCTACCAGCCCGGCGCAGGTTCGAGCATCGTCATGGTGCAGGCGTTCTACAAGTGGCCGGCGCTTTTCGACTTCGCGGGATTGAACCTTGCCGACCAGCCTGACGGTTCGCGCCTGCTCGGCAGCGTGCGGGTGTTCCGCAACGAACCGTTCTGAGGGATCGCCATGTTCACCCGTTTGCGCAAGTTCGCTGGTCTGGTTGCCCGCCTGGCAAGGGAGCGCGAGGGGATCGCGGCGGTCGAATTCGCCCTCGTCCTGCCGGTGATGCTGATCCTCTATATCGGCTCGATCGAGGCCAGTCAGGCGATCACAGTCGACCGCAAGGTGACCACGCTGGTGGGCTCGCTGGGCGACCTCGTGTCGCGCAGCGAGGATACCATCACCCAGACCCAGTTGACCGACTACTTCAAGGCAGCACAGCTGATGCTGTTGCCCTACAACAAGACGAACCTCAAGCAGGTGGTCAGCTGCATTCAGGTGGCCAGCGACGGCACCGCGAAGGTTTACTGGAGCTATGCGTATAACGGCGCAACAGCCCACACCCAGAACGCATCGTTCACCCTGCCGCCGGAGACCGCCAGCATGGCCGCGGGCGGCTATATCATCGTGGCCGAGGCGGTGTATTCGTACAAGTCGTTGTTCGGCCTTGTCATCACCAATGACATGAACATGTACCACGAGGGCTTCTACCTGCCCCGTTTCGGCGGAAAGATCGACGTCACCAGCTAGCGCCGCCCCGAAGCGCAATCAGTTGACCACTCCACATTTCACCGGCGAAATCCCCGCCTGTGGCGGCGTATCCGCTTGAAGCGACGCGGTCGGCGTGCCATAGCCGCCCTACCGGAGTTGCCGATACGGCGGGAAGCGAATGCCATGACCGAAAGCCTGATCCCCGTATTCGACCTTGGCGGCGTTTTCGTCGACTGGAACCCGATGTACCTGTTCCGCAAGCTGTTCGACAGCGAGGAAGATGCGCAGTGGTTTCACGACGAGATCTGCACACTCGACTGGAATCTCGAATTCGATGCCGGCGATATCTATGCCGAGGGCGTCGCCAAGCTGATCACGCGCTTTCCCCGCTATTGGCGGGAAATCCAGGCCTATGACACGCGCTGGCGCGAAACCCTGGGCGGTGTGATCGAGGGCACTGTCGCCATTCACGACGAACTGGTCGCCGCAGACGTTCCGACTTTCGCGATCACCAATTTCTCATGGGAGAAGTTCGTGACCGTCCTGCCGGACTGGCCATTCCTGGAGAAGTTCGACGGCATCGTGGTTTCCGGGCTCGAGAAGTTGGTGAAGCCCGATATCCGCATCTATCGCGTCTTGTGCGAGCGCTATGGACTTGCTCCGGATTCCTGCGTGTTCATCGACGACAACGAGGCGAACGTGATCGCGGCGCGCAAGTTCGGCATGAAGGCGCATCACTTCAAATCGCCTGAAGGCCTGCGGGCGGAGCTGGTTTCGCTGGGGCTGCCGCTGAAGGGCTAGCGCGTGCCGTACATGCGGTCGCCGGCATCGCCGAGGCCGGGAACGATATAGCCCTTTTCATTGAGTCGCTGGTCGATTGCGGCGGTGAAGACCGGCACGTCCGGATGAGCCCGGGTGAACCGCTCGACGCCCTCGGGCGCGGCGAGCAGGCACAGGAACCGCACCTTGTTGGCGCCGCGCCGTTTCAGCCGATCGACTGCGGCAATGGCCGAATTGGCGGTCGCCAGCATGGGATCGACCACGATCACCAGCCGGTCGGATATGTCTGACGGCGCCTTGAAGTAGTACTCGACCGGCTGCAGCGTTTCGTGATCGCGATAGAGCCCGATATGGGCGACGCGGGCGGCCGGCACCAGGTCGAGCATGCCCTCGAGCAGCCCGTTGCCGGCCCTCAGGATCGAGGCGAAAACCAGCTTCTTGCCCTTGAGGGTTGGCGCGTCCATCGGTTCGAGCGGGGTCTCGATCAGCACCGTATCGAGTTCGAGGTCGCGGGTGACCTCGTAGCACAGGAGGTGGGCGATCTCGCGCAGGAGACGCCGAAAGCCGGCGGTCGAGGTCTCCTTGTTGCGCATGATCGTGAGCTTGTGCTGCACAAGCGGATGATCGACGACTGTAACGCCCTGCATGAAATCCCCCTGACCGTGGCTTTTTCTGGTTTCTAGCGCCTGCGGAGCCACGCGGGAAGACCGGATGGACGGTTCAGCCGCTTCATGCTCATAGAAAACTGGTACCATGCGCACCGGGCGCCAGTCCCAGCCAGCTTGCAATGCTCTCGCCGATATCGGCAAAGGTAGACCGGGCGCCGACGCTGCCGGGCGACAGACGGCGCGAATGGCACATGATCGCCACCTGTTCGCGCGTGTGATCGTTGCCGCGCCAGGTGGGGTCGTTGCCGTGGTCGGCCGTGAGTACCAGCAGATCGTCGTCGCGCAGCCTGGCGATCATTTCGGGCAGGCGCGCATCGAAGCGTTCGAGGGCTGCGGCATAGCCCGGCACGTCGCGGCGATGGCCGTATTCCTGGTCGAAATCGACGAAGTTCACGAACACCAGGTCGCCGTCCGAGGCCATGTCCATGGCTTCGAGCGTCGCGTCGAACAGCGCCTCGTTGCCGGTCGCCTTGATCTTGTGGGTCACGCCCATGGTCGCGTAGATGTCGGAGATCTTGCCAATGGCAAAGACATTGTGGCCACTCGCCTTCACCCGGTCGAGCAGCGTGGGTTCGGGCGGCGGCACAGCAAGGTCGTGCCGGTTGCCGGTACGCTTGAAGTCAGCCCGCGTTTCTCCGACGAAGGGACGGGCGATCACCCGGCCGATATTGAGCGGATCAACCAGTTTGCGGGCAACCTCGCAGACCTCGTAGAGCCGGTCGAGCCCGAAATGGGTTTCGTGGGCGGCGATCTGGAACACGCTGTCGGCGCTCGTGTAGCAGATGGGTTTGCCGGTCCGGATATGTTCCTCGCCCAGCTCGGCGATGATGACGGTGCCCGAGGCGTGCTTGTTGCCCAGAATGCCCGGCAGATTGGCCTCGGCAATCAGCGCCTCGGTCAGTTCGGGCGGGAAGCAGGGCTCGGTATTGGGGAAATAGCCCCAGTCGAAGGGCACCGGAACCCCGGCGATTTCCCAGTGACCGGAAGGCGTGTCCTTGCCGATGGAGACTTCCCTTGCACAGCCCCACCGCCCGGCGCGGGGGGCATTGGTGAGCCCGGGCGGCACTGTGCCCGCCGCCAGTTCGGCCGCCGCGCCCAGCCCCAGTCCGTCCATATTCGGCAGGCTCAGCGGCCCCTGCCGCAACCCATCCCGGTCACCCTCCCCTATGGCGCATTTCTGGGCAATGTGCAGCAGGGTATTGGCGCCTTCGTCGCCAAAATCCGCAGCATCGGGAGCCGCCCCGATGCCGAAGCTGTCGAGAACGCAAAGTATGGCCCTGGGCATCACTTGTCCTCCGGCATGATGGTGTCGGCAATCAGCGGATGAGCCGTCAGCCGGCCGCCGGTCTGGTACGCTTCGATGAGCCGGCGCGCGCCCTCGGCAGCGCTGGTTTCGTCGCGGGCGTGGATCCGGGCGAGCGGCGTTTGTGCATTGGCTTCGCTTCCCAGGCCAAGAAGGCGGTCGAAACCCACGGCGTGATCGATCCGGTCGGACGGCGTACGCCGACCACCGCCAAGCGCCACCACGGCCATGCCCACGCCGCGCGCGTCGATGGTGCTGACGGTACCCGCCTTTGGCGCGAAGACATCGCGCACGATGGGCGCGGCTTCGAGGTAGGCGTCCATGTTGTCGATGAAATCGGCCGGCCCGCCCAGAGCGCTGACCATGCGGGCGAAACGCTCGGTTGCCGCTCCGCTCTCAAGCGCATGCCGCGCGGCGCTCAAGCCCTCGCCAGGTTCGCTGGCCTTGCCGGCAAGAACCAGGGTTGCCGCGCACAGTTCCAGGGTAACCTCGACCAGCCGGGGATCGCGGTGCGCGCCCGTGAGAAAGTCGACCGCATTCCTCACCTCCAGAGCGTTGCCGGCCGCGCTTGCCAGCGGTTCGTTCATGTCGGTGATCAGCGCCCCGGTCCTCAGGCCCGCGCCGTTGGCGACGGTGACAAGACTGTCGGCCAGGTGCCGCGCGTCCTCGGGTGTTTTCATGAACGCGCCCGAACCGCTCTTGACGTCGAGGATCAGCGCACCAAGGCCGGCGGCGAGCTTCTTGGACAGGATCGAGGCGGTGATGAGCGAAATGCTCTCTACCGTCCCTGTCACGTCGCGAATTGCGTAGAGCGTGCGGTCGGCGGGTGCAAGGTCGTCTGTCTGACCGATGATGGCGCAGCCCACTTCGCGCACCGTCTTGCGGAAGGTTTCGTTGTCGGGATTGGTGTTGTAGCCGGGGACGGCTTCGAACTTGTCGAGCGTGCCTCCGGTATGCCCGAGGCCCCGGCCCGAGATCATGGGCACGTAGACCCCGCAGGCAGCAAGGATCGGAGCCAGCATCAGCGAGACGTTGTCACCCACCCCGCCGGTCGAATGCTTGTCGGCCACCGGGCCGTCGAGGTCGGACCAGTCGAGAACCTTGCCCGAATCGCGCATGGCCTCGGTCAGGGCGACCCGCTCGGCAATCGTCATGTCGCGGAAGTAGACCGCCATGGCAAAAGCCGCCGCCTGCGCATGCGTCACAGTGCCGAGCCGGAAGCCTTCGATGAAACGGCGGATCTCATCAGCAGTCAGCGTCGCCCCGTCGCGCTTGCGCGCGATGACTTCCTGGGGAAGAAAAACCATTGAAATCTATGCTCCGTAGGGCACCCAGATGTTCTTCACCTGGGTGGCGCGGGAAAGGAAATAGTCGCCCTCGAGGGACGCCTTGTCGGTCCAGTCGAAGCCAAGGCCGCGGCTGGTCCATGTCTGCTTGAGATTGCCGATCGAGGCGCGCTCCATTTCCGCCGACCAGTCGGCGGGTCCGGCAAACCACAGCCCGTCGACCCCGTCATGCTCGGCCAGCACCTTGGCGAGGGCGGGATTGTCGCCGGTCACGATATTGATCACGCCGCCCGGCACATCCGAAGTTTCGACCACCTGGTAGAAATCCGTCATGGACAGGGGATGCAGTTCGGAGGGAACCAGCACCACAGTGTTGCCCATGGCAATGGCCGGCGCCAGCATCGAGACCGACGCAAGCAGCGGGGCTTCGAGAGGCGCTGCAATGCCGATCACGCCCAGGGGCTCGACCATGGCCACCGCGACGGCGCGCATTGGCGGGTTGTGCACCGCGCCGTCATACTTGTCGGCCCAGCCGGCGAAGGCGAACAGGCGCTCGACGGAAAGCTCGACTTCCTTTCTGGCCGCAGCGGGTGTCGCACCGGTCTGCTGGCGGATGCGGTCGGCGAATTCGGCCTTGCGGTAGTCGAGGTTCTCGCCGAGGAAATAGAGGATCTGCGATCTCAGATGCGCGGTCGTCCCGGCCCAGCCGAGCGCCTTGCGGGCGGCCTCGACGGCGTTGCGGATATCCTTGCGGTTGCCATCGGCCACTTCGCCGATCTCCCGCCCGTCCGGACCGAGCACGACGCGCGCATAGCCGCTGTCGCCGCGGGCCTGCTTGCCGCCGATATACATCTTGGCGGTCCGATCGATGCCGCGCGGTTCGTCGGACCCCATACCAGTCGCCGTCTTTTGCGGCTTTGGCGGTGCCAGCTTCTTCTCGAACGCCGGCTTGAGATAGACCGACATGCCTTCGCGTCCACCCTCGCGGCCGAAGCCGGATTCGCGATAGCCGCCGAACCCCACCGCCGCGTCGAAGGTATTGGCGCAGTTCACCCATACAACACCCGCCTTGATGCGCGGCGCAATATCGAGGGCGAGATTGATGTTCTCGCTCCAGATGGTCGCGGCCAGCCCATACCGGGTGTTGTTGGCCAGCGCCACCGCCTCGTCGGGCGTGCGGAAGGTCATCGAGACGAGGATCGGGCCGAAGATTTCCTCCTGTACCAGGGTATGGGCAGGCGAGACGTCGGTGACCAGCATGGGGCGCATGAAGCAGCCCTGGTTCGGCAGCGGACCGTCCGGCTCGTAATAGCTGCCGCCCTCCTTCTTGCCGGCGGCCAGCAGGTCCTGGATACGCTTGACCTGCACCGGGGCGACCAGCGCGCCGATGTCTATCGACTTGTCCAGCGGATCGCCGACGCGCAGCCTGGCCATGCGCGCCTTGAGCCTGGCGATGAATGCCTTTTCGATGCTCTCCTGCACCAGAAGCCTTGAACCCGCGCAGCACACCTGGCCCTGGTTGAACCAGATCGCATCGACCAGCCCTTCGACGGCACTGTCGAGATCGGCATCCTCGAAGACGATGTAGGGGCTCTTGCCGCCCAGTTCGAGCGACAGTCCCTTGCCGGTGCCCGCCGTCGCCTTGCGAATGATCTTGCCCACTTCGGTCGAGCCGGTGAAGGCGATCTTGTCGACCCCCTTGTGCTCGACGAGCGCGGCGCCCGTTTCCCCCTGGCCGGTGACGATATTGACCACCCCGTCGGGCAGCCCCGCACGCTGGCAGATTTCGGCGAACAGCAGGGCGGTGAGCGAGGTGAACTCGGCGGGCTTGAGCACTACCGTATTCCCTGCAGCAAGCGCCGGCGCGATCTTCCAGGCCAGCATCAGGAGCGGGAAGTTCCACGGGATGATCTGCCCGCACACGCCGTACGGAACCCGGTCGGGGAATTCGCGCGCGATGTGCTGGGCCCATCCGGCGTGGTGGTAGAAGTGCCGCGCCGCCAGCGGGATATCGGCATCCCGGCTTTCGCGGATCGGCTTGCCGTTGTCCATGGTCTCGAGCACGGCGAACAGGCGGCTTTCCTTCTGGATGTGCCGGGCGATGGCGTAGAGATATTTCGCCCGCTCGTATCCGGGCAGTTCGCTCCAGGTCTTGAACGCGGATCGCGCGGCCTTCACCGCCTTGTCGACGTCCTCAACCGTGCCGTCGGTGATCCGGGCCAGGACTTCGCCGGTCGCCGGGTTCTCGGTGGCGAAAGTCTCGCCGGGCCTGGTGAACTTGCCGCCGATGAAATGGCCGAACTGGCGGCCATGCGTTTCGAGCCAGACATTTGCCGGCGCCGGGCCTTCAGGGGCCGGGCCGTAGTCGAGGGTCTGGAAAATCTGTGCGATGTTCATGGGTTACACCATGGGTTGCCGGTAATCGGCCGCATAATGGCCGGTGGCGTTGTGTTCGAGCTGACGCTCGATGTCAGTGAGTAGCGACGAGGCGCCAAAGCGGAAAAGGTGCGGCTTGAGCCAGTGAGTGCCCAGTTCTTCCTTGATCAGCGCCATGTAGGTGAGCGCGTCCTTGGCCGTGGAAATGCCGCCCGCCGGCTTGTAGCCGATCTCGATGCCGGTCATTTCGTGGAACCAGCGGATCATCCGGATCATGGCCAGCGAGGTCGGCAGGTTGGCGTTGACCTTCTCCTTGCCGGTCGAGGTCTTGATGAAATCGGCCCCCGCCATCATGCACACCAGCGACGCCTTGGCGACGTTGTTGAGCGTCGCCAGTTCACCGGTGCCCAGAATGGTTTTCAGATGCGCCTCTCCACACGCCTTGCGATAGGCGCGGATCTGGTCGTAGAGGCCCTGCCAGTCGCCAAGCAGCACCATCTGGCGCTCGATCACGATATCGATCTCGGTCGCGCCGGCGGCAACCGATGCCTCGATCTCCGCGACCTTGGTGGCAACCGGGGCAAGACCGTGCGGAAAGGCCGTGGAGACCGCGGCAACACCGATGCCGGTGCCCTGCAACGCCCGCGCCGCCGTGTCCACGAAGGCGTGATAGACGCAGACCGCGGCGGGCTTCACGTCCAGCTTTTGCGCCCCAAGTCCTTCCAGAATATCGTCGCGCACCGGGTGCCGCGCCTTGGCGCAAAGCCGCTCGACCCGGCCCGGCGTATCGTCGGAATTGAGCGTGGTCAGGTCGATCAGGGTGATGGCGCGCAGCAGCCAGGCCGCCTGCCAGTCCTTCTTGACCGACCGGCGCGCGCCGATGGTGGCGCCACGGCGTTCAAGGGCCGAGCGGTTCATGCGCACGCGCTCCACCCAGTCGAGGTCGAGCGGAAAACCGGGATTGCGCTGATGACCCGCCTCGCCTGCGGGCGCGTCTACGGCTCTGAGGTTCATAGCGCCTCCACCAGCGCCGCGATGAGGCGCTTGAGCTTGTCCGCGCCAAACCTGGCGACGGTCTTTGTCTGTTCGTGTGAGATCGTTTCCTTGGCCATTCCGGCCCCCATGTTGGTGACCGAGGAGCAGGCCCAGACCCTGAGGCCAAGCATGCGCGCAACGATCACTTCGGGCACGGTGGACATGCCGACCGCATCGGCGCCGAGCATTCTTGCCATGCGGATCTCGGCAGGCGTTTCGAAGGACGGGCCGGAGAACCACATGTAGACGCCCTGAGAAAGGCCGATCCCCAGCCGGGCCGCCGCGCCCATGGCCTTTTGTCGCAGGCCCGGATCATAGGCGTCAACAAGATTGACGAAGCGGCGATCCTCGGGCTCCCCGATCAAGGGGTTCGTGCCCGAGAAATTGATGTGATCGCTCAACATCATGAGGTCGCCCGGCCGCACCGCCTCGTTGAGCGAACCGGCCGAATTGGTCAGCAGCACCGTTGCCGCGCCAAGGTCGGCCAGCGTTTCGAGCGCCGGGCGCATCACCCCGGGCCTGCCTTCCTCGTAATAGTGCGCGCGGCCGGTCAGCACGGCGATACGGCGGCCGCCGAGGCGCCCCACAAGCAGATCGCGTCCGTGCCCCGAAACGCCGTGCCCCTCGGGGAAACCTTCGAGATCGGCATAGGGAACAGAGACGCGATCCTCCAGCATGTCCCCGATATCGGAAAGGCCGGACCCCAGGATCAGGCCCGCCTCGATGGGCTCGCGGCCGGCGCGCGTCCGGATGTGGTTGGCTGCCCAGTTCATTGGCTTGCCTCCAGGTGGTTGGGACCGAAGGAATGCGGCAGGAGGCCGGCCAGAGAGGTTATCAGCGGCGATCCCTTGTCCGAACAGCAGATGACCGGCACGTCGGGCGCGGCGAATTCGCGGATACGCTGCCGGCAGCCGCCGCACGGGGTCACCGGAACGTCGCCCGGGCCGGTGACGAGGATCCGCTCGATGCGTTTGCCCCCGCCAATCACCATGGCGGCGATGGCCGACGTCTCGGCGCAATTGCCTTCGGGATAGGCGGCGTTCTCTATATTGCAGCCGGCGTAGATCCTGCCGTCATCCGCCAGGATCGCCGCCCCCACAGCGAAATGCGAATAGGGCACGTGGGCATTGGCGCGCACACGGTTCGCCGCTTCAAGCAGTGTCAGGTCTTCGGCATCGAGACTTGTCGTAGCGGTCATGAAAAACTCCGGCTGATCTTCGCACTGCGCCCGGCGGCGGCCCCGGCCCGACGTTCAGGCCCTGGGCGCCGCCGACCGTTTGACGGCGCTCAGCGCTCCTTGACGTAGGGCTGGCCGCCCGCCTTGGGCGGAATGGCCCGGCCGATGAATCCGGCCAGGAGCACCACGGTCAGGATGTAGGGTAGCGCCTGGATCGCCTGCACCGGCACCTCCCCTATCCCCGGCAGCACCACGCCCTGGAGGCGGATCTGCAAGGCATCGAGGAACCCGAACAGCAGGCAGGTCGCCAGCACCGGCCACGGACGCCACTTGGAAAAGATCAGCGCCGCGAGCGCGATGAAGCCCTTGCCCGCGGTCATGTCCTTGCCGAACCCGGCGGACTGCGCGGTCGAAAAATAGGCGCCAGCGATGCCGCACAGGATACCCGTGATGATGAGCGCCTTGTAGCGCATGGCATTGACGTGAATGCCCGCGGTGTCGACGGCCTTGGGGTTCTCGCCCACCGCCCTGAGCCGCAAGCCGAAACGGGTGCGGAACAGCACGAACGCGGTCAGCGGAACAGCGACAAATGCCATGTAGACGAGGATGTTCTGCCCGGAAATCAGATTGGCATAGACCGGGCCCACATAAGGGACGTCCCGGATGGCGTCCACGAATGGAAGGTTGATCCCCTCGAAGCGCTGCGCGCCGGTGAGCTGCGGGGTGCGCCCGCCCTGGCGGAACCAGTTCTGCCCCAGGAAGGTGGTGAGGCCGGAGGCGAGGAAGTTGATCGCAACGCCCGAAACGATCTGGTTGCCCCGGAAATTGATCGAGGCCAGCCCGTGGATCATCGACATGCCCACCGAAACGCCGATACCGGCCAGAAGCCCGATCCAGGCCGATCCGGAGAGATAGGCGACGGTCGCCGCGCCGAAGGCGGCGGCCAGCATCTTGCCTTCCAGCCCGATGTCGAACACGCCCGAGCGCTCCGAATAGAGCCCGGCCAGCGCCGCCAGGATCAGCGGCACGGATAGCCTGACCGTCGAGGCCAGAAGATAGACGATGTCCTCGAAACCCATCGCCTAGCCCTCCGTCTGCCGGGTGGAGGCGCCGTTTTCCTTGCGGGGAGAAAGCGCCATGAAGATGCTTTGCAGGCTTGGGCGGAACATGTCCTCCATTGCCCCGGTGAACAGGATCACCAGCGCCTGGATGACAAGGATCAGTTCGCGACTGACCCGGGGCATCTCGAAGGCGAGTTCCTGCCCGCCCTGGTAGAGCGCGCCGAACAGGATCGCGGCCAGTGCGATGCCGATGGGGTGGTTGCGCCCCATCAATGCCACCGCTATCCCCACAAAGCCGTAACCGGAGGTGAAATCGAGCACGAGGCGCTGTTGCACGCCGAGCACTTCGTTGACCGCCATCATGCCGGCCAGGGCGCCGGACAGCATCATCACAATGATCGTGATCCTGGTGACCGACATGCCCGCGTACCGTGCCGCCGTGGGATTGTGGCCCACGGTGCGGATCTTGTAGCCGAACTCGGTGCGCCAGATCAGCACGTAAAAGAAGATCAGCGCCAGGATGGCGACGAACACGGTGACATTGAGCGGCGAATAGCCGAACCAGGGGAAGAACTCGCGCAACTGCGGGATCTTGCCGGCCGCGACCACGGAGGCGCTTTCCGGCGCCATCTGGCCCGGGCGCTTGAGCACGCGGTTGAGCAGATAGACCATGAGCGCGGCGGCGATAAAATTGAACATGATCGTGGTGATCACCACGTGACTGCCGCGCTTGGCCTGCAAATAGCCGGGAATGAACCCCCACGCCGCGCCGAACGCGCCCGAGGCGATCACGGCAAGCGGCAGCACGATCAGCCAGTGCGTATTGTCCAGCGGCAGGGCGATCAGGATCGCCCCGAGGCCGCCGACATAGGCCTGCCCCTCGCCGCCGATATTGAACAGGCCCGCGTGCGCAGCCAGCGCCACGGCAAGGCCGGTGAACACGAAGTCGGTTGCAAAATGCAGCGTGTAGCCGACGCCCTCGCCATAGCCGAATGCGCCGTAGATAAGGATCTGCATCGCCTTGAGCGGATTTTCGCCGATGAAGGCGACCACCAGCCCGCCGATGACGAAGGCGAGAGTGAGATTGAGTGCGGGCAGCAGTGCGACGTCCGCCCAGCGCGGAAGGGGTCTTCTGGCGCTCATTCGGCTGCCTCCGCCTTTTCGATGCCTGCCATGAGCAACCCCAGTTCGCCCTCGGTCGCGGTGGCGGGGTCAGCCTCGCCCACCAGCCTGCCGTCGAACATCACCAGGATCCTGTCCGACAGGGACCGGATTTCGTCGAGCTCGACGGAGACGAGAAGGATCGCCTTGCCCGCGTCGCGCATTTCGATGATGCGGTTGTGGATGAACTCGATGGCGCCGATATCGACGCCGCGGGTCGGCTGGCCCACGATGAGCACATCCGGGTTCCGCTCCATCTCGCGCATCACGATGATCTTCTGCTGGTTGCCGCCGGAGAAATTTGCGGTCTTGAGCCGGCAATTGGCCGGGCGGATATCGAAGTCCTCGATCCCTGCCTTGGCATAGTCGCGGCATGCCTTGATCGAGAGAAATGGCCCGTTGCCGAACCGGTCGTCGTCCTCGTAGCCAAGGATGGAATTCTCCCATTCCTCGAACTGGGTGACCAGGCCCATGCGTTGCCGATCTTCGGGCACATGGCCAACACTCATCAGCCGTATGCGCGAGGCGTTGTCGTCACCCTTGAACACGATCGGCTGTCCGTTCACGAGGATCTGGCCGGAGGTGGGGGCGTTCATGCCCGAGACCGCCTCGAGCAGTTCCGATTGCCCGTTGCCCGCCACACCGGCGATGCCCACGATCTCCCCAGCGCGCACATTGAAACTCACGCCCTTGACGCGGGTCACGCCCATCTCGTCGGTCACCACGAGATCCCTTGCCTCAAGCTTCACTTCGCCGGGCGTGGCCGGCCCCTTTTCCACCCTGAGCAGGACGTGGCGGCCGACCATGAGTTCGGCAAGTTTTTCAGGGTTGGTATCGGCGGTCCTGAGCGTCTCCACCATTTCGCCCTGGCGCATCACCGAGACGTTGTCGGTGATCGCCATGATCTCCCGAAGCTTGTGGGTGATCAGGATGATGGTCTTTCCCTGCTGGCGCAACTGCTCGAGAATCCTGAACAGATGGTCCGCCTCCGCCGGCGTCAGAACACCGGTCGGTTCGTCCAGGATAAGGATTTCGGCGCCGCGATAGAGTGCCTTGAGGATCTCGACCCGCTGCTGCTGGCCCACCGAAAGATCCTCGATCTTTGTGTCCGGATCGACCTCTAGGCCATAGTCGGCGGCGAGCCGCTTCATCTCGCCGCGGGCCCGGTCGATACTGCGATTGAGCAGTTCGCTGTCCTCCACGCCGAGGATGATGTTTTCGATGACGGTGAAATTGTCGACCAGCATGAAGTGCTGGTGCACCATGCCGATGCCCAGTTTCAGCGCGTGCCGTGAATCCGTGATGACCGCCCGCTCGCCATTCACGAAGATCTGGCCGGCGTCGGCGGTGTAGAACCCATAAAGGATCGACATCAATGTCGATTTTCCGGCGCCGTTCTCCCCAACGATGCCGTGTACGGTCCCCCGCTCAACCTTGAGGTTGATGTTCTTGTTCGCGTGCACCGGCCCAAAGCTCTTGTCGATCCCGACAAGCTCTATCGCCCAGTTGGCTGCAGCGGCCGAAGCCGGCCGCTGCGCCATTTCATTTTCGCGATCTTCCATCAGGTAATCGCCGCCAGCCGTTACATGGCCGGGCAGGCATTATCCGTGGTGTAGTCGTGCACATCGATCTCGCCAGCCTCGATCTTGGACTGCACGTCCGCCACCTTGGCCTTGATCTCGTCGGTGATCAGCGAGGCGTTGTTCTCGTCCATCGCCGCCGAAACGCCGCCTTCCTTGAGGCCCAGGTTCTGGATGCCGGAGGTCCACTTGCCGTCCTTTTCGTCCTGGAAGGCGTTGTAGACCGCGACATCGACGCGCTTGACCATGGAGGTCAGCACCGAGCCCGGATGCAGGTAGTTCTGGTTGCTGTCCACGCCGATGGAGTACTTGCCCATGTCGGCGGCGGCCTGCAGCACGCCAAGACCCGAGCCGCCGGCGGCGGCATAGACGACGTCGGCGCCACGGTTGAAGTCGGCCTTGGCCAGCTCGCCCGCGGTCACCGGATCATTCCAGGCGGCCGGGGTAGTGCCGGTATAGTTCTCGAAGATGGTCGCGTCGGGCGTAATGTACTTGACGCCCTGCTCGTAGCCGCAGGCAAACTTGTGGATGAGCGGGATGTCCATGCCGCCCACGAAACCGACCTTGCCGGTCTCCGACTTCATTGCCGCGATCACGCCGACCACGAACGAGCCTTCCTGCTCCTTGAACACGATGGAGCGCACGTTAGGCTGATCGACCACGGAATCGATGATGGCGAAGTGGATGTTGGGGAATTCCGGAGCCACCTTCTCGAGCGCGGCAGCCCAGGAGAAGCCTGGCACCACGATGGGGCTGTCGCCACGGCGGGCGAACTGGCGCAGGGCCTGTTCGCGCTGCGCGTCGTTCTGCAGCTCGAGCTCGCCGAATTCGGAATTGTTGTCCTTGGCCCACTTGGTCGCGCCGTTGAACGCGGCCTCGTTGAACGACTTGTCGAACTTGCCGCCGAGATCGTAGATGATCGCGGGATTGGCGAAAGCGCTGCCGGCAAGCAACGCGCCCAGCGCAACGCCTGCGGCCAGCACCTTGGCGCGTGTTGCAATCTGGGCAAGCGGCATCTTCGTTGTCATGATAACTTTTCTCCCTGTAGTCGCTACGGGTGGCGGATGCGGTCCGCCGGGGATACACCGCGCGCGATAAAGCGGGATTGAACCGTGCAAATTCAACCGCCGCAAGCGAAAAACGCGAATTTTGAACAATTGGTCAAAATTTCACCGGCCGGAGGCCCGGCGGTTGGCAAAAGACGTGCAGGATCGGCCGCAACGATGCCCTAGTCGGCCTCCAGCGTGTGCCAGGAGGCGCCCATGGCTTTGGCGAACCGCTCGAAAAAACCGTCGATCACCCACTGCGCGCGATTGCCAACCAAGGCATGGCCGAGCTTCATGATACGTCCGGATGCCTGCCCGTCGGCGGAAAACCTCAGTTCGGTGCCCTGGTCGTGATCGGCCAGCGTGACCCGCGCATCGGCCCGGGCGAGGCCCAGCAGCCCGCCGCGTCCGCCGCCCGAGAGGGTATAGGATTGCGCGGGCACCACGTCGCTGAGTTCAAGGTCGCCGGTGAACACGGGCTTGACGACGCCGAAATCGACGGCAATCTCCGCGACCAGGGTGGCGGGGGTTACCCATTCGATGCGCCGGCAGCCGGGTATCGCTTCCTTGAGCACTGCGGTGTCGTTGAGTGCCAGCCAGACGTCTTCGCGCCGCGCCGCGATCAGGTAGTGTCCGCCGAATTGCATGGCCGTGGCCTTTACCTGCGTCTTTTTGGCACCAATATCAGAGAAATAGTGCCCACAGGGCCCCCGTGCAATTGTCACAGCGGACACAAGCGGGAATCATGAGCTGCAACCAAGGCGAGGCATCACGATGGCTGTGGAAACCACCACCGGGGAAATGACCGAAACGCCCCTTCAGTATCTGGACAAGGCGGTCGCCGCGATCCGCGATCTGGGGCTCTGGCCCGAAAAGGTCGAGGAAGCGCCGATCACCGGTCTTCTGCAGGAGATCACGGCGCTCGACGAGACGCGTGTCCTGCTGATTGCGCGCACGCTGTCGCAGGCCAGCACATTCAACGAGGTGGTGCGCGAACAGGTCGCCGCAATGAATGTGGGCGAGCGCTACGAGGATATCACCAAGGGCTTCGATTCGATCCGTGACGATGCCAAGGCGCTGGTCGACCAGCTCGACGACAGCAAGATCGACCTGCTCGAACGCGCCTCAAATATCTGGATGAAGGTCTCGCGGGGCGACATTGCCACGCGGTTCAACCGGATCCGGGACACCTATCTGTCCGTTTCAAGGGACACCAAGGACCAGGTGGACCGCGAACACACCATTCTCGATGCCTATCGGGACTTCCGTGGCGCCCTGAAGCAGTCCGAAGTGATGGCCTTCGAGGTGTTGCAGACCGCGGAGAAGCACCTCGACGAACGCAAGAAGGCCCTCGAGACGGCGTCCGCGGCAGTCGCCAACTACACGGACGGTTCGGCCGCGGACCGCGCGCGGCTTGAAATGGCCCGCGACGAGCGCCTGCGCGAGATGCAGGACGAAGAGCGCCGCTACCAGATCGCCAAGGATCTCTCGGACAACCTCACCATTTCCTACAATACCTCGGAAGTGGTGATGGCGCGCCTGATGCAGACGACGAATGCCAAGGAGCGGGTCTATCAGCAGTCGATTTCGTTCTTCTCGACCAATGAAACGGTGCTGACGGCCCTGTCGGCCTCGTTCACCGGCATGTTCGGGCTTCACGAATCCACCGAGACGCTCAATGCCATGAAGGAGGGCATGTCCAAGAGCCTGGAAACCCTGTCCGAAATCGGCGACAAGGTGCAGGAAGAGGCGATCAAGGCCGGCTATGGTCCCACCATCAGGGCCGACGCGGTCAAGAAGCTGGTGGACAGCGTGGTCAATTTCCAGGAGCGTTCGCGCACCATCATCAACGAGATGCGCAAGCTCTCCACCGAGAACTCCGTGGAAATCCGCGACGCGGTTGAAGACGGCAAGCGCCGCCTGGCCAAGCTCGCGGCCGATGGCAATGCGCTGATGGCGGAGACCCCGCAGAGCTGAGCGTGACGGTACAGGGGGCGGCAGGGCCTCGGGACATGACGACCTCGACACACGAACCGGCGGTTCCGCTGGACGATGTGATGCTGGCCATGGACGTGGTGGACACTCTCCGCCATTCCGACAACCTCGTCACGCGCGAGCTGGACGCGGATGCCCGCGAAAAGCAGCTCATCGACAAGCTGCGCGACATCTATGCCCAGCAGGGCATCAATGTGAGCGACGAGGTTCTGCGCGAAGGCGTTTCGGCGCTGGCAGAGAGCCGTTTCGTCTACACCCCGCCCAAGGGCGGCTTCGGGTTGGCGCTGGCGCGCCTTTATGTGCGCCGGCGGAAGTGGGGGCCGCTGGTGATCGGCCTGGTGCTGGCGCTCACGATCGGGCTTGCGGGCTATTTCTTCGCCTATTTGCCATATCAGCACGCGCAGTCCGATGCGGCGCGCATCGAGCTTGCGCAGGGGCTGCCCGCGCAGATGGATAGCCTCTACAACACGATCTACAACGAGACCAAGGTACAGGTCGCGGTGACCCAGGCCGAGGAGATCCGCAAGCGCGGAAAGATCGCCGCCAGCGAGGGCGACCGGCCGGGTGCGGAAAAGGCTGTTGCCGACCTCACCGCCCTGCGCGACAGGATCCGCCAGGAATATGTGTTGCAGGTGGTGAACCAGCCTGGCGAGAAGTCGGGTTTCTGGACCTTCCCGGAGGTCAACACCGAGGCGACCAACTACTATATCGTGGTGCAGGCGGTCGCGCCGGATGGCAAGGCGCTGACCCTGCCGATCAAGAACGAGGAAAACGGCCAGACCGAGGACGTATCCAGGTTCGCCCTGCGCGTGCCGCAATCGGTCTACGACGCGGTTGCCGAGGACAAGCGCGATGATGGCATCATCGAGCACAATGTGGTGGGCGTGAAACAATACGGTTTCCTCGACGTCGACTATGTGGTGCCGACCTCGGGTGGGATGCTGACGCGATGGTAGCAAGGATGCCCGCCCAATGCTGACAGGCCCCGACGCCCTGAAATCGCTGGACGATGCGATACGCGACGTGCGGCGCGAGGAGAGCGACATCTCCCAGAAGCTGGCGCGCAACGGCGAGTTGATCGCCAGAATCCGCGAGAACGAGGCGGAACTCTTTCGCCAACTGGCCCAATTCCGCCTGACGGCCGAAGGCCAGGCCGAGATTACCGGTCGCCTGTCGCAGGCGGAAACGCGGGCCCGCGACATGCTGGCCGAACACGCCCGAAGCCTTGCGGACCACGAAAGGCAGCTCAAGGCGCTCGACAAGACCATCGCCGGCCTCGCCACTGAACGCGCGGCCCTGCTCAAGGAACTGGACAAGCACCAGGCCGATCTCAAGGCGCTGAGCGCCCGGATCGCCGCGGTTATCGCCAAGGATCCCAAATACGAGGAGGAGCGAAAGAACGCTTCCGAGTTGCAATCGGTGGCGGCGCGCTCGCTGCAGAAGACCGAACAGGCCGAAACCGACCGCGAGGAAAAGGGCCGGCCCTACCGAGACGATCCCTTGTTCATGTATTTGTGGGAGGCGGGCTATGGCACCCGCAATTACAAGGCCAACAACCTGATCCGCTGGCTTGACGGGATCGTGGCCCGAATGTGCGGCTTCGACAAGGCCCGGCCGAATTTCGCCATGCTCAACGAAATCCCGCTGCGGCTGCGCGAGCACGCCGAGCGTCAGCAGGCGTTGGCGGAAGCCGCCGAAGCCGAGCTCGATCGCATGGAGACCGAGGCCATCGATACGGCGGGCGGCAAGCCTATCCGCGAGGCCCTCGTGGCCACCCAGGAGCGGATCGAGGCGCTGGACGCCGAAATCGTCAAGGCCGAGGACGACCGCGATGAGGCCGCAGGCAGCTTGCGCCATCTCGCTCAGGGGCGCGATCCCGCCTTCACCGATGCGGTGGGCCTTCTTGCCCAAAGCCTCGAGCGCGAGGACATCGCAAAACTTCTGGCGGATGCACGCGCGACGCGCACCGCCGAAGACGACGCGATCCTTGCCAAGATCGACGACGCGCGATTGCGGCTGAACGAGGAGCAGGCCGAGGCCGACGACTACCATGCGCGCCTTAAGGTTCTGGCGGCGCGTCGACGCGAACTCGAGGACATCGAGTGGGAATTCAAGCGCGCGCGCTACGACGATCCGCGGTCGACTTTTCGCGAGGAAAACCTGGCGGGAGACGTTCTCAACCAGTTCCTCAGGGGCGCCATCACGGCGGCGGCCTATTGGGCGATGTGGAAGGCCAGCCAGGGCTGGAAGCCGGGATCGAGCGACTGGGGCGGCGGCGTGGGATTGCCGCGCAGCGGGCGCACGTTCCGGATGCCTCCGGGGGGCGGGTTCCCGCTTCCCCCGTTTGGCGGCTCCAGCGGCTCGGGCGGTTTCAACCGGCCGCGCAGCGGTACAAGAGGAACGCGCAAGACCGGCGGCTTCAAGACTGGCGGCGGCTTCTGAACGTCCTTTGGCCAGAGTGTTGACCACGGCGCGGCTTTGCATCCAACTGTGAGCGGCGATTCCTTTACCGGCATCCGCCCGGCCCGATCCGTATGGGGACGTTTCACATGCTCAATGCCTATTATCAGGACGGCAACCGGCTCGTCGCAACAGAAGGACTGACGGACCCCGCCGGCAGGCGTCCGGTCTGGATCGATCTGCTGTCGCCAACCACCGACGAGGATCATGCGGTCGAACAATTGCTCGGCATCTCGGTTCCAAGCCACGCCGAGATGCAGGAGATCGAAGTCTCGTCGCGTCTTTATTCGGAAGGCGGCGCGAATTTCATGACCATCACCAATGTCACGCGGCTCGACACCAACGAGCCGGTGAAGACGCCCCTAACCTTCATCCTCAAGAACGGAACGCTGGTGACGGTGCGCTTCATCGACCCGCGCTCGTTCCAGATCTATTCCGCCCAGTGCCAGCGCCCGAACGGCACAGCCTCCCAGGATGGGGAATATGTGATGCTGGGGCTGATCGAGACCATCGTCGACCGGACGGCGGACGCGCTGGAACAGATCGCGGCGGCGGTCGACGGCATCTCGCATGACGTGTTCCGCAATCGCGCTGAGGCCGAAAGCAAGGCGCGTGACCTGCAGGGCGTAATCGAACACATCGGGCGGCAGGGCGACGCGCTGTCGATGATCCAGGAAGGGCTGGTCACCATCCGACGCGCCGTGGCCTACCACAACGCCACGACATCGGAGGCCGACAAGCGCCCGCGGGAAACCCGGCAGAGAATCCGGCTGATCGAGCGCGACACCGCCTCGCTTGCCGAACATGCAGGCTCGATGTCGAACAAGATCAGCTTCCTGCTCGACGCGACCCTGGGCCTTATCAACCTCGAGCAGAACCAGATCATCAAGATCTTCTCTGTCGCCGCCGTTGTGCTGCTGCCCCCGACCCTGGTCGCGTCGGTCTATGGCATGAATTTCCACTACATGCCCGAGTTGAGCCTGCCGTTCGGATACCCCATGGCGCTGGGCATGATGGTGCTGGCTGCGGTACTGCCATATCTCTATTTCAAACGGCGCAAATGGCTGTAGCGATCCCCTGCCAGCGGCGCACCGAAACCTTGTCGCCTCTTGTTGGCATCAGGACGCATGCTCCAGGTCTTGGCGTGGTCGCATGTTCGTGTCGGAAAACCGTCGCCCACTTGTCCTCAACACGCTTTATCGGCTGCAAAGCGGCAACGCCAAAGCGGCGCCTGGCGCATTCGTGCCGCCGACCGGGATATCGCGACCCAGCGGCGCAAGCTGGCCGGCGCCGGGAATGGCGAGCAGCACCGAATAGGTGAGCGGCCTCCCGTCGAGAACGCCTTCGGCGCAGAAATCGGGCACGACCTCGACATCGGGGAGGATGGGTTGCCGCGCATCCCCGCCCTGCCCTCGCGCCCATGCCTGCAATTCGGCCAGCCGCGCGCGATCGTCCTGTCCCAGCCTGAACAGGTAGTAGGCGCGTCCGGCGGTTGGCGGATCCAGGCCCTCACCGATTTCGTCGGCATCGGCCCTTTCGAGGGCGGCATCGAACTCGCGACGGCCGGAAAGGGCCGTGAGCGCGACGTGAAGCCGCGTTCCGCCGGGCCGCGGTTCGATCCCGGGCGGAACCTCGATGGCCAGCACGGCATCGGCCAGGTCGTCGGAATAGAAATCGAGGTTGCGCAACTGTTCGGCGGTGCCCAATGGCAGCCCGGTGCATCCGGCGAGCGCAAGCGTGAGCAAGACCCACGCCTGCCGGATTGCGGTGCGGTGAGATATTGCCATGCGTGCCCCCTTCGCCGTCGTGCCACCGCTTCGGGCCGGGGCGGCGCCGTCAGAGGGCGGAGAACACTCCCGCGCCCTTGTCGGCCGCGCCCACCAGCGCCCGCATGCCGGCGAACAACTCGCGCCCCATGCCCCAATGCTCGGCCGAAAGGTCTTCGGTGATCGCGGGGCGACCGAGAACGGCGGTTGCATCGCCGATGACGTCGAGCGTACCCGACTCGGCATCAAGACGAATCATATCACCGTCACGCAACTTCGAAATGGGGCCGGCGTCGGCCGCCTCGGGCGTTACATGGATCGCGGCGGGCACCTTGCCGGACGCCCCGGACATGCGTCCGTCCGTCAGAAGCGCCACGCGATGACCGCGATCCTGCAGCACGCCAAGGACCGGGGTGAGCTTGTGCAGTTCGGGCATCCCCACCGCCCGCGGCCCCTGGAAGCGGATCACGGCGATCATGTCGCCATCGAGCTCGCCGGCCTTGAACGCATCCTGGAGAGCCGCCTGCGAATGAAAGACCCGGGCCGGCGCCTCGACGACCCTGTGCTCGGGCTTGACCGCGGATACCTTGATGACGGCCTTTCCCAGGTTACCCGAAAGCACCTTGAGTCCGCCGGTGCGCGCAAATGCGCTGTTGGCCGGGGCGAGCACCTTGTGATCGCCCGAATGCTCCGGCGATGGCTCGAAGCGCAACTGGCCGTCCTCGAGCCGTGCCTCGACCGTGTAGCCTGAAAGACCCGTGCCCCAGACGGTCTTGACGTCCTCATGCAGGAAGCCCGCGCCGAGCAGTTCGCGAATGAGAAAACCCATGCCGCCAGCGGCATTGAAATGGTTCACATCGGCCAGGCCGTTGGGATAGACCCGGGCGAGCAGCGGCACGACCTCGGAAAGGTCGGACATGTCGTCCCAGGTGATCGCGATTCCCGCCGCCGCGGCGATGGCGATCAGGTGCATCGTATGGTTGGTCGACCCACCGGTCGCGTTCAACCCCACGATGGCATTGACGATCGCCTTTTCGTCCACGATGTGGCCGATCGGGGTGTAGGCATTGCCCTCGCCCCAAAGCGATATGGCGCGACGCGCCGCCTCGTCGGTCAGCGCGTCACGCAGTGGCGTGCCGGGATTGACGAAGCTCGAACCGGGAATATGCAGGCCCATGATCTCCATGAGCATCTGGTTGGAGTTGGCGGTCCCATAGAAGGTGCAGGTGCCGGGTGAATGATAGGACTTGCTTTCCGCCTCGAGCAGTTCCGCGCGTCCCACCTTGCCTTCCATATAGAGCTGTCGGACCTTGGCCTTTTCGTCATTGGGCAGGCCCGAGGGCATGGGGCCGGCGGGCACGAACACACCGGGGATGTGCCCGAAAGTCAGGGCCGCGATCAGCAGTCCGGGCACGATCTTGTCGCAGATACCCAGATAGACAGCCGCATCGAACATGTTGTGGCTGAGCGCGATGGCGGTCGACATGGCGATCACGTCACGAGAAAAAAGCGAGAGATCCATGCCCGGCTGGCCTTGCGTGACGCCATCGCACATGGCCGGCACGCCACCGGCGACCTGGGCGGTCGCGCCGATCTCGCGCACGGCTGCCTTGATGCGATCGGGATAGTCCTTGTAGGGCTGGTGCGCCGAAAGCATGTCGTTATAGGCGGTTACGATCCCCAGATTGGGTGACCGGTCGCCGGCCAGCGCCGCCTTTTCCGAGGGTCCGCAGGCGGCAAATCCGTGCGCCAGGTTCCCGCAACTCAGGCTCATGCGCCTAACCCCCGCGGCGCGCTGCGCGTCCAGCCTTTGCAGGTAGAGCGCGCGGCTCTTCTCGCTGCGGCGCACGATCCGATCGGTGATCTCCAGAACGCGATCATTCATGGGCATGGCTGCCTCCTTTCGGCTGGCGGATTGTCAGGGTTTCAGGCTCACGGACACCAGTAGACGGCAACCGGCCGCTCGATCTGGCGCAAGACTGCGCGCACCGGCATTTCGGCAACCGGGCCGTCGCCGAGCGCGGTTTCCAGCACTCGTGCCTTCTGTCCGCCTTCGATATGAAGATAAAGCGCCTTCGTGGCCAAAAGACGCGGCAAGGTCAGGGTAATGCGGGGTTCGCCGGCTCCCGGCGCGCGGATCGAAATGACCGGCCCCGGATCTGCGAGCGCGGCCTCAAGCGTATCGCCGCCCGGAAAGAACGAGGCGGTGTGCCCGTCGCTCCCCATGCCGAGCACCACTGCATCGAAGGGCGTGGGCACATCGGCGAGGTTGCGCGCAACCGCCTGCAGGGCGGAAGCGTCGGGCTCGGCGCCTGGCACATGGAGCGGCACGAAACGCGCCCGCGACGCCGGGCCACGCAAGAGATTTTCCTTCACCAGCCGGGCATTCGACCGATCCGAGGCCTCATCTACCCAGCGTTCGTCGACCAGGGTCACGACGACCTTGTGCCACTCGATTTCCGCGTGCGCCGAAAGGGCGGCGAAGAACAGCCCTGGCGTGGAGCCGCCCGATACGGCGAGCGCAGCCGAACCGCGCCGGGCGATGCCGGCGGCCAGATCCCCGGCGACGCTCCCGGCCAACGCGTCCGCCAGGGCCTGCCTGTCGGCAAAGTCGTGCCGCTCAAGGCTCATTCGCCATCCTCGTGCCATGTGCGGCCGTCGCGCTCTATCAGGGCGATGGCCCCGGTCGGGCCCCAGGTACCGGCGGTATAGGGCTGCGGCGGCTCGGCGGCGGCGTCCCATGCCTGGCGGATCGGGTCGATCCAGGCCCAGGCCGCCTCGAGTTCGTCGCGGCGCATGAACAGGGTCTGGTTGCCGCGGATCACGTCGAGCAGCAGGCGCTCATAGGCTTCGGGGGTGCGCTCCCCGAAGGTCTCGGCAAAGCTGAGATTGAGCGGGACCTCACGCAGGCGCATGCCGCCCGGGCCGGGATCCTTGATCATGAGGAACATCTTGACGCCCTCATCGGGCTGCAAACGGATGACCAGCTTGTTGGGCCGCGGCGTCATCTCGCCATGGGCAAAGATCGAATGGGGGATCTTGCGGAACTGGATGACGATTTCGGAAACGCGCGAGGCCAGCCGCTTGCCGGTGCGCAGGTAGAACGGCACGCCTGACCAACGCCAGTTCTCGACCTCGACCTTGAGCGCAACGAAAGTCTCGGTGCGCGAGCCCTTCTTCTCCGGCGGCAACTCGTCCTGGTAGCTCTTGACCGAAGCGGTCTCCGAGGTCACGCCGCGATATTGCCCGCGCACTGTCATCCGGCCCACGGCCTCGCCGGAGATCGGCCTGAGCGCGCGCAGCACCTTGAGCTTTTCGTCGCGCAGGGCGTTGGCGTCCTCGGTGGCGGGCGGCTCCATGGCGACCAGGCACAACAGCTGCATCATGTGGTTCTGCACCATGTCGCGCAGCGCCCCGGAGTCGTCGTAGTAGCCGCGCGTGCCCGCGCCGATGGACTCGGCAACCGTGATCTGGATGTGATCGATATGGGCCGAATTCCAGATCGGTTCGAACAGCGCATTGGCGAACCGGAGGGCCAGAAGGTTCTGGACGGTCTCCTTGCCCAGGTAATGATCGATTCGATAAACCTGATCCTCGGAAAAGACCTTGGCCACCTCGTCATTGATCTGGCGCGAAGATTCCAGATCGTGTCCCAGCGGCTTCTCGAGCACGACCCTTGCGTCGCGCCGCCAGTAGTTGCGCTGGCTGAGATAGTCGCAGATCGGCCCGAAGAGGCTGGGGGCGACCGCAAGGTAAAAGGCGCGCACCACGTCCTCATCGGCCCTTAGGCAGGCGCGCAGTTCCGCCCAGCCCGACTTGTCGGTCACGTCGTTGGTCACATAGGAGAAGCAGGAAACGAAATCCTCGATGGTTTTCTTGTCCTGCGCGTCCTTGTCCACGAAGTCGAGCACCGACTCGCGCGCCACCTTGCGGAAGTCCTCGTCGGTCCACTTGGTGCGCGATACGCCGATGATGCGGGAATTCTTGTCGAACTGCCCGTCGCGAAAGCGATGGTAGAGGGCAGGAATAAGCTTGCGCCTGGTCAGGTCCCCCGTCGCCCCGAAGACGACATAGTCGAAAGGGGGAACCGGAATTATGCGTCTTGACACTTCAACGTCTCCTGAAAGGGACAGAATTTTTCGGATCAGGGAAAGGCCTGACGGGCCAGGATCAGCGCCCCGTGCAGGGCATCGGACTTCGGTTCGACGATCATTTCCCCATAACGCTCAACCAGGATGGGATGCAGGCGGCGGCCAAAACCTCCCACAACGGCCAGGCGTTCAGCGCCGCGCGCCCGGAACCATTTGACGAACTGGTCTATCTGGCCCAGTTCGAAATCCATCATCTCCAGCGCGACCGGATCGCCCTTCTCGTAATATTCGAAGAACAGCGGCACCATGTCGCCCCAGTCGGTAGGCCATGCCTTGAACGACCAGGCCATCACCGCATTGCAGTCGCCACCCAGTTTCTCGATCACCATGCGGGTGAGTTCGGAGCCGTCGGAGAGCCCTTCATGGGCCTCAAGGCTGCGCCGCACCAGCGCGCGGCCCAGAATTGCGCCCGAAGCGGTGTCCGAGACGTGAAAGCCCCAGCCGCCGACCGCATGCAGCGTGCCTTTGACCAGCGCCAGCCCCGATGAGCCGGTGCCCGCGATCAGGACAGCCCCGTCATCGCCCTCATGGGCGCCGGCGCGCGCCGTCTCGACATCGTTGAGCACCTTGACGCGGGCAAAGGGGAATTCACGCGCCTCGAATTCGTCGCGGGCCGACTTGAGATGCGCTCCCGCCATGCCGAAGCAGGCAAAGGTGTGGGCCGCTTCGCCAATCGGGATGCCTGCGCGCTCGAACACTTCCTCGGTAACGGCGCGAATCGAGCGATAGGCCGCGTTGCCCGATTCCAGCTGCAGGTTGGATGGGCCGCCCACCGCTTCGCCGAGCGTGTTGAGATCGGCATCCGCCAGCCGCACGCGGCAGCGTGTACCGCCTCCGTCAACGCCAAGGTAAAGCTTTCGCAAGTCTGGACCACTCCGTCTTCTGAATGCCCCCCCGGCAAGGGGGTGCCGGTTCGGCGCGGACCATAATGCGAAATGTCATTAGACGAAAGTCTAATATCTGGAGGTCCACCCAACTGCCACGCCCTTGCCTGCGACCGGGCAGTGGTTCACGATCCCCCGCTCGCCGCTTCAGAGGCCATGACACGTGACGATGACCCTTACCATATGCCGTACATGCAGCCATGCGTCCAATCGCGCATTCGATGACGCCGGACGCACGGGCGGCGAGGTCCTTTTCTCGCATGCAGCCCGTCTGGCGCATTCGGGGGTCGAGGTCAAGGGACACGACTGCCTTTGGGCCTGCGCGCATTCGTGCACGGCACTGGTGCGCGGCAAGGGGCGAACGGGTTACCTGATCGGTCGGCTCGCACCGACTGAACAGGACGCCGCGGCGTTGCTCGACTGGTGCGAGGCGGTCTCGCGTTCAGCGGCGGGCGAGGTGGACTACCAGGACTGGCCGGAAGGTATAAAGGGGCATTTCATCGCCCGCATCCCGGCTTGCGACGGAGGCGACTGAAAATGGGCAAACATGTTCTCGTGCTTGGTGGCGCCAAATCGGGCAAGACGGCATTCGCCGAGCGGCTGGCCATGAGGTTGGGCACGCGGCCCGCCTACGTGGCGACCGCGGAGGCTCTGGACAGCGAAATGCGGGAACGCATCGCAACGCACAGGCGGGTGCGGGCCGGGCGATTCGCCGATTTCGAGGAACCCATCGAGATCGCCGAGACCATCCGTATCGCTGCCATGCGCCATGACGCGATCCTGGTCGACTGCCTGACCCTGTGGATCTCCAACCTGCTGGGCGCGGGCCGCAATGTCGCCGAGGAAGTCGAAACACTCGCTGCCGCGCTTGAACGAATCGAGGCGGCACGGGTGATCCTCGTCTCGAACGAGGTCGGCCTGGGGATCGTGCCGGACAACGCATTGGCGCGCACCTATCGCGACCTTGCAGGCTGGGCGCACCAGCGGCTCGCGGAAATTGCCGGCGACGTCTATTTCGTCGCCGCGGGCCTGCCACTCACCATGAAGGGCCAAGCACCTGAACTCGGCTAGACCATGTCACGTTTTGATGGACACAAAACGCATGGCCCAGGTCATTGAATAGTCGCATGTTCGAACCGGAAAACCCCTACCCACTTTTCCCGAATATGCTCTAGCGCGCGAAAAGCGCCAGAAGCGTTACGGCGCCAAGCGCCAGCCAGAGCATGAGGGCGTAGAGCCGGAGCGCCGCGCGAATGTCGCGGGCCCCAATGGCTGAACGCCCCCGGCCCATGGTGGGCAGATCCACCACCTCACCGGCATAACTGCGCGGCCCGCCAAGCGCGAAACCCAGCGCCCCGGCAAGGGCGGCTTCGGGCCAGCCCGCATTGGGCGAACCGTGCCCGGGCGCATCGCGCTGGGCGGCTGTCCAGGCCGCTCCGGGGTCGGCGCCCGGCATCACCCATGCCGCCGCCACGAACAGGAGGGCGGTCAGGCGCGCCGGAATCCAGTTGAGCACGTCATCGAGTCTGGCGCTGGCCCAGCCGAACGCCTCGAAGCGGGCATTGCGGTGCCCCACCATGGAATCGGCGGTGTTGACGGCCTTGTAGATGGCGATGCCGGGCAGGCCGCCGACCAGCAGCCAGAACAGCGGTGCGATCACGCCGTCCGAGGCATTTTCCGCCAGGGTCTCGATTGCTGCACGCGCGACGCCGCCTTCGTCCAGTTGGTCGGGATCGCGCCCCACGACATGGCTGACCGCCTCGCGCCCCGCCACAAGCGATGCATCGAGTCCGTCGGCGACCTCGCGCACCGCCTTTCCAAGGTGTTTCTGGGCCAGAAAGGCCGAGGCCATGGCGGCATCGAGCAGCCAGCCCAATGGCAGAAGGCGGGTGATGGTCGTTGCGGCCAAGGCAGCAGCAAGGGTTGCCGCAATCAGCGCCACAAGCATCGCCATGCCAGCGAACCGGCGAAACATTACGGAATTTTCCGGGCGATTGAGGCGGCTTTCGAGCCTGTCGATCATCCAGCCCTGCCACTGCACGGGATGTCCGATGCGATCGAACACGGCTTCGGGATAGCCGAACAGACGCTCCAGGATCAGCGCGAAGAACGCGATTGGGGCGAACATGGGGTCAATCCCTTTCAGGCTGCCGCGCCATGGCAAACAAGGCATCAAGATCGATGTGGCGCTCGAGATGGCCTGCAAGGTCGTCCAGCGTCTTCTCGACCATGGGCTCGAAGGCCAGCGCCGGGTCCGCCTCGGCTCCCAGCCGGGCAAGGAAGGCACGCCGGAACCCGTCGGCGGCGAACAGTCCGTGCAGATAGGTGCCCATGACGCGCCCATCGGCCGAGCGCGCGCCCTCGGGGACGCCTGAAACGCTGGCGAATGGCCGGCCGGCATCCGGGCCGCGCGTTTCCCCCATATGCATGTGATAGCCGGTCAGCGCTTCCCCGCTTGTCGTCTCGCGGGCCGTTTCGACCCGAAGTTCCTTTTGCCCGGTCAGCACGGTGTCGACATCGAGCAGTCCAAGACCCGGGCTCGTCCCCGGTTCACCCTCGATACCCTGAGGATCTGCGATGGTCCTGCCCAGCATCTGGTAGCCGCCGCAAAGGCCGATCACTGCCCCGCCGGCGCGGCGGTGCGCCAGGATGTCGATGTCCCAGCCTTCCTCGCGCAGCACCGCAAGATCGGCCCTTGTCGCCTTGGATCCGGGAAGGACGATCAGGTCGGCATCGCGCGGCAGCGGCTGGCCGCGTGGAACGATGCTCACGTTGACGCCCGGCTCGGCATTGAGCGGATCGAGATCATCGAAATTGGCTATGCGGGCGAGGCGCGGCACCGCGATCCTGAACGCTCCTGGCTCTTGTTCGCGCCGCGTGTCGAGCGCCAGCACGTCCTCGGCGGGCAATCGGCTTGCATCCGGGAAATAGGGGATCGGGCCGAGGCACGGAACGCCGGTCAGTTTCTCGATTGTCGCCCGCCCCTCGTCGAACAATGAGGCATCGCCATGGAAGCGGTTTACCAGGGTCGCGGCGATCAACTGCACATCCTGGGGATCGGCCACCGAAAATGTACCAACCAGTGAGGCGATCACCCCGCCGCGATTGATGTCGCCGATCAATACCACCGGCAGATCCAGCGCTCGCGCAAAACCGAAATTCGCGATGTCGTTATGCCTCAGATTGACCTCCGAGGCGCTGCCAGCGCCTTCGACCAGCACCAAATCGACATCCGCCGCCAGTTCGCTGAACGCCTCCACCGTCGCGGGCAGATAGGCGCCGCGCCGGGCAAAATACTCGCGCGCGGGAAACGATCCGATCCGCTTGCCGCGCACGACCAGTTGCGCTCCGGCGTCCCCCTCCGGCTTGAGCAGGACCGGGTTCATCGCGGTCAGCGGCCGCCGGCGGGCCGCCCGGGCCTGCAGCGCCTGCGCGCGGCCGATTTCGCCGCCGTCCTCGGTCACCGCGGCGTTGTTGGACATGTTCTGCGGCTTGAAGGGCGCGACCTTGAGCCCACGATTGGCGAAGGCGCGGCACAGGCCCGCAACGATGAGCGACTTGCCCACGTCCGAACCGGTCCCCATGAACATCAGCGCTCGCGCGGTCATCCTGCTCCCTCGCCCGCCTCGATCACATGTGCATATGAGCCCATCACGCGCCCATCAACAGCGCCCATCGCGCCCCTGTCGCCATGTTCTGCATCCCGAGCAAGAAACAGCGGCGGCAGGCCGTGCGCGGTCTCGCTCGAGTAATGGAACTCGTGCCCGGCAAGACTGCGCGGCCACGGCAGGTGGCCGGCATGGTTCAATCGTCGATACCCCAGCGTGCGGCGCGGTCGATCGATCCTTGTCGCAACCGGCAACAACCCCGTCATTTCGTGTGTTTGCCCGTCCCGGTCGGTCAGGCTCCGACCCAGCACCATATACCCACCGCATTCCCCATAGATCAGCGCGCCGCGCTCGCGGGCCGCAACAAGACCGGTGCGAAACCTTTGTGCCGCAGCAAGCCGCGCCCCGTGCAATTCGGGATAGCCGCCGGGCAGGAAGACCGCATCGGCCCCGGCATCCGGCGCCTCGTCGGCGAGCGGAGAAAAGAAACTCATGCTCGCGCCGGCTTCACGCCATCCGCAGAGGAGATGCTGGTAGACGAAGGCAAAGGCATCGTCGCGCGCCACCGCGACGTGCTGGCCGAGTGGGGGCAAAGCCGAATGCGCTGCCCCGGTTGCCAATGGGAGGCCAACAGCAAGGAGCGCATCGATATCGACATGGGCGGCAATGCTTCTGGCGGCCTGCGCCACGACCTCGTCAAAGCGGGCGATCTCGTCGGGCAATACCAGGCCCAGATGCCTCTCGGGAAGGTTCAGGTCCCTGTCGCGCGGTACGGCCCCCAATACCTCAATTCCGGTGGGTTCGAGAGCACGGCGCAACATCAGTTCGTGCCTTGGGCTGCCGACGCGATTGAGCACCACCCCGGCGATCCTGACGTCGTCACGCCAATTGGCAAATCCGGAAACCAGCGGCGCAATGCTCTGGCTGAGGCGCTCCGCATCGACGACCAGGACGACCGGCAGCTTGAGCGTTGCCGCCAGGTCGGCGGTCGAGCCGTTTCCATCCGCGGCCCCGTCGAACAGGCCCATCACGCCCTCGACCAGCAGCAGGTCGGCGCCCGCCGCATGGGCGGAGGCGAGTCCCCGCAGCCTCCCGGCATCCATCGCCCAGGGGTCGAGATTGATCGCCGCGCGCCCGGCGACCCGCCCCAATATCGCGGTGTCGATATAGTCCGGTCCGGTCTTGGCCGGGGCGACCGTGATTCCGCGCAGCCCCAGGGCGCGCAGTAGACCCAGGGTCAGCATGGTCTTGCCCGAGCCCGAACGGGTCGCCGCGATGACGAGCCCGTTAGCCAAGGCGATTGTCCCGCAAATCGCCCGAATACCAGTCAAGCACGTCGCGATAGGTGCTGACCGCCCCCACAACGACAATCGCCGGGGTGGGCAGCAGGCCCGCTTCGGCCAGCGAACCGGCTTCCCCAAGAGTTGTCTCGGTCACCGATTGTTCTGGCAGTGTTGCGTTGGCGACCACGGCCACGGCATCGCCCGGATCGCGTCCGGCGGCGATCAGCTTGCCCGCGATCGAACCAAGATGCTTGACCGCCATGAACATCACCACAACAGGCGCGGCTGTCGCAATCGCCTGCCAGTCGACCGATTGGGGGACCGTGCCCGTTTCATCATGGCCGGTGAGGAATATGACCGCATGGTTGGTATCGCGGTGGGTTACCGGGATGCCGGCATAGGCCAACCCTCCGAGCCCCGAGGAAATTCCGGGCACCACGCGGAACCGTACCCCGGCACGGTGCAGGGCGCCAGCTTCCTCGCCGCCGCGCCCGAACATGAAGGGATCGCCCCCCTTCAGCCGCAGGACGCGCTTGCCCTGTGTGGCGCGCTCGATCAGGGTGAGCGAGATGTCGGCCTGCCTGGGCGAGGGCTTGCCTCCCCGTTTTCCCGCGTAGACGATTTCAGCCCCGGGGCGGGCGTAGTCCAGCAGCGCCGGGGAAACCAGCGCATCGTGGACGATCACATCGGCCATGCCGAGCGCGTGATAGCCCAGGAGCGAAATCAGCCCTGGCGCACCTGGCCCCGCGCCAACAAGCCAGACCGTGCCGGGCTCGAACGGGGGAAAGTTCCCCGAATCGAGCCGCGCGAAGTGCCCGCGACGCTTTGCCCACCAGTTCCCGAGTGCCTTCAGCACGGCTTGCCCCTGTTCGTTGGCCCCTTGTCTGCGTATAGATCGCCCTGATGAGCGAAGCACCAGTCACCGGCGAACCAGACGGACGCGCGCTGCGCCGTGGCTGGACCACGGGCGCCTGCGCCACCGCGGCCACGAAATCGGCGCTCTCGGCGCTTTTCACCGGCTCGTTCGCCGATCCTGTCGCCATCGAGCTGCCCGGCGGTCAGGCCCCGAGCTTTGCCCTGGCGCACGAAGCGCTGGCAGTCGACCACGCCGAGGCGGGCATCATCAAGGATGCCGGAGACGATCCCGATGTCACGCACGGGGCGCTGGTGATTTCGATTGTGCGGCGCGGCACGCCGGGCAGCGGCATCGTCTTCAGGGCGGGACCGGGCGTGGGGACCGTGACCAAGCCCGGTCTTCCGCTGGCCGTGGGAGAACCGGCGATCAATCCGGTGCCACGGCGCATGATGACCGAAGTCACCCGGCAAGTGTGCGCCGCGGCCGGCGTCGCTCCGGATATCGAGATCGCCATCTCGATCCGCAATGGCGAGGAGATCGCGAAAAAGACCTGGAACCCGCGTCTTGGGATCCTCGGAGGGCTTTCGGTGCTGGGCACGACCGGCATCGTTGTGCCCTATTCGTGCGCGGCCTGGATCCATTCCATCCATCGCGGCGTGGACGTTGCGCGCGCGCTGGGCCTCTCGCATCTGGTGGGGGCAACCGGGGACCGTTCCGAGCAGGCGGCGCGCCGGCGCCTCGGACTGCCTGAGGAAGCCTATCTCGACATGGGCGATTTCGCCGGTGGATTGCTCAAATACGTCAAGGCGCACCCGGTCGCCGATCTCACCATCGCGGGCGGCTTTGCCAAGATCACCAAGCTGGCGCAGGGTTCGCTCGACCTTCATTCGGCTCGCTCGACCGCGAACCTGGGGGACCTGGCGGAACGCGCGGCCCAACTCGGCGCCGATCCGGATACCGTTTCGCGCATCGCGCAGTCCAACACGGCCAACGAGGCGGCGGCCATCGCCTCCTCGGCCGGCATCGATCTCGCCGCGGCCATCGCGGAAGCGGCGCGGATCAAGGCGGAATCGGTGCTTGGCGCGTGCGGCACAAGAGCCCACATCTTGATCATCGACCGTTCTGGCGCGATCATTGGCGAAAGCCGGTAGAGTTGCATCATGCGTATTCTCATTCTCGGCGGCACCAGCGAAGCGTTCGATCTCGCCACTGCCCTCGAGACCCGACATCACAAGGTCACCACCGCGCTTGCCGGGGCAACCAGCGACCCGCGCAAGCCGGCGGGCAGGCTGCTGGCCGGCGGCCTCGGCGGTGTCGAGGGTCTTGCCGCCCTGCTGAGCGGACACAAGTTCGACTTCCTGATCGACGCGACGCATCCGTTCGCCGAGAAGATCTCGGCCAATGCGGTCGAAGCGGCCCACAAGACCGGGATTGCGTTGCTGCGCGTGCAGCGGCCCGGCTGGACCGAGCCGGAAGGGGGCAATTGGTGGCATGTCAAGACCGCGGACAAAGCGGCGGAGCGCCTGCCCTCGGGCTCCACTGTCCTGCTCACCATTGGCCGGGGCATGCTCGAGCCGTTCCTTGCGCGGACCGACTGCCGGTTCGTGGTGCGCGCCATCGAGGCGCCCGAGTCGCGCCTGCCGCGCAATTTCGATCTCGTTCTGGCCCGCCCGCCTTTCACCCTTCACGACGAGCTGGCCCTGATGAAGCGGCGGGGCATCACCCATCTCGTTGCGAAAAACTCGGGCGGCGCGCAGACCTCGGCCAAGCTTGAAGCGGCCTATCTTCTCAAGGTGCAGGTGATCATGATCGACCGGCCGGTCCTGGCCGCAGCGGAAACGGTGATTTCGGTCGATGCCGCCCTGCACTATCTCGATCAATTTCCCGCCCCTGCCAGACGCGCCTTCTTCTTTCCCCTGTTGCGCAGGACGTGAGCGTAGTCCTCGTCGTAGAGGCGGCTATCGCGGAACCGCGTCTCGTCAAACACCCTGCCCACGAAAATCAGCGCCGTGCGGGTGATCTTTTCCTCGCGGACCCTGGCGCGCAGTTCGCAAAGGGTCGTGCGGATGATCTTCTCGTCCGGCCAGGTCGCCCGATAGACGACAATGGTCGGGCAGTCCGCTCCATAATGAGGCGTCAGGGCCTGTTCGACATAACCGAGATTGCGGATGGAAAGGTGGATGGCAAGCGTCGCCTTCGATTGCGCGAGGACTTCGAGCCGTTCGCTTTCGGGCACGGATGACGCCTTGCCCGAGGTGCGGGTCAGGATAACCGTCTGGGCGATTTCGGGCAGCGTCAGTTCCGCCCCCAGCCGGGCCGCCGCCGCGGCGAATGCGGGCACGCCGGGCACCACCTCATATGGGATTTCGAGCGCATCAAGCCTTCGCATCTGTTCTGCGATCGCCCCGTAGAGGGATGGGTCGCCCGAATGAACCCGCGCCACATCCTGTCCGAGCGCGTGGGCAGACTCGATTTCGGCCACGATGGCATCGAGGTGCATGGGTGCCGTATCCAGCACGCGCGCATCTGGCGGTGCGCTGGCCACCACTTCGGCGGGCACCAGGGAACCGGCAAACAGGCACACCGGGCAGCGTTCGATCAGGCGCTGGCCGCGCAGGGTAATCAGGTCCGGCGCGCCTGGACCGGCGCCGATGAAATAGACGGTCATGACGCCTCCCGTGTCGTCTTGTTCTCATAGCCGCGCGGCGTATAGGCCACCTTGCGCCCGTCACCGCGCATGAAGGCGCGCGAGGTCGAAGCGCCGATCATCACCACCGTGAGCATGTCGATGCTGTCCGGCGCGAAATCCTGCAGCGTCGTCACCAGCACCTCCTCCTCCGGCCGTCCAAGACTGCGGGCGACGATTACCGGCGTATCGGGTGGGCGGTGGTCGAGAAACAAGCGCTTGGTGATTTCGATCAGATCGGTACGACGGCGCGACCGCGGATTGTAGAGCGCGGTAACGAAATCGCCCTTCGCCGCCGCGTCGAGACGACGAAGGATCGCCTCGCGCGGGGTGAGCAGGTCCGAAAGAGATATGGCGCAGAAATCGTGTCCGATCAGCGCGCCGACCCGAGCCGACGCCATTTGCAGCGCGGAGATGCCGGGATGGCTGAAAACGGACACCCGGCCCGCCGCAGCGGATATCGCACGCTCGCCTGTGGCGTCGAGCAGCTCAAAAACCAGTGCGGCCATGGCATAGATCTGCGCGTCACCCGAACACACCAGCGCGACTTCGCGTCCGGTTGCGGCCAGTTCGAGCGCATGGCGCACGCGCGGTTCCTCGTCGCCAAGCCCATAGCGATGTTCGGTCTGGTTTGCTCCCAGGTCGGCGACAAGATCGATATAGAGACCGTAGCCGACCCAATCGGTTGCCGATTGCAGCGCCGCGACCGCCGAGGCCGTACGCTGGGGGGCCTCGCCCGGCCCGATCCCCACGATATGCAGCACGCCGGGCGCACGGCCGAAATCCTCAACGCTCAGTGGCTGCGGCGACTTGCCGATGGCGCAGGTGGCGCGGCGGGATTTCCGCTTTTCGACCAGCAATTCGCCGGCCTTGAGCGCCGCGGCCTCGGCCACGCCGGGCGTGCCCACTTCAGCAAGGACAATGGGCGAGGGATTGGCGAGGCGCGGGGTCTCTTCCGCCAATTCGGCACCGGTGAACAGGCGCAGCGGCACGCCGAAGTGCTGGGCAGCCACATGGAGCGCCGGTTCGTCGGCCTTCACATCGATGCTGGCGATCGCGGCAAGGCTTCGCGGCGAAAGACTGGCCTCGGCCAGCGTTGCCTCCACCAGTCCGATCACCTCGTCCGGATCGGTTCCGCGTTCACAACCAATGCCGGCCACAAGAGTGAGGGGACGATAGACCAGGCCCTCGCCCGCCGCCTCGTATTCGGTCACCGCCACCACGACCGCGCCGTTGTCCTCATCGAGCGGATAGCCGGCCTCGGCAAGCCAGGGCGCGTGCCCCGACAGGCGGATGCCGGCACCGGCCAATAGCGCCGCCATGGCGGGCCGGGCGGCGTTGGGATCGGCGAGCCTGTAGCCTTGGGGCGGATCGTCGAGCGGGCGGGTGAAGCGCCCCTCGGAAGCGGTGGTGATGGCGGCGAACCCGCCAAGCTTCCCGGCGATCTTTCGCGCCAACTCATTGGCGCCGTGATGCCCGCCGAGCAGGGGAACCACGCTTTGCCCGTCAGCGGAGATCGCGATGACCGGTGGCTCCTCATGCTTGTCGGCGGTCAGCGATCCAAGGATGCGGATCAGTATGCCGGCGGCGCAGACGCCGATGATCGGGCGTTTCTCAGCAAATGCCTTGCGGATCGCCTCGGCGTCGCCGTGCATGGCTTGCCCGCCTGTCGCTTCGGCAACCTTCGCGGCAACCGGCTTGGAGGCTCCGGAAAAGGTGAAAACGACCGGTTTCGTCATTCGCCCCAGGCCTCCGATCCGCGATAGCAAAGTATGGTCGAGAAATAGGGCCGCTCGTCGTGAGCGAACGCGGCGAGCCGGGTGATCCGTTGCGCAGGTGTGGTTGCGTGCTCGACCACGACCGCCCCATCGAGATGGCCGGTTTCACCCAGGATTGCGCGGACGCGATTGAAATGACGTCCCACCTTGATGATCGCCGCGGCATCGGTCGCGGCCAGTTCCGCCCGAAGGCGGTCGTCGGGGAGCGGCGCGGGCAGGATCTTGAGGGTCTCGTTACGCGCGGCGAGCGGCCGGACAATCGAGGCCGCAGACGCCGTGAGCGACGTGACACCCGGCACGACCGACACTTCGGCGTCGTCGGACAGCCGGTCGATAAGGTACATGGCCGAACCATAGAAGAGGGGATCGCCTTCGCACAGATAGGCGACCGACCGGTTTGCGCCGAGATGCTGGCGGATTTCACTGGCAAGCGCGTCATAGGCCAGCTGGGCGGGGCCCCGCTCGACAGTCATGGGGATCTGGGCAGGCAAGAGGATCGCATCGGGACCCAGATGCCCGCGGGCAATGCCGAGCGCCATCGATTGCTCGCCGGACTTTTGCGGGAAGGCGACCACGTCGGCCGCGCCGAGCACCCTGACCGCCTTCAGGGTAAGAAGTTCGGGATCGCCAGGACCGACACCGACCAGAATGAGCGCGGGCTTCACGAGTGCGTCCCCTTGATTGCGAGCCATTGGGTCACCGCCATGCGCGGTCTCAGCGCCCGGTATCCGCCGACCCTGTCGAGGACAGAAACCTCGTGCCGGACCAGTTCGCCACCGAATTGGCGGTGGCGCGCGAACAAGGCCACTTCCCCCTCGATGGTCACGGCATTGGCGACCAGCCGGCCGCCGGGCTTCAGCGCCCTCCAGCAGGCTTCGAACAGGGCGTCGTTGCCCACGTCGCCGCCAAGAAAGACGGCGTCGGGCGGCGGATGACCCTCCAGGCTTTGCGGTGCGTCGCCCGGCACGATCTCAAGACCGGGCACGCCGAGCGCCTCGCGGTTGAGTGCGATCATCTGCAGCCGTTCCCCCTCGCGCTCGAAACAGATGGCGTGGGAACGCGGCGCGGCGCGCATGAACTCGATCCCGACCGAGCCGCATCCCGCCCCGACATCCCACAATAGCGCGCCGGGGAAAGGGGCGAGCCGGGCCAGCGTCGTCGCGCGCACGTCGCGCTTGGTGAGTTGACCGTCGGAAATGAATGCCTCGTCGGGCAGGCCGGGGACTTTTGGCAGGATTGGCGCCCCGGCATCAGCGACGCAGCCGATCGCCAGGGTGTGGAAATCGCCATAACGATCTTCGTCGAGTTCACGCGCAATCCGGGTGGTAACGCGCTCGTTTGGACCGCCCATGTTCTCCAGAACGGTCATCGCGCTTGACCCGTATCCGCGCGCCACCAGCAGGTCGGCGGCGTGGCGCAGCGTCTGCTTGTCACTCGTCAGGGCCAGCACTCGATTGCCGGGCAATATGTGGGGATGCAGCCCGCTGACCGAACGGCCATGCAGCGAGAGCGTGGTTACATTCTGCAAGGGCCAGTGCAGCCGCGCGGCGGCCAACTGAAACGCGGACGGCGAGGGATGGACGGCAAATTCGCCCGCGTCGAGATAGCGGGTCAGGGTCGCGCCGATGCCGAACCAGTTCGGATCGCCCGTTGCAAGGATCACCGTGGGACTGCCGCGCAGGCCAAGAATCTGATCGATCATCGCGGTGAGCGGCGCCTGCCACTCGACAAGCCGATGCCTTTGGGGGTTGAGGTCCAGAAGCTGACGTGGCGGCCCCACAATGGTGTCAGCGGCGTCCAAAACTTGCCGCAACCTCGGTGGCAGCTCGGAAACACTGCCTTCGCCCACACCGATCACATCGAGCCAGTGCTCGCTCATATCGAGAGCCCTCCGGCGAGCGCGTTCACCGCCGCCGCGGCCAGCGCGCTGCCCCCCCGACGACCCTTGAGCGCGATGAAGGGGACGCCGCGGGAGTTGGCGACGAGTTCGGCCTTGGATTCGGCGGCGCCGACAAAGCCGACCGGAAATCCAAGGATCACCGCGGGTTTCGGCCAGCCTTCGTCGAGACCTTCAAGCAGGCGGAACAGGGCCGTGGGCGCATTGCCGATGGCAATGATCGCGTTGCCCAGATTGTCGCGCAGTCGCTCGATCGCGGCGGCCGAACGCGTCTGGCCGGTTGCTTCGGCCAGAACCCTGGTTTCAGCATCGGAGACCGCGCAGAAAACTTCGCTGGCACCAGGCAGGATACGGCGAACTATGCCTTCCGCCACCATCCTTGTGTCGCAGATGACCGGCAGGCCCGCAGTGAGTGCCTGACGCCCAGCCAGTACCGCGCCGGGGGAGACAACCAGATCCGAAGCGATGTCGACCATGCCGCAGGCGTGTATCAGGCGCACCGCAAGCGCCTCCTCATCCTCACCGAAGCGCGAAAGGTCCGCTTCGCGGCGGATGGTTGCGAAGCTTTGCTCATAGATGGCGCGTGGATCGCGGACATAGTCCATCGGTTCAGGCCCCGCCGCCCGGCTTGCGGGTTTTCAGCGTGACCGGACCCAAGGGATGGTCGGCGTGCGGATAGCGCGGATGATGATGGCCGTCGTCGCCGTGATGGTGATGGAGATCGTGCCCGTGGTGGTGGTCGTGATGATGGTCGTGGTCGTGGTGATGGCCATGATCGTGGTCGTGGAGCGGCGTCCACTCCAAGCCATGTTCGAGGCAGAAGGCTTCGTCGCGGCAGGAGGCATCGCAATCCCCGCCGCAGGGGCAGTTCTCGAGCCCGCCGCCGACCCCCTCGACGTGGTGATGATGGCTTTCCTGCGCCATTCCGATCTCGGCCTCGAAGCCCAGGACCTGCTCGCGATACTTGCACATCTGGCAGTTCATCAGGTTCTGCCCGACCAGCATTTCGCGCAGGCGGTCGATGAAGGTGTCGATGACCAGGTCATGATCGTTGAGGTAGGGCGCCTTGAGGAACTCGACGCCGGGATTGGCCGCCGCCGCATCGTCGACCGCCGCGTAGATGCGCTTCACCAGCACCCCGGTGAACAAGAAGTACGGAAAGACGATGATCCGCCGATAGCCGAGCCGGACGGCGTGTTCGAGCGCTGGGGCGACGAGCGGGAAAGTGACGCCGGAATAGCTCACCTCTCCCCAGCCGAAGCCCATGCCCTCCCAGAGCATGCGCATCACCTTGGCGACGTTGGAATTGGCATCCGGGTCCGAAGCGCCGCGCCCGACCACCATGAGCAGGGTCTGGTGGCGCGCGACACTGGTTGGGGCGCCGGCTATTGCCTGTTCGATGCGGTCCCCGGCGGCCCTGAGCATCTTCAGATCGACGCCGAGTTCACGCCCGTAGGTGACCGATGTGCCCGGGTTTTGCGCGGCCCAGGTGTTGAGCACCGAGGGGATGTCGTTCTTGGCGTGGCCGGCGGCGAACAGCATGCCTGGCACTGCAAGGATGTGCCGCACACCCCCTGCCCGCAGCTTCTCCAGCCCCTGATGGATGACAGGATTGGCAAACTCGAGATAGCCATATTCGACCGGGACACCCGGCAGGCGGGCCTTGAGGCGCCCGGCGAGATTGCCGAACTCGCCGACCGCAAGCTGATTGCGGCTGCCGTGGCCACACAGCATGACGCCGGTTTCCGGGGGAAGTTCGATGGTCATCGTCCACCTCTTGCGTTGCACAAAGAGGCAGAGTTCGAATCAAGGCTGTCTGGCAGCTCCGGCCTTGATCCCCTGTTTGGGTCGACCGCACCGGAATAGCTTTCAGTTCCTCAACTGGAACGCTGCACGTCAGGCACGCTTGTATGCGTGAGGTCACCGCGGGTCAATCGCGCCCCGGCAGATGCACAATCATCACTTTGCACGGCTTGCCTGCACCCGGCCATCTCCTATAAAGGCGGACGTGTCCGGATGGGCCCCTCGAACCAACAGGTTGCAGCGACACCGATGACCGCAAGCCTTGCCAAGAGAACTCTGGCCGTCGCCGTGGGCAGCCTGCTCGTGGGCATTGCCGTGCTTGGCCTGAAGTACGTCGCCTATCAACTGACCGGCAGCATTGCGCTGTTTTCCGACGCGCTGGAAAGCATCGTCAACGTCGTCACGGCGATCCTGGCCCTGATCACCGTGCGGCTCAGCGCCCGCCCGGCCGATGCCACCCTGCCCTACGGATACTACAAGGCGGAATATTTCTCCGCGGTGATCGTGGGCGTGATGATTGTCGTCGCAGCGCTTGTGATCTTCCGCGAAGCCTATTTCGGGCTGGTGGGCACACACACCTTCGATGCGTCTCCGGAGGGGTTACTGGTCAACGCTCTGGCGACGGTTATCAATGGTGCCTGGGCCTATATCCTTTTGCGCCAGGGCCGCCGAAGCAAGTCGCCGGCGCTGGTGGCGGACGGCAAGCACCTTTTCACCGACGTGATCTCGTCGATTGGCGTGCTGCTTGGCGTGCTGCTCGCGGTGGCAACGGGCTGGGAAGCGATAGACGCGGGCCTTGCTGCGCTGGTTGCGCTGAATATCCTCTGGTCTGGCTGGGGCCTGATCAAGGAAAGCGTGGGCGGACTGATGGACGTCGCCGTGCCGCCGGACGTTCTGGGCCGGATCCGCGACCTGATCGCGGCCAGTGCCGACGGCGCCATCGAGGCGCACGATATCCGGACGCGGCAGGCAGGCCGGATGACCTTCATCGATTTTCATCTCGTGGTGCCCGGCGACATGCCGGTGGCGGAGGCGCACGCGATTTGCGACCGCATCGAGCAAAAGCTCAAGGACGAGGTCAAGGACGCCCAGATCACCATCCACGTCGAACCGGAGGAAAAGGCCAAGCACTCCGGAATCGTGGTGCTCTGACCAACCGCCATCAACCCGACAAAAAACGGCCGGCGGGGCGCTCCCGGCGGCGCGCATTACCTCAGGCCCTGGGCTTTCGTTCGGGCAACGGCTCGACGGCGCCGCCTGCCGCCTTCCATGCCTCGAACCCCCCGCCGATGTGGCAGACATTTTCCAGGCCCAGTTCCTGCACCGTCCTGGTAACCAGCGCCGACCGCCACCCCAGGTTGCAGAAGAACACCAGCCTGTTTCCCGAAGCGAAGACTTCACGATGGTAGGGGCTTTGCGGATCGACCCAGAATTCTATCATGCCGCGCGGGGCGTGGACCGAGCCGGGAATGCGCCCGTCCCGTTGCAATTCGCGGATGTCGCGCACATCGACAAAGGTGACGCCCTCGTGCCCGAACAATTCCAGCGCCTCTTCGGCATCGATGGTCTCGATGACGGCTTCGGCTTCGCGGACAAGTTGCTGACTCGTTTTGCTCATGCGGTCCTCTTTTGTGAGCACAAGCCATATTGCGCGGTACAGGGCCGCCGATGCAATCTGCGTTTCATGCGCACGATTCTCTCACTTTTTTTCGTCACGATGGCCCTTCCGGTTCTTGCCGCGGGCTGGTCGACACAGGCGGCTCCCAGCATCGGCGCCCAGGTGGAAATTCCGCCAGGGTTCAGCGAGGCCGGCAGCGCCGAAAACGGGGCCCGCCTGACCTTCAAACCGGGCAGCGGCGCCGCCGTGTTGACGCTCTGGGGCATGCAGATGCCCAAGGGCGGATTCGAGGAAGCGGCGCGCATGGCCATGACCCGGCTCGCCAAGGGCCAGTGGACGGTGGATCCCGGTGGATCGGCCTATTACGGCAACTGGTACATCGTCGATGCCTCGCGGCCGGGGGGCCATCTTTACGAGAAGGCCATCGTGACCTGCGACGGAAATGCCGTCGCGGCGATCAGCATGGAATATCCGGACGCGGAGAAGCCCGCGATCTGGCCGCTGCTCGACCGGCTCGGCACTTCCATAACCGCCAAGGGCAGTTGCTAGGGCCGTTTCGCTTTTCTCCGAATCGCTCGACGGCTCCAGGTCGTTGGATGGTCACGCTTTCGAACCGGAAAACCGCTCCCACTTCTTCTCAAAGCGCTCTAGAACTCGATACCGGCCTGGGCCTTCACGCCAGCGCGGAAGGGGTGCTTGATCTCGGTCATTTCCGTAACCAGGTCGGCAATCTCGATCAGTTCATCCTTGGCATTGCGGCCGGTCACGATGACATGGGTGTCTCGCGGCTTGTTCCTCAGCACCTCGATGACTTCGTCGAGCGGCAGGTAGTCATAGCGCAGGACGATATTGAGTTCGTCGAGCAGGACCATCTTGTATGAGGGATCGGCGATCATCTTCTTTGCCTCCTCCCAGGCCTCGCGTGCGGCCGCGATATCGCGCTGGCGGTCCTGGGTGTCCCAGGTGAACCCCTCGCCCATCGCCTTGATGGTGACCTGATCGGAGAACTTCTCAAGCACGTCGCGCTCGCCGGTGCCCCACGCCCCCTTGACGAATTGCACGACGCCAACCTTGAACCCGTGGCCGATGGCGCGGAACACCATGCCGAACGCGGCGGTCGACTTGCCCTTGCCCTTGCCGGTATGCACGATCAGAAGGCCGCGCTCCTCGGTCTTGGTGGCGAGGATCTTGTCGCGCGCCGCCTTCTTCTTTCGCATCTTTTCGGCATGATAAGCATTGCGTTCCTCGTCGGTCATCAGGTCGGTCTTCTTGGGCCTGTCGGTCATCTCGTCTCTCCGTCCGCCTATCATGCCTTGTTTCTTGCGCGTGTTCCTGCCCGAAAACCGGCCACCACTTTTCGGGAACACGCGTGATGACAAGCATTGCGTTCCTCGTCGGTCATCAGGTCGGTCTTCTTGGGCCTGTCGGTCATTCTGTCGCCCTTTCAAGCCATGCGTGGGCAGAGTTGGAGCGCGGCGTCCAGAATCCGCGTCGCATGGCGTCATTGAATTTCGCTATCAGTTCGTCATAGCCGAAGCGATTGTTGCCCTGGAGAAAGGCGCGAACGGCATCGTTCTCGACGAAGGCGGCAAAGGCGAGATCGAAATGGTGCGTCTTCACCGCGCCGGTGGTAGCCGCGAAGGCGAACATGTAGTCCACGGTCGCCACGATCTCGAAGGCGCCCTTGTAGCCGTGCCGCATCACCCCCGCGATCCACTTGGGGTTGACCACGCGTGAGCGCATGACGCGTGAAACCTCTTCCTCGAGCGTACGGGTGAGCGGGCGCTCGGGACGCGAATGATCGTTGTGATAGACCGCAGGACGGTGACCGGCCAGCGTTTCCACCGTCGCCGCCAGCCCGCCCTCGAACTGATAGTAGTCGTCGGAATCGAGCAGGTCGTGCTCCCGGTTGTCCTGGTTGTGGACCACCGCATCGATGCCCGAGAGCCGGGTGCGGAAGCGCTCGTGTTCCGCAATGCCGGCCGCCTTCGCGCCATAGGCATATTGACCCCAGTTGAGAAAAGCCTTCGCCAGATCGGATTTGCCGACCCAGTTGCCGCTGTCGATCAGGCCCTGCAGGCCCGCGCCATAGGCCCCCGGTTTGGAGCCGAATATCCGATGCCCGGCCGCCAGTGCGGCCTCTGCCTCGTCCAGCCCCTCGGCCATCAGGCCAAGCGCCTCGCTGCGCATCCGGGCGGCAATGGGGTTGAGGTCTTCGGGCTCATCGAGTGCCCCGACGGCCCGGATCGCGCGATCGAACAGGGCGATCTGCATCGGGAAGGCATCGCGGAAGAAGCCGGAGATCCGCAGGGTTACATCGACCCGTGGACGATCGAGCCTTGCCAGCGGAATGATCTCGTATCCTGAAACCCGCAGCGACGACGGATCCCATTTCGGGCGCGCACCAATCAGCGCAAGGGCCTGGGCGATGTCGTCGCCCCCGGTGCGCATGTTCGCGGTGCCCCATGCGGACAAGGCCACTGCAGACGGATAGACCCCGTGATCCTGGAAATGGCGCAGCACGAGATTTTCGGCGGATTTCCTCCCCAGTTCCCACGCACTCGGGGTGGGTACGGCGCGATTGTCGACCGAGTAGAAGTTCCGGCCGGTAGGCAGTACGTCGAGGCGGCCACGGGTCGGCGCGCCCGAGGATCCGGGCGCAACGAACCGCCCGTCGAGCCCCGCGACGAGCATCGCAGTTTCGTTCGGCCCCGAGGCGCGCAACCGCGCGCGGATCTTGGTCTCGACTTCGGCCAGTACCGGCCCGGTTGCATCCCAGTCGGGCGAGGCAATTCCGCCCTCGACCAGATGCGCGGCAAGGGCCTCGAGGGCCTCGACCATGTCCCCAACCGAGCGCGCGACCTGTGGGGCAAAGGGCGCGAGGTCATCCGGCATCGGTCCGGCCCACGGCTCCGCGAGCGGCGCGGTGAGCGGATCGAAGCCGAGACGCAAATCGTCGGCCAGCGCGCGGATGAGCGAGGCGTCCGCCGGCCGGTCTTCGCCCCTTGGCACCCGGACCATGGCGACCAGCAGGTCGCGCTCAAGTTGCCCGGTGGGGGATTGGCCAAAGACGTGCAACCCATCGCGGATCTGGGCTTCCTTGAGATCGCACAGGAAATTGTCGATCGACTTGAGCGCCTCGTCCTCGTTCTCGGGCAGGCCGATGTCGCGGTCGAGAGCGCTATCGCGGGTGAAGGCGAGGATGCGTTTCCTGAGGTCGTCGAGCCGGCGACGATCCATCCCTGAGGCCGCATAATATTCGTCGAGCAATGCCTCGAGATCCTTGAGCGGCCCATAGGTCTCTGCACGGGTAAGGGGCGGGGTCAGGTGGTCGATAATGACCGCACCTGTGCGCCGCTTGGCCTGGGTGCCCTCGCCCGGGTCATTGACGATGAACGGGTAGAGATGGGGCAACATTCCCCAAAGCGCCTGGGGATAGCTGGCGGCATCGAGTGCGGTCGCCTTGCCCGGCAGCCATTCGAGGTTGCCATGCTTGCCATTGTGGATGAGCGCATAGGCGCCGAATTCGTGCCGCACCCACAAATAGGCGGCGAGATAGGCGTGCGGGGGCACAAGGTCGGGATCGTGATAGTTCGCCTCGGCGTCACGGTCATAGCCGCGCGCCGGTTGCAGCACGATCGCGACCTTGCCGAATACGAGAACCGGCAGATGGAAGCCGTCGGCGCGGCAGAATGGATCCTCCGCAGGATCTCCCCATCGCGCGGCGACTTCGGCGCGGATCCTCTCAGGCAGGGCCGCGACGAGTTCGCGATAGCGTTCCAGCGGCAGAACGGCTCCGCCGGTGCCGCGTTCGGGATGGGCGTTGGTCGGGCCTTGCTGCAGGGTTTCTACCAACGCGATGCCGTCTTGAGGCAACGGGCCGTCGCCCAGGTCATATGCGGCGGCCTGCAATGCTTCGAGGATTCGGAGCGTCGATTGCGGGGCATCATAGCCCACGCCGTTGGCAAGGCGGCCATCGCGGATGGGGTAGTTGGCGAGCATGATCGCCACATTTCTGGTCGGGGCGGGAGCGCGCCGCAAACGCACCCAGTTGGCGGCAAGCGCCACAGCTCTTTGCACGCCCTCATGGTCCGGCGCGTAACTCGAAAGCGGGCATTGGGTCGCCGAATGCCAGACCGCCTCGTGCTTGTGGCCCACGATCAGCCCGCCGATCCGCCCGTCGAGTTCGGGCAGCACAACCTGCATGGCGAGATCCTTGGGCGACAGGCCCTGCGGATCGTCTTGCCACAACGCCTCGGGCCGGCCGGCCTGCACGAGCTGCAGGATCGGAGCGTCGGTTCCCGCGAACGGATTGCGTTTTTCCTCGATACCGTCGATGCCCAGCGCAAAACCGGTCAGGTTGAGGATGATTTCAGGCTGGAAGCGCTCGAACGCGGCGCGCACGAAGCGCACGCAGGCTCCCTCCTTGAGAGAAGAGATCACCAGCGGCAGCGGCTGCAGGCCCCGAGCCTCGAGACCTTCCACGACGGCCTCGACGGTCGCCGATCCGGCACCCTCAAGCGCCGCCCGATAGAACAGGAGTGGGGCGACGGGGTCCGGTCCACGGTGCTCTGCGAATTGCTCCTGATCGATCACGCCCCTGCCCGGCAACCATATGCCGAAACGCGGGAAGGGCGCCGGTTCCAGGCCCTCAAGGTGTTCGCCCCGGGCCAGCGACCGCAAGCCGGCCAGCGTCCGATTCATGTTCTGCGGGCCGCCGGCAGTGAACAGGGCATGCAGCGCCACCCATTCCGCTTCGCTCACGTTCGAGCGTTCGAGAAGCGCCGGATCGGGGGTCGCATCTCCGGGCAGCAGCACCAGTTTGAACCCGCACTGGCTTGCCAGCGCGCCGATCTGATCGACGCCATAGGACCAGTATGCGGCTCCGCCAAGCAGGCGGACGACAACCACACGGGCATGGCGAACCGTGTTGTCGAGCCACATGTCGATCGAGAGATTATGGGAAAGGCGCAGGATATTGGCGAGCCGCAGATCGGTTGCGCCAGCGCGGTCGGCGGCACCGGCAAGGGCGGCCAGTTCGCTATCGGCGGCCGAAGCGAAAACCAACGTGGCTGGCGACTGGCCGAGGTCGATGGCTTCGCCTTCCTGCTGCATGGCTCCGGCCTGTGCGGCCAACAGATGCATCAGTTGCCACCCCGTTTCGCCGGAGAAAACGCTTCGACGAGCGCGAGGCTGACGAGCGACGCCGCGGCGCCAGCGATACCGATCTCCATCATGGAGGCAGCATCGAGCTTTCCAGTCTTGTCGTCCTGGGCGAGCCACGACAGGAACAGGCCGAATGCCAGGGCGCCGATGGGCATGGACAGCACCAGCCGCAGACCTTCAGAATTCACGACGCGCGCGACAAGCATATTGCCGATGGCCGCGGCGAGCATGGACGACCAACCGAGCAAATAGGCGAAGGGAAAGCTCGCCACGAGGAAATTGACGTCCAGCGCGGCGAAGGCCATCGGCCCGAGCCTGACCAGCGATTTCAGGACGAAGAAGACGATCGTGGCGAGCGGCGGACCAACCAGAAGGCTGACGATCATCAGGACAATGTTCCGCCGTAGCATTTCCATTCCCCCCTGGACGGCGCTGTCATACCGAGGCCAGCGTCGCCGAAATGGCATCCTTGTCGAGAGGGGCTTCGCCGATCACCACAAGCGAGGTCTCGCGGATTTCGTCGGCGCGCCAGGGACGGTCGAAATAGGCCGAAACCCTTGGCCCCACGGCCTGGATCGCCAGGCGTGCAGGCGCGCCCTCGATGGCGGCAAAGCCCTTCAGGCGCAGGACGTCGTGGGCGCGAATCGCCTGCTCGATATTGCGAAGGAGCGCATCCTTGGCGGAGACGGCGCCCAGCCTGATCGAGAAGCTGTCGAAATCGTCATGCTCGTGCCCCTCTCCGCCGTGATCGAGTTCGTGCAGGCTATCCCGGCCGGACAGGTCATCCTCGACGCCGATTCCCAACCCGAGCAGGGCGGCAACGTCCACCTCGCCATTGGCGGCGCGCAGCACTCCGGTGCCCTGCCGCATATGGCCTGCAAGCTCTGCCACGATTGCCTCCAGCGCGTCGTCGGCGACCAGGTCGGCCTTGTTGACGATCACCATGTCGGCACAACTGAGCTGGTCCTGGAACAATTCGCCCAATGGCGTCTCGTGGTCGAGCATCTGGTCGGCGGCCCTCTGCGCATCGACCGCTGCCTCGTTCGCAGCAAACCGGCCTTCGCTTAGCGCTGCGGCATCGACCACGGTCACCACGCCGTCAACCGTGACTTCCGTCTTGATCTCGGGCCAGTTGAAGGCGCGCACCAGCGGCTGGGGCAATGCCAGGCCCGAGGTTTCGATAATGATGTGGTCCGGGCGCTCCTTGCGTTCCAGCAACGCCTTCATGACGGGAATGAACTCGTCGGCCACCGTGCAGCAGATGCAGCCATTGGCCAGTTCGATCATGTCCTCGTCGCGGCAGGTCTCGTCGCCGCAGCCGGCGAGCACATCGCGGTCCACGCCAATATCGCCGAACTCGTTGATGATCAGCGCGATCCGTTTCCCGCGGGCGTTGGCGAGCACATGGCGTACGAGGGTCGTCTTGCCGGAACCGAGAAAACCGGTGATGACGGTGACGGGGATCTTTGCGGTCATTTTGCAGTCTCCGATCGTGCGAAACGTTCAAGCAGGTAGCCGAGCAAGGGGCCAACGCTCAGCCAGAAAAGGGCGGACGCCGCGAGGGTCGATGCGGCAAAGGCCGAGGCCAGTTCCGCGGGAACCTCGCTTTGAGCGCCTGCGGGCGGGTGCGGCGCACCCATGAGATGCGGCAGGATAGCCAGCACAGCGGCCAGGCCGATCGAGAGCGGCGGTCGCATCTTTGCGAGGACCAGCGCGGCGGCTGCCGTGAGGAGAACGGTCTCCCACCACCAGATCTGGCGCGGGACGAGGTCGGCGACAGGCATGCCGGGCAGTTCCGGGGGCAAGCCGAATGCGGGCGCAAGCGAAAAGGCAACGAAGCCAGCAATGCCCCAGGCCAACCCGTTGGCCGCGGTCAGCGGGATGCCGGCGACATAGGCCACCGCGCCGAGGATCAAGGCAAAACCCATCGAGGCAAGCACATCGGCCAGAACGGTATAGAACATCCGCTCCGGGCCATCCGCCGGCGCCCAGGCGCCGCCTTCTGCGGCATGATCATGTTCTGCCGCTCCTGCGTCGGGAACGGCCCCGCCATGGTCGTGCACCGGAGCTTTTTCATGGAATTCGGCTGATTGAATCAGGGGCGTCACACGCCACTGGTGCACGGCGGCCATGAGGCCACCCGCCACCAGTCCGGCGAGGACGGCGGCAAAGAACAACTGCCGGAACATCGGCAATCCTCCATTTCACGATCCGGGACTGTCCGCCGCCAGAAGGCGCGGACCGCAGCCGCTGTCAGTGACAGGGGAACCCGATGGCGTGCCGGGTATCGTGTGCGCCGTTGTGCACACGCATGTCGGACGCAAAGCCCACGCCCGCGACCAGCACCAGCCCGAGCATGAGGGCGAGTGTTCCGGCGACGAGGCGCTGCGAAATGGATGAGGAAAAGGCTGTTGCGACTTGCGTGGTCATCTGGCGGACACCCTCCGTGCGCGCTGAAACTGGCGGAGAAACGATGCGCGTTCCCCTTGCGCGGTCGGCAGGTCTCCTGGCTCGTGACGTCTTGGGCGTTCGCCCCACCTTCCCGACCCTGCGGCCAGTGGCATTCGAGGCGCACTCGTCACTTACAGTTGCGGGGGCAGCCACGGATTTGGTCCCTTTTGGGTACGCCGCACCGTGTTCCCTATTGAGCCCCTTGCCGCATGGCGCGGGGCACCAACCGCCTTCATGTTTTCCAGAACTGGCTCGGGTAGTCAATGCCAACCCGGCGCGGTTCGCCTTATTGCCTATGCCGACTTGATTTGAAGAGGGCATCGCGGATTGCTATGCAATGCTCCCCTGGCTGCTTCTTGCGGTGCCTTGAAATGCCAACAAGCTTTGCCTACGCGCTGCCCGTGATCCTTTTGGTTGCGTCCAATGTCTTCATGACCACGGCCTGGTACGGGCACCTGAAATTCCTGGACCTGCCGCTCTGGGTCGCGGTGATGGGGAGCTGGATGATCGCGCTTGTCGAATACTGGCTGGCGGTCCCCGCCAACCGATACGGCTATGCGGTCTATTCGGCGCCAGAACTCAAGGCGATCCAGGAGGTGATAAGCCTGACGGTGTTTTCCGGCTTCGCCGTGTTTGTCCTTGGCCAGAGGCTGAGCATCAACCATGGGATCGGCTTTGCGCTGATTGCCCTTGGCGCTTTCTTCGTGTTCAAGGGACCGGGCCGGTGACATCAGGGTGGTTGCAGCATGAAGAAGATCGACTTCAGCCGTGAGGAAAAGGCGGAGATCGTGGAACGGATCCGCCGTCACTTTGCCGATGAACTCGATTTCGAGATCGGCGCGATCCCGGCCGAGTTCGTACTCGATTTCTTCACCGGGGAAATCGGCGCCTTCTACTATAATCGGGGTCTGGCCGACGCCCAGGCCGTGTTCGCCCGCAAGCTCGACGATATCAACGACGAAATCTATGCGCTTGAACAGCGCGAGGCCCGCACCCGCTAGCGGCTTTCACCCAAGGCAGGCGACCAGCGAACCGGACAGGGCCCGAATCAGACTGAAATAGTGATCCGGGCCTTGGGGAATTGCCGCTCCAAGCGGATCGAGGACGCCCTTTTTCGCCGCGGTCCCCTCAATCAGCGTGTCGACAAGCCGAGGCTCGAATTCAGGCTCGGAGAAGACGCATGTCGCACCCAGCTCTTCCACCCTGGCCCTGATCGCGCGCAGGCGCTGCACGCCCGGCGCCACGTCCGGTTCAACGACTATGGAACCGGACGCGCTCAGACCGAAACGGTTCTCGAAATAGTGGTAGGCGTCGTGAAAGACGACGAACGGCTTGCCCTTGATTGGGGCGAGGTCGGCCCGCGTCTGGACGATCAGCGCATCCAGCCGCGCATCTTCCGCCCTGGCGTTCGCGCTATACAGGTCCGCATTGTCCGGATCCATCGCCGAGAGCCGTTCGGCGATTGCGTCGACCATGGCCCGGGCGTTGAGCGGGTCGAGCCAGATATGGGGATCGATCCGGCCAGCCTGGTCCCCATCGGTATCGGCCTCGAAAGTCCCTCCGACGCGCGGCGCCAGAGTTTTGACGCCAGTTACCCCTTCAAGGGTGAGCAATTTTTCGCCCGAACTCAGGGTCGCAAGCGGCGAAATGAGGAAATTCTCCAGGTCCGGTCCGACCCAGACCACAAGGTCTGCGCGCTGCAAATGCACCGCATCGGAGGGTTTCAAGGCATAGTTGTGCGGCGAACTGGCACCCGACACAATCAGTTCGGGCGTTCCTGCGCCCTGCATCACGGCAGCGACAAGCGAGTGGATCGGCTTGATCGATGCCACGACGACGGGCGCCGCCAGCGCAGGCATAGCCCCGGCGACCACGAGCGCGGCGGCGGCCAGGGCGACGAGGCGCCGTTGCGTTGGGAGGGAAGGAACGCGCATCGTTGCCACCTATGTAATGATATAACATTGTGCTGCGTTATGAAGTAACGTATATGCGCTGTCAAGCGCCCCATCGAGCGAGCCGGATGATGCCCCGCAATCACAGACACGAAATGCTGGTCGAACTGGAGGACGTGCGTGTTTCCAGGGACGGGCGCAACCTCATCGAGGGGGTCTCGTTCGGCATAGGCAAGGGGGAGATCGTCACCCTGATCGGACCGAACGGCTCGGGCAAGTCGACAACGGCCAAGGTGATTACCGGCGTCATTCGCCCCGATGGCGGCCAGGTGACGCGGCGGACGGGGCTCAAGATCGGATATGTCCCCCAGAAGCTTTCCATCGACTGGACCTTGCCTCTGACCGTTGGGCGACTGATGACGTTGACCGGAAAGGTTCCCGCTGGCGAGATCGACAAGGCGCTCGAGGCAGCCGGCATATCGCATCTGCGTAACGCGGCGGTGCAACAGCTGTCGGGCGGCGAGTTCCAGCGGGCGCTTCTCGCCCGCGCGATTGCGCGCAAGCCCGAGTTGCTGGTGCTCGATGAACCGGTCCAGGGTGTGGATTTCGCGGGCGAGGTGGCACTCTACCAGTTGATCACCCGCATCCGCGACCTGACGGGGTGCGGCATCCTGCTGATCAGCCACGACCTGCATGTGGTGATGGCGCAGACCGATACGGTCGTGTGCCTGAACCAGCACGTCTGTTGCCGGGGCACGCCGCAATCGGTGATCGAGAGCCCGGAATACCTGCGGCTTTTCGGAACGCGCGCCGCCGATACACTGGCGATCTATTCGCATCACCATGACCATACCCACCTGCCGGACGGGCGTGTACGGCTCGCAAACGGCACGGTGGTGGATGGCGAAGAACACGATCATGGCCGGGAGTTCGCCCACGGTCACGCGCCGCAAGACCGGATCGGAGGTCACTGATGCTGGACGACTTCTTTGTACGCGCCTTGATCGCGGGGATCGGCGTCGCCCTGCTCGCCGGGCCGTTCGGCTGCTTCATCGTGTGGCGGCGCATGGCCTATTTCGGTGACACCATGGCGCATTCGGCATTGCTCGGCGTAGCGTTGTCCATGCTGTTTTCCCTGGATGTAACCTTGGGCGTCTTTCTCGTCGCGGCGCTTGTTTCGCTGGCGCTCCTGGCGCTGCAGCGGCGCCATACCCTGTCCACCGACGCCCTGCTCGGCCTGCTGGCCCACGCGACGCTGGCAATCGGCATCGTGATCGTCGCCTTCATGACCTGGGTGCGGGTGGACCTGATGGGTTATCTGTTTGGCGACATTCTCGGGGTATCGCGCCAGGACATCGTCGTCATCTACCTGGGCGGGGCCATCGTCCTTGCCGCGCTGATCGCATTGTGGCGGCCTATGCTGGCCGGAACGGTGAGCGCGGAACTGGCGGAAGCCGAAGGCCTCCGGCCAGAGCGCACCCGCATCGTGTTCATGATCCTGATGGCTTCGGTCATCGCCATTGCCATGAAGATCGTCGGCGTCCTGCTGATTACTGCCCTTTTGATCATTCCCGCCGCCACGGCGCGCCGTTTTGCATCCACGCCGGAGAGCATGGCGGTCTACGCGGCTATCGGCGGCGTTCTGGCCGTGACGGGCGGCCTTTTCGGCTCGCTGAACTTCGATACCCCGTCCGGCCCGTCGATCGTGGTCGCCGCGTTGGCCCTGTTTCTGGTGAGCCTGATCGTTCCGGCCCGCGCCGTTTCTCCCCCGCCGGTACGCGAGGCAGGAAAATGAGCGATCACCCGGATCTCACCCGCAACCAGTCCCTTGTACTCGGGGCCCTTGCCAGGGCGGACGGCCCGCGCAGTGCCTACGAATTGCTCGACGATCTTCGGGACGACGGCCTGCGCGCGCCCTTGCAGGTCTATCGGGCGCTCGACAAGCTGCTTGAATTGCGCCTCGCGCATCGGCTGGAAAGCCTCAATGCCTTCGTGGCCTGTGGCGAACCGCACGTGCATGAGGAAGGCGGTATCGCAGCTTTTGCGATCTGCGAGAAATGCGGTCGCGTCGAGGAATTCTGCGACGATGCGGTATGCGGCCGGCTCGGTGCCATCGCGCACGAAACCGGCTTCAGGCCCCGGCGCACAACCATTGAAATCCGCGGACTTTGCAGGACATGCGCCGAGGCGGGATGAGCCGCGCTCAGGCGCGCATCAGCCGGGTGGCAATGGCGTTGAGTTCGATGCCGCCGCTTTCGCCGACAATGGCGGTGCCGCCGAGATTGATGACCTTCCTGCCAATGGCGCAGTTGGGCTCCAGCGCGAATACCATGCCCGGCTGCAGCACCGTATCCGAACCGATCGAGGGGATACTCAGAACCTTGCCATAGCCAGCGGCTTCGGGGAGATCGGTCATCTTGTCGCCAACGCCGATCAGGCCGAAGGGGCTGATCGAATGGATCAGCGGGTGAACCTGCCATCCTCCGGCTGCGCGCATGGGCACATTCATGGCTTCCACGACTTCCCCGAACGTGTTGCCGGCCTTGAGGTGTTCGACGCCATTTTCATAGGACTTGCGGGCCGTCGCCGCCGCGACCTCGAAGTCGCGATGAATCTCGCCCACTGCGATTGCCGGCTGGTGCTGCGTCTCGAGCATGCCCGAAGAGGTGAACACTTCGGCGAGTATGATGTCGCCTTCCTCGATCACCCGCGGCGCTTCCGGGCGATAGGTCCAGGCCGGGGGCCCCCAGCCGACATATTCGGGGCCGGAGCCCATGAGAATGACGGTTGAGAAACCGGCATTGGCTGCCGCGGCATGCATGGCGGCGGCGTAGATCTCGTTTTCTCCGACGCCGGGGCGCGTGGCCTCAAGCATGGCCTGGCACATCTTCTCGCCCACCTGCGCCGAATAGCGAAGCACGGCTATCTCTTCTTCGCTCTTGACTGCGGTGAGTTCGAAAAACCGGTTGCCGACGGGCTTGAACGTGGCGTCGGGAAGGTCTTCGACAAGGGTCGCCCATGTATTGTAGGGCATGGGCGCATCGAAATAGAACGGCGGGTAGGGTTCGAGTCCGATCACTCCGAAGCTGGCCTTGTCGAGCCCCCTGTCCTCGATGATCTCGACGACGTTGGCGCCCAATTTGCCCACATACATGTTCTGCGGGCGCACCCAGCCACGATTGCCCACATGGGCTTGCTGGATGTGATCCTCGATGACGGTGGGCAGGATCACCACTGAAATCGGCTCTCCACCGCGGGGAAAAATGACGATTGCGCCGGGACGTTCGTTGGTGAAAAAGGCATCCGGCGCAAAAGAGGCGGGAAAAGCGGCCTCCCGGTCGCCGTAGACGATCAGCGCGTCGACTTCCTGCTCTTCCATCAACCGGTTGGCGAGGGCAAACCGCCGGTCGCGCTCGGCGGTCGAATAGCCTGGTATCTGCAACGTGTGGGACATTCTCGCAGCCTTTCCCCGGTTCAGAGCCGGATACCGTCGATGCTGGCATTTCCCAGAGGCAGCCTGGCGTTCCCCGAGAAACGGTCGCCGTCGACGATGCCGGTGATCTCTGCCTTCAGCCGGCCAAGCGGCGTGCGTATCCTTGTGGTGAACCGCACTTCATTTCCCGACACGGTGCCATCGCTGAACTCGCTTTTTCCTTTCGGGTTATCGAGCGTGCCGCTCAGCGAAGTGCCGTCGGTTATCAGAACAAGAATGCCTTCCTGCGGGCCCACGGGTGTCTTGACGCTGACCTTGTAGGTGCCGTCGATGCTCATCTCTAGTCTCCTTTCCTGGTGATCCATGTACCTGCCGCCCGGTGCGTGGCGCGGCCGCCTTTGCTGCGCGGACCGATCGGGTGCGACAGGAGAGCCGGCTTTGGCCGCACGATGGCGACTGGGTGTTCAGGTCCGGCCGGCAATCGTGGCGCCCGACGGCCAGGGGAAGCCGTCGAGCGGCACGCGCTGGTTGGAGGCGGCCGTGGGGGGCTGTGCCTTTGAAACCGGCCGGACCTGCAAACGCGCCTTGCCGTTGCAAGACTCATTATGTAATGTTCATTACATTACTGTTATTGGTTGTCAAGGCCGATCGGCGATTTGACTGGATGACAGGGGCGTGGCACCAGTTCGACCGATAGGGAGACGGAAGGCGCGATGTCCGACACGACTGGAACCGGAGAACTTTCGGCCGGCGGCTATGAACCGCGCAAGCGGGGCGTGCGCCGCCGCGAACTCTTCATCGAGACCGCGATGGACTCCTTTGTCGCCAACGGCTTCGAGGGGACCAGCCTGCAGGAGATCGTGACGCGCACCGGCGGTTCGCTCGCCACGCTCTATCGTCTGTTCGGCAACAAGGAGGGTCTGTTCCGCGCGGTCATCGAGCGCAAGTTCGAGCAGGCCTTCGGTGCGCAGCACGCATTCGAACTGTCTGGCAGGCCTGCAGAGGAGGCGCTCTTCACCGTCGGCATGAGCCTGCTCGGGCTGGTGCTTTCGGACGAAGCGGTGGGCGTCCACCGTCTGATGATCGCGGAGTCGGCGCGTGCGCCCGGGCTGCGGGATATCTTCATGGAGCTGGCGCCAAACAGAGGCAAGGCGGCGCTGGCGGACTATTTCAATGCCGAGAAAGCGGCCGGCCGACTGCGAATCGACGATTGCGAACTGGCGGCGGCCCAGTTCCTGGGACTGGTCAAGGCCGACTACCTGATGCGTCGCCTGCTCGGCGAGGAGATTCGCCTCGGCGAGAAACAAAAGACGGCCATCGTTCGCCAGGCCGTGGACAGCTTCCTTTCAGGTGTCCGCCCGCGGTGAATCTCATCCCTTGAAGGTCAATTCCCCCCGGCAGCAGCGCAGGATACGCAAAACCGGGCGGCCGGATCGATCTCGAGCCGGCCCGGGGGAATTGCCTCGCCGCAGTCCTCGCAATAGCCGAATTCATCGTTGGCCATGCGGGTCAGCGCGGCCTCGAGGGCAACGATCCTTGCGCGGCGGCGCCGGTCTGCTGCAGCGGCCATGGCCTGTCCCTGCATGGCGTCCATGCGCGACAACCTTCCAACGCTCTGCTGGTCGAGAGCGACCGGCGCGCGGTCCTGCACGGTTGCGCCGCTCTGGCGCCTGAGTTCGGCCAGCTCGTTCTCGATATGCGTGCGGAATCGCTTCGCCGTGCCGGCTTGCCTTGCAGTCATGTCCTCGGGGATAACATCGCGGGCGATCGGGTGTGAAGCCCTCCCCCTCGCCCCAGGGTCATTTCAGCAGCTGGTAGGTGACGGTGGTGACGACGCGGATCGTCTTGTCGATCTGCTTCTCCGGCCGGTCATTGGGGATCTGCACCGCAGGGTTGATCTCGAAATAGCCCTGGGTCGCATTGAGGATATCCCCCACCCTTGCGCCGGATTCGTCGGCAAAGGTCTGTGCGGCTTCGCGCGCGTTCTTCGTCGCCTCGGTCAGCATTTCGGCCTTGACCGAGTTGAGACCGGTAAAGACGAAAGAAGGCCCAGCCGAATAACTGTCGGAAGAAAACACAACGCCCGACTTGAGAAGGTCGGCAACCTTGCGGGCCGCGGCGGATAGCTGATCGACCTTGGCGGTGGTCACCAGCATATCCTCGGTCAACACGAAGCGCGCCGCGTCAGGGGTATTTCCGGCGTTGTAGCCGGCCATGCGGTCCTCGGCGAGGATGTTCTGCACCTGGATTTCCCCGTCCTCGAACCCCTGGGCCGTGAGGAACTCGCGTGTCGCTGCCTCTGATTGGGCGAGTGTAGCGCGCGCATCGGCAAGGCTTGCGCCGGTGGCGACGAAACGGATCGGCCAGAAACCAAGGTCCGCCTTGGCCGGGCGTTCGGCAAGCCCCTTCACGGTGACCGAGTGAAGCGGCGCGCGCGATGTTACCAGCGCGTCGCCCACGAACCAGCCGGCAAGGGCAACGCCGCCAGCCAGCAACAGGGCCGCCGCAAGAGCCGCCAGCGGCGAGAATACTGTATGGGGGGCCTTGTTCTGCGGTTCGGTCATAGGCTGTGGCACTCCAGACGGACCGCACGATTATGCCGCTGCTGCGGCTCGTTGGCCAGCGGCAACATTGCCTTGCACTCCACGGATCAGACGCTGGTGCGCCCCTCTTCCACGGCGTGGCAGGAGACCACGGCCTCGCCGGCCGGCTTCATGACCGGCGCTTCGCGCCTGCAGCGATCATTGGCCAAGGGACAACGCGGATGAAAGGCACAACCGGTCGGCGGATTGAAGGGCGAGGGCAATTCACCCACCAGCCTGATGCGGTCTCCACGCCGCTCCGGATCGGCGATCGGCGTCGCCGAAAGAAGCGCCCGCGTATAGGGGTGACGCGGGTTGGCAAAGAGCTCGCTGGCACTCGCGCGTTCCACCGGCCGGCCGAGATACATCACCATCACCTCGTCAGCGACGTGGCGGACGACCGAGAGATCATGGCTGATGAAGATATAGGTGAGCCCGTGACTGTCCTGCAGGTCCGCAAGGAGGTTGAGGATCTGTGCCTGGATCGACACATCGAGCGCCGAGACCGGCTCGTCGAGCACCAGGATCTTGGGTTCCAGCATGAGCGCGCGCGCCACCGCGACACGCTGGCGCTGCCCGCCGGAGAACATGTGCGGGTAACGCTCGTAGTGCTCGGGCCGAAGGCCCACCTCGCGCAGCATCTTCAATGCCCGCTCGCGTCGCTCGCTGGCAGACAGGCTGGTGTTGATCTTGAGGGGCTCCTCAAGGATCGAGCCGATTTTCTGGCGAGGATTGAGTGAGCCATAAGGGTTCTGGAAGATGATCTGGACGGTTTGGCGCAAAGCCTTCAGATTCCGCCTCGATCCGGCTGTCACATCGTGACCGTCGATTGTCAGCTCGCCACTGCTCGCCGGTTCGATCATGGTCAGAAGCCGGGCAAGAGTGGACTTGCCGCATCCGGATTCTCCGACGACCGCCAGCGTGGTGCCGGCCTCAACGGTGAAGCTTGCGTCCGACAGGGCCTTGAGTTCGAGTGGCTTGGCGAACGGACCGCGATGGACTTCGTATATGCGCGACAGGCCCTTGGCCTCGATCAGCGTTGTCATGAAGCCGCCTCCGTCTGCACGTTCAGCGGGTAGTGGCACAAGGCCTCGCCCGCCTCGGGTCCCTGGCGCGCCGGCACCACGGTGCGGCACCTGTCGTCGGCGTATGCGCATCGGGGATGGAACAGGCAACCATGCGGGCGATCGCCCTGTCCTGGAACGACGCCGGGGATCGAGGGTAGCCGGTCGCCGGTCGCCCTGTCGGGCAAGGCGGCGAGAAGGGCGGCGGTATAGGGATGGTGGGGCGTGCGGAACAGCGGCCGGACCGCCTGCCGCTCCACTTGCTGTCCGGCGTATTGAACCACAACACGCTCGGCGGTCTCGGCGACGACGCCCATGTCGTGGGTGATGAGAACCAGCCCCATGCCCTTGTCTTTTTGCAGCGATACCAGAAGTTCGAGGATCTGGGCCTGGATGGTGACGTCGAGCGCGGTGGTGGGCTCGTCGGCGATCAAAAGCTTGGGTTCGCAGGCCATCGCCATGGCGATCATGACGCGTTGGCTCATGCCGCCGGAAAGCTGGTGAGGAAATGCAGAGAGGCGTCGCTCGGGCTCGGGCATTCCCACCGCATTGAGCAGTTCGATGGCGCGCTTGTGCCGCGCCGCGCGGTCGAGGCCGAGATGGTAGCGCAGGGTTTCCCCGATCTGGAACCCAACGGTGAAACACGGGTTGAGGGACGCAATGGGTTCCTGGAAAATCATGGCAATGTCCTTGCCGATGATTTTGCGCCGCGCGGCCGCCGAGATCGTTTGCAGATCCTTGCCCTCGAACATGATGCGGTCGGCAGAGACCGTGGCAGTCGGCGGAAGCAATCCCATGACGGCGAGCATGGCAACGGACTTGCCCGATCCGGACTCGCCGACGATTGCGACCACTTCGCCGGAATCGACGGTCAGATCCACGCCGTCCACGGCGAGGAACTGGCCGGAATGGGTTGCGAAGGAGACCGAGAGATTGCGGATTTCAAGCAGCGCCATAAACGGAACCCTCCTCGCTCATGGCCTTGGCCGAGAACCGGCGTCCACTTTTCGGGGCCATGATTCCCGCAAGGCGCATGGCCTTGGCCGAAAACCGGCGTCCACTTTTCGGGGCCATGTCTTCCGCAAGGCGCATGGCCCTGGCCGAAAACCGGCATCCACTTTTCGGGGCCATGATTCCAGCAAGGCGCATGGCCTTGGCCGAAAACCGGCGTCCACTTTTCGGGGCCATGCGCATCAACTCCTCTTCAACTTGGGGTCGAGCGCATCGCGCAAGCCGTCGCCCATCAGGTTGATGGCGAGCACCGCGATGAGGATGGCAAGGCCGGGGAAGGTCACCACCCACCAGGCCCGCAGAATGAACTCGCGCGCTTCGGCCAGCATCGTGCCCCATTCCGGGGTGGGCGGCTGAGCACCCATTCCAAGGAAACCAAGCGCCGCAATGTCGAGGATGGCATTGGAGAACGACAGTGTCGCCTGCACGATCAGGGGCGCAAGGCAATTGGGCAGGATGGTCAGGAACATGAGCCGCAGATGGCCGGCGCCGGCGATCCGTGTGGAGGTGACATAGTCACGCGAATACTCGGACATGACCGCGGCGCGCGTCAGCCTGGCAAAATGGGGTTGATAGACAATGGCGATGGCGATCATGGCGTTCAGCAGGCTCGGACCGAGGACCGCCACCAGAACCAGCGCCAGGAGCAGCGCGGGAAATGCCAGGATCACGTCCATGATGCGCATGATCAGCGTATCGACCCAGCCGCGGAAATAGCCCGCGATGAGCCCCACGAGAATGCCGCTGACCAGCGAAATGATCACGACGACGACGCCGACAAACAGCGAGTAGCGCGCGCCGAACAGCAGTCGGGAGAGTATGTCCCGCCCGACGGCGTCGGTGCCGAGCAGGAAGCGCATCTGGCCGCCTTCCTGCCAGGCCGGCGGCGTCAGAAGCGCATCGCGATACTGTTGGTCGGCGCTGTGCGGCGCAAAGACCGGCGCGAAAACCGCGAGGAACACGATCAGCGCGAAAACAGCCAGGCCAAGCACAGCGCCCCGGTTCTGGCTGAAATAGAACCAGAACTCGGCAAACCTGGCGCGAAGCGTGACGGGGGCGTAGCTGCTGGCTTCAGGGGCGATTTCGGTCATCGACTTTGCTCCTACTGCCGGCGAATGCGGGGATTGATCAGGCCGTAAAGGACATCCACCGCCAGATTGACCATCATGATGATGATGGCGATGATCAGAAGGCCGCCCTGGATGACCGTGTAGTCGCGCCGGAACACCGAGTCGACGATCCACTTGCCGATACCCGGCCAGGAAAAGATCGTCTCGGTCAGAATGGCCCCGGCCATCAGCACCCCGACCTGCAGGCCGATGGTCGTGATGACGGGGATCATCGCGTTTCTGAGCGCATGAACGCCGACCACCCGGCGCGGCGGAAGCCCCTTGGCCCGCGCGGTGCGCACATAGTCTTCCCCCAGAACCTCAAGCATGGCCGAACGTGTCTGCCGGGCGATGACGGCCAGCGGAATCGTGCCCAGCACGATCGCTGGTAGGATCAGGTGGGAGGCAGCGGAGGCGAACGCGCCGGACTGCCCCGACAGCAGGCTGTCGATGAGCATGAAGCCAGTGGGTTGGGGGAAATAGTAGAGCAAGGATATGCGACCCGAGACCGGGGTCCAGTGCAGGATGCCCGAAAACAGGATGATCAACAGCGGCCCCCACCAGAAGATGGGCATGGAGTAGCCCACAAGCGCCGCGCCCATGATGCCGTGATCGTATGTCGAACCGCGCCGGATCGCTGCGATGATGCCGGCCGGAATGCCTATGCCGGCGGCTATGATCATTGCGACGATGGAAAGCTCGAGCGTTGCGGGGAAACGCGAGAAGAATTCGCTCAGCACCGCACGCTTGGTGACGATGGATTGCCCGAAGTCGCCGTGCAGCACGTCCCACAGATAGGTCAGGTACTGAATCGGCAGTGGCCGGTCAAAGCCGAGGGCGTGCATGGCTGCGGCGTGCCGCTCGGGGGTCATTCCGTGTTCGCCGGCAAGCAGAAGCACCGGATCACCGGGCAACACCCGGATGAAGGTGAACGCGATCAGGGACACGCCGATAAAGGTCGGAATCAGGATGGCAAGACGCCGAAGCAGGTATTGAAGCATGATCCACTCTGGGTTCCGTGAGGACCGCCGGAATTAGCGCGCCGGGATTGATGTTCTTGCATGGACGAGCGCATCCGCCAACCCTGAGCGGCAGCGCGACACGATGCAACCAGCGGGTCTTACCCTCTTGCATGCCGCGCCGGTAGGGAGCGCCCGCATTGGGGCGCTCCCCTGGCGTGTTTGGCTACTCGGCGAGATCGACGCCGTCGAAGCGGTGAATGCCAAGCGGATCCTGCTTGTAGCCGATCACCTTCTTGCTCATCGGCATGACGACCGTCGAGTGGTCAATGGTCATCCAGGGCGCCTGTTCCTTGAACACGACCTGGGCTTGCTCGTAGAGCTTGGTGCGCTCTGCCATGTCGGCAGTGGCCGCGGCCTTCTTGGTCAGGCTGTCGAACTCCTCGTTGCAGAATTCGGCAACGTTGTTGGTCGTCCCGACGCCGTCGCAACCCAAAAGGGTGGCAAGGAAGTTGTCCGGATCGCCATTGTCACCGGTCCAGCCGAGCATGACCGCACCATCGTGGTCCTTCGCGCCGGCGCGCTTGAGGTAATCGCCCCACTCATAGGTGACGATTTCCGCCGTGACACCGACATCGGCAAAGCCGGCCTGGATGATCTCGGCCGCGCGACGCGCGTTCAGCATGTACGGACGCGAGACGGGCATGGCCCAGATCTTCATGTGCAGATCCTTGACGCCAGCGTCGGCGAGCATCTGCTTGGCCTTTGCCGGATCGTAGGGATCGTCCTGGATCGCGTCGTTATAGGACCACATGGTGGGCGGGATCGGGTTCTTGGCGACTTCGGCCAGGCCCTGGAACACCGCGTCAACGATTGCCTTCTTGTCGACGGCCATGTTGAGCGCCTTGCGCACTTCAACCTTGTCGAAGGGCGGCTGGGTGGTGTTGTAGGCGAGATAGGCCACGTTCAGCCCGGCCTGCTCCATCACCGTGAGGTTGGGATCGGCCTTGAGGTCCGCGACGTCCGCTGCGTTCGGATAGGGCGCGATCTGGCACTCGCCGGACTTCAGCTTCTGGACGCGCACGGTGGCATCGGGCGTGATGGCGAAGACGAGGTCGTCGATCTTTTCCTTGCCCTTGTAATAGTCGGGATTGGCCTTGTAGCGGATCACCGCGTCAGGCTGATAGGCAACGAAGGTGAACGGCCCGGTGCCGACCGGCTTCTGGTTGAAGTCGTTCACATTGCCCGAAGCCTGCAGCTTGTCGGCATATTCCTTGGAGACGACGGAAGCGAAATCCATGCCCAGATCGGCCAGGAACGGCGAATTGGGCTGGTTGAGCGTGAATTTCACCGTCAGATCGTCGACCTTCTCGACCGACTTGATCAGGCTCGGAAAGCCCATCGCATTGGCGTAGTCATAGGACGCGCCATCCACATAGGCGTGGAAGGGGTTCGAATCGCTCAACTGGCGCTCGAACGAGAAAACCACGTCGTCCGCATTCAGGTCGCGGGTCGGCGTGAAGTAGTCGGTTGTCTGGAATTTCACGCCCGCGCGCAGCTTGAACGTATAGACCAGACCGTCGTCGGAGACGGTGTAGCTTTCGGCCAGACCGGGCTCGAGCTCGGTGCTGCCGTGCTTGAATTCCAGAAGCCGGTTGTAGATCGTGCGCGAGGCGGCATCGAAAGTGGTGCCCGAGGTATAAAGCCCCGGATCGAAACCTTCAGGCGATCCTTCCGAGCAATATACAAGGGTCTTTGCGTAAGCGGAGCCGGCCAGCACCGTCATAATGGCGGTTGCTGCCAGCAGCGTTTTGAACATTCGCATGATTGTGTTCCCTGGCTAGTTAGATGTCACCCGGAATTGGGTCCGGTGACTTGGCGGCCAGAAAAGCGCGTTTTGCGTCAACGCGCAATGGTCAAAGTTTACCGCTTGGTCAATTCCGCACAGGCAACACTTCTACCCCGCCACTATTGACAGGCGCCCGAGGCCTTGTCCGACAGGCGCCTGCCAGCCAGTTCCGCGGCGTCGTCGAGCACGCTGGATGGCGTACCGAGGATCAGCGAGACCCCGATGCACTTGCCGGCATCGTCCACATGGCAAAGCGCGATGGTCACGTCGCGGCTCGCTGCGGCGAAGTCTTCCACAAGGCCGGGCGGATAGGCATCGCCGCCCCACTCCACATTCACCCCGCTGTCCTCGTAGACCTCGCCGGGGCCGACCTCGCGTCCGCCGCTCGACAGGACCGCGGTGACCTTGTCGGCCGGCACCGGCGCGCCCGCCGCGTCGACAAGATCGCCGGTCCAGAGGCGCAGGTCGTCCCAGATCATGGGCGGCGTGCCGGCCGGATCGTAGAAGCCGAGCAGCGAGATCTGCCCCTGGCCGACTTCATCATGAGTGGCCGCGGCAACGCTGAGACCGTCCGGGTTGTAGAGCGTGTCGCTGAATGCGCCCGCCACGATCACTTCGACCGAGCCGTCGTCCATCATGTAGGGGAAAACCGTCCAGCCATCCGTTACGGCCTGCGGCTCCTCGCACGAGGGGGTCTGCCCGAACGCGACCGACGATCCGGCGCCCAGAATCACCGCCACCGACAGTACGGCCATCTTGCGTCCAGCAAACATCTCGCTCTCCCTGCTTGCGGCCGCGAACCGTATCTGGCGATATTGATCGCCACCGGAAATCCTGCGCAACCGATCGTCAACAAGGATAGCAGCACATGCCCAACGCAATCGCAACGGTGTCCCTGCTGGTCGCCGACTATGACGAGGCCATCGCGTTCTATACCGGCGCGCTGGGATTCAGGCTCGTGGCGAACACGGACCTGGGCGGCGGCAGGCGATGGGTGGTGGTGGCGCCGCTGGGGTCCGGCGGTGGACGGCTGCTGCTGGCGCGCGCCGACGACGAGCACCAGATCAGCCGTATAGGCGACCAGACCGGTGGCCGTGTGTTCCTGTTCCTTGAGACCGACAATTTCGCGCGCGACCACGAACTGTTCATCCAGAACGGCGTGCGCTTCCTGGAGGAACCGCGGCACGAGCCATACGGCACCGTTGCGGTGTTCGAAGACCTTTACGGCAATCGCTGGGATCTCATCCAGCCGACGAGCCCGCCAGACGCCGCCGGCTGAGTGGACGCATCGCCACGATGCCCACCACTGGCCCGGCGGCCAGCCCCGCCAGCACGATCGGCCAGCCGAAAACATTGGCCAATATCGGCGTCATCTGAACCGTGAATATGGTCAGGGTGAAACCGAGGGCCGTCTGCAGGGTCATGAGAGACCCGGAGAACTGGGGCGGGGCAAAGTCCGCGACCAAGGCGGAAAACTGAGCGGAATCGGGGATGACTGCAATGCCCCAGAAGACCATCAGCACCAGGGTGACCCAGACCTGGCCGCCGAAGGTAACCGCGGTCGCAAGTCCGGCAAGGCAGGACGCGGCCATCGCGATCATCGTGATTTCGGCCTTGCCGAACCTGTCCGCTGCCTGGCCCGCCAGGATGCAAACGGGGGCGCCCAGGGCGATGGCGAGAAAGGCCGTCAACTTGCCTAGGCTCTCGGCATCGTAGGGCGCCAGGGAGTGGCCATAGGAGATCGCGGCCGCCGTCGACACCCAGGCCCAGAAGGCGAACAATTCCCACATATGGCCGAAGTAACCGGCATAGGCCCTGCGGATGCGCCTGTCGTTCCATGCGACAAGGATCGCGCGGGGATCAAAGCTCGGCGCACGGGCGTGGGCCGGCCCCAGCGCAGTCAGAAGGATGATAACGCCTCCGAGCGCGGCGATGGCCGAACTGCCGGCGATGGCGATCCGCCAATGCGCCCCACCGAGGAAGGCCAGGAGATAGGGCGCGGACTTGCCCAGCGTGAGCGCGCCAACCAGCAGCCCGACCATCAACCCCCGGTCTCGGGTGCCCCACCCTACCGCGATCTTCATGCCGACCGGATAGACGCCGGCCAGCATGGCTCCGGTCAGGATGCGCAAGGCGATGGCCGTTCCGCCGCCAAGCGGCGCAACGATCAGCAGGGCATTGGCGAGTGCGGCTCCCAGCGCGCTCAAGCAGAAGACCTTGCGCGGATCGAGCCGGTCCGCGATCTGGGTGGCGGCGATAAACAGCGCCCCCAAAACGAATCCCGCCTGCACGCCGCTTGAAAGCAGCGCCTGGGTCTGAGCCGGGATGTTCCCTTCGCGCGCCATGTCCGGCAGCACCGCCGCCGTGGTGAACCAGGGGATCATTCCGAACGCCTCGGCCAGGATCAACAACAGCACCGATATCGGCTTGGACGTCACTGCCATGGACATGCCCCTTGCCACGCTGCAGGTCGTAACGCCGGGACTATGGCACCCCGAGACAACCGAATACAACTGCGCCCCTGGCCAGGGCGGCGCGCAGCAATTCGGTAGCGCGGTGCGACTTCAAGGTTGGGACGCGGCCTATTCCGTCACGTAGTCGACGATTTCACCGCGCCAATAGGTGAAGAGCTCTCCATCGATCAGCCAGCCGACCTCGCCATAACTGGGGATGCGATAGCGCCCGAACTGCCGGTACCGGCCGAAGCTGCCGATCCACGGCGTGGGAATGGCGGCCCCGCCGGACATGCGCGGTCGGTCATCGGCCTGCAATCCGACGATATCGCCCTGCGGATCGAACAGGAAGCGCACAGTCGCGTCGCCACCCGGGGTTGCGACCGTCGCCTCCACGGTATCGGAAGCGGTCTGGCGCCATCTGATGTCGGGCACGTTCAGTATCGCGTCCGGCATCAACGGCAATTCGGAGAGATAGCGCATCATTTCACCACGCGCGCCATCCGGACCGCCAATCCGGGCGACAGGCACCGCGTCGAGCAGCCGCGCTTCCAGCCGCCCTTCTCCCGCCACATAGGCATCGACGACGCGGAATGGGATGAACCCATTCATTCGCCCCGTCGCGGTCCAGACGAATTGCGCCGAGACATTGGAGGAAAGATGGCGCCCCTCGACCGGAGTGAAGACCTCGGATTCCCCCAAGCGAAGTTCGGCCCTCTGGATTTCGGTGGCATAGGCCGGCCCGCCGACGCGGCCCCCGGCGCGCGTGGCGTAGGCCCGCAGGATTTCGGGCAATGCGTCCTGCGACGGCGGCGCGGGCCTTGCGACATCGCGCGTCAGGTTTTCGAGTTGCATGATCCCGTCACGAAAGCCGCGCGCCAAGAACCATTGCGCGAGGAAGACGGCGACAACCAGTACGCCGGCAACGATGACAGCCCACTTCACTTCATCACCTCCGCATGCGTTCGCCTGAACGTTGTTGTGCCCTGGCAATTCCATGCAGCCTGCAAAGGGCGCCCGCATTGATCCCGCTCAATCGCGGCATGTCCGGGTTTGCCGCAACGGCTTCTCAAAACCGGCGCGCCATGTTCCTATCCGGCTCCCCGAGAATGGAGCCGTCATGCCGATCAGGGCCATCCGCGTCGCCCCACTTGCAATCACAGTTCTGCTGATCGTGGTCACGCTGATGTCGTGGACGCATGGCGCGCCGCCGACATGGAGCCAGTTCGGCCCGCGCACGCAAGCCGTCGTGATGAGCGCGTCCAGCGAACCCAAGCAGATCGCGGCTACGCGGGTGCGCTACTCTCCGCGCGTCATGGTGCAGGTACAGGGGACGGACGAGGTGCTGAACGTCGAGGGCCTGATAGCCCCAGAACGCGAAATGACCGAGCCGATGACGAAGGTCTTCCTTGAAGATTACCCGGTCGGCGGCACGGTGAACATTCGGCTGATCGACGGGATCGCCTTCGCAGACCGCCTCGACTGGTTCAACCTCATGCACGCAATCCTTCTGACGGTATTGACCGGGTTCTCCCTCGTGATTGCGCTAGTTTTCCTGCGCTGGTTCGCCGACTAGGGAAACCGGCTGCCAGTCGAAGGCATCGACCGTCCGGCGACCGCCGACAAGGAACGCGTCGGCAACAAGTTTGAGCGGGGCAGCGTCGACGTCGCTCCTGCCCTTTTTCAGCAACTTGGCGAAACGGGCATAGATGCCCTCGTATTCCTCGGACTCGTGCTCGAGGGCAAGCTCGCCGTCGATTTCCAGGCGCCGGCCGCCGCCGCTGAGTGCAAGCCGCCGCCCGTCACCGGTCTCGATCTCGAACCGCCAGACCTCGCCATCCTCCTCGCGCCAGTCGAAACCCGCGGTGAGTTCCGGCTCACTGCCAGTTCCCGCAGCACGGAACCTGATCTCCGCCGCAATCGGGGTTTGCCGGTTGGCCGGGAAGGACAAGGTGGCGTCGGTGACGAAGACCGGCTGGGGCATGATCCTGGTGAAGATCGAAAGCGCGTTGATCCCGGGGTCGAAGACGCCGAAACCGCCCGGTGCCCACACCCACTCCTGGCCGGGATGCCATTTGCGCACGTTCTCCCGCCAGTCGATACGCACCCGCCGCACGCCATTGCGGGACAGATCCTTGCGCACCTTGTCGACCGCCTTGTTGAACTGCGAATGCCAGGTGGCAAACAGCACCCTGTCCGCCTTGCGCGCCCTTGCGACAAGATCGTCGAGTTCGCTGATCGTGGTCGTGGGGGGCTTCTCCATGAGCACGTCGACCCCCGCATCCAGCGCCTCGCATACGATGGCGTGCCTGACCCCGGGAGGAGTGCAGATGGCGACCGCATCGAGACCCGGCATCGCGGCATAGAGCTCGGCAGGGGTGGCAAAGGTAGGCACGCCGCCAACCTGCACGCCGCGTTGCGACACCACCGCGGCCAGTTCGAAGTCAGGGGATCGGTCTATGACCGGCAGATGCTGATCCTCGGCGATCTTGCCCACGCCGATGATTGCTATCGATTTGCGCGCCATGCCCCATTCTCCCCGTCGGTTTTCGCCGCGCATTCATAGCGAAACAGAGAGCAGTTGCAAGCGCGCCAAAAAGGAGCGGACCGCAGGGCGGCCCGCCCCTTGGCTTCAACGCTACATTGTGGGCATGGCGTATTGGGCGCCATCCCTGATTCCCGAGGGCCAGCGGCTCGTCACGGTCTTGGTCCGGGTCCAGAACCTGATCGAATCGGTGCCATACTGGTTGAGATCGCCAAAACTCGATGCCTTCCAGCCGCCGAACGAATGGTAGGCGACCGGAACCGGCACGGGCACGTTCACCCCGACCATCCCGATGTTGATGCGGCTGGCGAAATCGCGCGCGGCGTCGCCATCGCGGGTGAAGATCGAAACGCCGTTGCCGTACTGGTGCTTCATGGGAAGTTGCAGCGCGGCCTCATAGTCGGGCGCGCGGACCACGGAAAGCACCGGCCCGAAGATCTCGGTCTTGTAGATGTCCATGTCGGGCGTGACGTCATCGAACAGGCATCCGCCAACGAAATGGCCGTTTTCGTAACCCTGCAGCGAGAAGCCGCGACCATCGACGACCAGTTTTGCGCCCTGCTCCACCCCGCTGTCGACGAGACCAAGAACGCGGTCGCGCGCCTCGGAGGTGATCAGGGGGCCCATGTCGGCCTTTTCGTCGGTATAGGGACCTATGCGCAGGGACTCCACCCGTGGGATCAGTTTCTCCACCAGCCGGTCCGCGGTTTCCCTGCCCACGGGCACGGCGACCGACACCGCCATGCATCGTTCGCCGGCAGAGCCGTAGCCGGCCCCCATGAGCGCGTTGACCGCCTGGTCCAGGTCGGCATCGGGCATGATGATCATGTGGTTCTTGGCGCCGCCAAAGGTCTGTACCCGCTTGCCGTTCAGCGCGGCCTGCCCGTAGACATAGCGGGCAATCGGGGTGGAGCCGACGAAGGAAACCGCATCGATGCCGGGATCGGCGAGAATGGCGTCCACCGCCAGCTTGTCGCCGTTGACCACGTTGAGAATGCCGGCAGGCAGCCCTGCCTCGATCATGAGTTCGGCCAGGCGCATGGGGACCGAGGGGTCGCGCTCGGAGGGCTTGAGAATGAATGCGTTGCCGCTGGCAATGGCAGGGCCGAACATCCACATGGGGATCATGGCCGGGAAATTGAACGGCGTGATGCCCGCTCCCACGCCAACGGGCTGGCGCATGGAATAGATGTCGATGGCAGGGCCGGCGCCTTCGGTGAATTCGCCCTTGGACAGGTGGGGAATGCCGGCCGCGAACTCGCAAACCTCCAGACCGCGCACCAGGTCTCCCTTCGAGTCTTCAATGGTCTTGCCGTGTTCCGACGACAGCAGTTCGGCCAGATCGCGCATGTTTTCGTTCAGAAGATGCACGAAACGGGTGAGAACCCTCGCACGGCGCTGGGGATTGACCGCCGCCCATGCCGGTTGCGCGGCCTCAGCGCTCTCGACGGCGGCCTTGAGCTCGGCCTCGGTGGCCAGCGCGACCCGCGCCGTCACCTCGCCCGTCGCGGGATTGCAGACATCCTTGTAACGTCCGCTTGTCCCCGGCACGTGCTTGCCGGCGATGAAATGGCCGATTTCCTTCATTGGAACCTCCTCGTCGTTTGCAGGCCGGCAATGAAGCGCTATAGTCACGGACTATCAATGAGAGGAAATCGTCATCTGCTGTGCAAATTTTATAGTTAGCGAATGATGAACTGGGATGATGCGCGTGTCTTCCTGGCGGTTGCACGGGCTGGGCAAATGCTTGGCGCAGCGAGAACGCTCGGGCTCAACCATGCCACGGTCGCCCGCCGGCTGAATGCACTCGAAGACGCGCTGAAGGCGCGGCTTTTCGTTCGCCGCACATCGGGCTGCGACCTGACCGCGGAGGGCGAATTGTTCCTGGCCCATGCCGAGCGCATGGAATCGGAGATGATCGGCGCGCGCGCGGATATCGGGCAGACCGATCTCGCGGTGACCGGCGCGGTGCGCGTGGGTGCCCCGGACGGCTTCGGGGTTGCTTTCCTCGCGCCCAGGCTCGGTCGTTTGACGGCACGCCATCCGGGGCTGAGGATCCAGCTTGTGCCGGTGCCTCGCGCCTTTTCGCTATCGCGCCGCGAAGCGGATATCGCGGTGACGCTCGGCCGGCCCGACGAAGGGCGACTGGTGGCACGCAAGCTCACCGACTACACGCTGGGCCTCTATGCCTCGCCAGGCTACCTGGCGGAGATGGGCACCCCGGCGACGCTGAACGATTTGAGGCATCACAGGCTCGTGGGCTATGTCGAGGACCTCCTGTTCTCGACCTCCCTCGACTTCTCGCGCGATTTTCTCAAGGACTGGCAGTCTGCCTTCGAGGTATCCAGCGCCCTGGGGCAGACCGAGGCCGTGCGCGCCGGGGCGGGTATCGGCATTCTTCACACCTTCATCGCGCGCGGCGACCGGCGTCTGGTGCCCGTGCTGGCGCAGCATACCGTCACCCGCGCCTACTGGACGGTGGTGCACGAAGACCTGCGCGCCATTCGCCGGGTTTCCACCGTGGCCGATTTCATCGCCGGAGAAGTCAGGGCCAATCGTTCGACCTTTGTTTGAGTTCAGCAGTTCATTTTCAGTATTGCGCGATGGCGCGAAGCAGTTCACCATCATCTCATCATCAACAGCTTGAAAGGAGGTGGTCCAATGTCTCATGAGGTTGCAGTGCTCGTGGGCGGATTTGGAAGCGAGGTGTCGGCGGCGGTATAGACCACGCTGAACAGCCCACCTCCTGGCGGACGCTATAGTGTCCGCGCCGTTCGAGTACTTCGAACTTCATGGGGGGCCGTCCTTCGGGGCGGCCCCTTTTGATTTTCCGGCACATGGTTACATGAATGTGCCGGCTTGATCCGCCGGCAGGCGGGGTTTATCTAGTGCCCTGCGGCGCCTTCCGGCAGTTCGGGGCGCGCCGCGACGTTCTCAGGGCGGGGTGAAAGTCCCCACCGGCGGTAAGGGAGCCTGCTCCCGCAGCCCGCGAGCGCCGGATGCACAGGTGGCATCCGGGTCAGCAGATTCGGTGTGATTCCGAAGCCGACGGTCATAGTCCGGATGAAAGAGAACGGGTGTTGAAACGGTCAGAGCGCCGCCGTCCCGCCGCCAGCGGGCGGAGGCGAGCCGTTTCGATCCCCCGTGACCCTGAGGAAACCGGTTACGGAAAGGATCGAACGATGAACCAGGTTTCCTCCGCCTCCACCGCACGCAACCTCGCGCTGCAGGCGACGCTTCTGATGATTGGCGCGCAACTGATCTTTGCGGTCGTCAATTTCTCCTATGATATTCTCACCAATCCGTGGAATCCCATCCTCTCCGACCAGAAGATGGCTTCCTCGAGTGCCGTTTTCTGGCAGTACCTGATCGGCACGCTGTTCGCGGTGCCGCTGATCCTGAGAATCGGACTGGACAAGCTCAGGACACGGCATCCGGTGCTGCACGAGGTGCGCGCGCTGCTCTCTGCCGTGGGTGCGCAGGTCTTCGCATTCGGCTTTGCCTCGGGCGTTCCGTTCTGGCAGATGCTCGGACTGTTGATGACCGGTCCGTTCTTCGTGATCGCCGGATCGGTGCTGTTGCTCGGTGAAAGGCTGACCGCGCAACGCATCGCTGCATCCGTCGCGGCCTTTGCCGGCGCCCTGCTGATCATCGGGGTGGGCACCGAATCCTTCAACTGGGCGACAGTTCTGCCGGTTCTGGCCGCTGCCTCCTGGGCCGCGACCACGGTGATCTCCAAATACCTCTCGCGCGAGGAAGAGCCGGAGTCGCTCACGCTCTACCTTCTGCTGCTGATCAGCCTCAACCACGCGCTGATCGGGATCGTGCTGGGGATACTGGTGGCCCTGTTGCCCTCCGGCATGATGCCGGCCGGCCTGTCGACCGGCTTCACGCTCAGCTTCCCGGGCGGCACTGCGGCGCTGCTGCTGGTATTCCTGGGCCTGGTCACCGCGGCGTCGCAATATGCCTTGTGGGCCGCCTACAAGCGCGCCGACGCGACCTATCTGCAACCCTTCGACGACCTGAAGCTGCCGCTCAATGTCCTGCTCGCCTGGGTTGTGCTGACCCAGGTGCCAAGTCCCTGGTTCTGGCCGGGCGCCGTCCTGATCGTGGGGGCCTCGCTCTACATCTTCAACCAGGAAAGCCGCAAGCTCCGCACAGCCGGCGCGCTCGCCTGATCGACAGGTCCCGCCCCGGTTGCCAGCCGCCAGGGCGGGACTTGCGTCAAACCCTGATCCAGCGTCGCTCGCGCGACGAACGCGCCATGGCGTCCACCGTGCGTTCAATGCGAAGCCCGCGTTCGAAATCGATGACGCGCGCGGGCCGGCCGGCGATGGCTGACAGCAGCTCGTGGCATTCGATGGTCTTGAGATCGTTGAACCCCAGGCCATGCCCTGGCGCCGGGATGAACCGCTCGTATGGCGAATGGGCTGGGCCGGCGAGCACGGTTGCGAAGCCTTGTTCGGCGCTGGGGCCTGACGCGCGGTAAACGCGCAACTCGTTCATGCGTTCCTGATCGAAAAGGATCGATCCGGCAGCCCCGAAGACCTGCAGCGCAATGCGACCCTTGCGTCCCCATGCCGACCGGTTGGCCAGCAGGGTTCCGGACATGCCGTTTTCAAGCCGCATCAGAACGGACGCAATATCATGGGTTTCGACGGCCCGTCGCGCGCCGTCCGAAGTGGGCCGGTCGGCATAAGGACGCGTCTGGTCGCACAAGACCTCGGTCACAGGGCCGAACAATTCGGAAAGAAGCGAAAGCGGATGGACCGCGAAATCGTCCAGCGCCCCATGGCCGGAAGCGGCTTCGCTCTTCCAGCCGAACAAAGTGCCGGGGTCGGCCATGAAGTCCTCGTCCATTTCCACCCGCACATGATTGACCTGGCCAATCGCGTTTGCCTCGAGCAGACGCCCGATCTCGCGGAACATGGGATTCTGGATGTAGTTGTAGCCCAGGATGGCCTTGCACCCCGTCCTCTGCGCCGCCTCGAGCATGCGCTCGGCATCATCAAGCGTCGTCGCCATCGGCTTTTCGCACCAGACGTGCTTGCCCTTCTTAAGCGCGGCAATCGCCATTTCGGCGTGAAAGCGGTTCGGCGTGGTGATCGAGACCACATCGACTTCAGGATCCTCGACGACGCGGCGCCAGTCGCCGCTGGAGCGCGCGAAGCCGAATTCGGCCGCCCGGCGCTGCGCCAACGCATCGTCGGCCTCGCCGAGGTGAGCGAGCACGATCCTCGGGACATCGCCGAAAACAGGACCGACCGCATTCCAGGCGAGAGCATGGCACTTGCCCATGTATCCCGTGCCGATCAGGCCGACGCCGAGCTTGTCCATTCATCCCTCCAGCCTGCCCCATGCGTCCCCATCTCAGAATGCATGATCGAAAATCTTGATATTATGGAATGTACGTTCTATTCAAGACGGATAATGCTGGACTGTCGCCGCATTTTCGGCCATCGGACACCCGCGTCGCGGGTTGGCGGCGCGCCCGGGCTGCACTATCGATTGGGGCTCGGGTCCGGCCGCGAGGGAGGCAAGGTGCAATGGATACGAAGGCGTCGCCGCCGCGCGACTTCAACGCCCTTCGCTCGGTGATCATAGAAAAGCGCGCGCGCTTGCCCAAGAGGCTGGGGCAAGTCGCCAATTTCGCCCTCGAGCACCCTGACGACATCGCATTCGGCACAGCGGCAAGCATAGCCTCCTCCGCGCAGGTGCAGCCTTCGACACTCGTGCGCTTTGCCCAGAATTTCGGGTATGAGGGGTTTTCCGACCTGCAATCGGTGTTCCGGGGCCGGCTGATGGAGCGCGCACCGTCTTATGAAGACAGGCTGCACGCGCTGGCGCAGGCCGGCAAGGGGCCCAGCCAGGACGCGGCGCTGCTCAATGGCTTCTTCTCTGCGGGCAGGCAATCGCTGGACACGCTTTCGGCAACCATCGACGTTGATGCCTTTTCCCGCGCGATCGACCTGCTGGCGAAAGCCGAAACCCTGTTTCTGATTGCCAAGAGGCGCACTTTTCCGATCACCGCGTACATGGCCTACGCTTTCGGCAAGATGGGTGTGCGGCACCAGTTGATCGCGTCGCCGAACGGGATCGACCAGGAGTGGATCGACATGGCGACACCACGGGATGCGGCCATTGCCATCAGCTTTTCGCCCTACGCCTCCGAGAGCGTGGCGCAGGCGCGAAGCATGGCGGCGCGCGATGTCCCGCTGGTGGCGATCACCGATTCCGCCTTTTCTCCGCTGGCGGAATGCGCCAATGTCTGGATCGAGGTCGCGGAAGCGGACCACGCCCGCTTTCGCTCGCTTTCCGCGACGATGGCGCTTTCGATGGCACTGACCGTAGGCATTGCGGAAAAGCGCCTGCAACTCCCCTGACCGCCCGCCGGATCAGGGCGCGAGGTGGACCGGCTTCCCGGTGCGATGGCTCTGGGTCGCGGCGTCGGCCAATCGCTGCGCCTGCAATCCGTCGTAGCCGGATGGAGATGGCGCCATTCCGGCGTCAATGGCGTCGATGAACGCGTGCAATTCGCGGCGATAGGCCGCTTCATAGCGTTCGAGGAAGAAGTTCATCACCGGATCGGAGGTGAACCCCTGCGAACCGGCGAAGGTGACGGTGGTCTCGTGAACGTTGGCGGCGCTGATCAGCCCCGACGACCCGTGAACCTCGATACGCTGGTCATAGCCGTAGGTGGCGCGGCGGGAATTGGAAATCTGGCAAATCACCCCGCTTTGGGTCTTGAGCAGGACCGCCGCGGTGTCGACATCGCCCGCCTCCCCGATCGCCGGATCGACCAGCGCGGAGCCCATGGCCTGGACCTCGATGAATTCCTCGGCGACCAGAAACCGCGCCATGTCGAAGTCATGGATCATCATGTCACGGAACAGCCCACCTGAACGCTCGATATAGGAGACCGGGGGCGGAGCGGGATCGCGCGACAGGATCGTCACCAGTTCGACACGACCCGCCTCGCCCGCTGCAACGCGCCGCTGCACGGCGGCGAAGTTCGGATCGAACCGGCGATTGAAACCGATCATGAGCGGAATGCCGGCCTTGTCCACCTTCTCCAGCGTTTCGGCGATCCGTGTCGCACTCAGATCGACCGGCTTCTCGCAGAACACCGCCTTGCCGGCGGCGGCGGCGCGATCGATCAGGTCGGCGTGAGTGTCCGTGGACGTCCCGATCAATACCGCATCGATGTCATCGGCGGCGAAGATCTGGTCGAGGGTCATGACGCTGGCGCCGGTCGCGCGGGCAAGGTTTTCGGCGCTCTGGGCAAATACATCGGCCACCCCTGCCAGCCGTGCACGACCGGAGGCCGCGACGTTGCGCCCATGGATCTGGCCGATGCGGCCTGCTCCCAGCAAAGCGATGTTCAGCATTCTGAATGTCCCTGGAGACCGGTTCCATACGACAAGGTCAAACGGAATACACATTCCACATTGACGATGAAATAGAACTTGTGTTTCATCTGTGCTTGTCATATCCGCATCGACCGGTATCGTCCAGCGCAAAATCCGGATCGGCCCGGGGAGGGTTTCATGGCGGCAACGCATAGCCAGTCCGGCGCGACTGAACTCGATATCATCACCATAGGGCGCTCCTCGGTGGACCTCTATGGCCAGCAGATCGGCACGCGCCTCGAGGACGCGCAGAGTTTCGCCAAGTCGGTTGGCGGCTGCCCCTCCAACATCGCCATCGGTTCGGCCCGGCTGGGCCTGAAGTCGGCCGTAATCACCAGGGTGGGCGACGAACAGATGGGCCGCTTCATCCGCGAGCAGATGACGCGCGAGGGCGTGGACACGCGCGGGATCTCGACCGATCCGCAAAGACTGACTGCCCTGGTGCTCCTGTCCGTGGAAGACGACCACAGTTTTCCCCTCATCTTCTACCGCGACAATTGCGCCGACATGGCGCTGGACGAGGATGACATCGACGAGGCCTTCATCGCCTCGGCGCAGGCGGTTCTGGTGACCGGCACGCATTTTTCCCGGCCCAATACCGACCGGGCGCAACGCAAGGCCATCCGCATCGCGCGGGCCAACGGGCGAAAGGTGGTCTTCGACATCGACTACCGGCCAAATCTTTGGGGCCTCGCCGGCCATGACGCGGGCGACTCGCGCTATATTGCGTCCGCGGAGGTCTCTGCGCACCTTCGCACCGTCCTGGCGGATTGCGACCTGATCGTGGGGACCGAAGAGGAAGTCCTGATCGCGTCAGGCGAATCCGACCTCACGGCGGCTCTCAGGACGATCCGCGCGGCATCGGCAGGCACCATCGTATTGAAACGCGGCCCAATGGGTTGCATCGTCTATGATGGCCCGATCCCGGACGATCTCGAAGACGGTATCGTGGGCAGGGGTTTCCCGATCGAGGTCTATAACGTGCTGGGGGCCGGCGACAGCTTCATGTCCGGGTTCCTGCGCGGCTGGCTTCGCGGCGAGCCGCATGAAACCTCGGCGACCTGGGCCAATGCCTGCGGCGCATTCGCCGTTTCACGCCTGCTTTGCGCGCCGGAAATCCCGACCTTTCCCGAATTGCAGTTCTTCCTGGCCCATGGCAGCCCCTATCGCGCGCTGCGCAAGGATGAAGCGATCAATCACGTGCACTGGGCGACAACCCGGCGCGGCGACTGGCCGCAGCTCATGGCCCTGGCCATCGACCATCGTGTGCAACTCGAAGACATGGCGCGCGAAGCGGGCGCGGCGCCCGAGCGGATCGGGGCGTTCAAGGAACTCGCAGTACAGGCCGCGGTTCAGGTGTCCCGCGGCCGACCCGGCTTCGGGATGCTGATTGACGAAAAGCACGGGCGCCGGGCCCTTTTCGCAGCATCGCATCAGGGGTTCTGGATCGCCAGGCCGGTCGAGGATCCCGGTTCGCGCCCGCTCAGGTTCGAATTCTCGCAGGACGTGGGTTCCCGGCTGATCGACTGGCCGGTCGACCATGTCATCAAGTGCCTCGCTTTCCATCACCCGGACGACCCGCCGGCACTGGCCGCGGAACAGGGGCAGAAATTGCGTACCCTTTACGAGGCCGCGCGCAAGGTCGGCCGCGAGCTTCTGATCGAGATCATCGCTTCGAAAAACGGACCGATGCGGGACGACACCATGGCGCGGGCGATGCAGCAGTTGTACGATCTGGGGATCAAGCCGGACTGGTGGAAGCTGGAGCCGCAGACGTCGAAGGCCGCCTGGACGGAGATAGACGACACCATTGCCCGCAATGATGCCTGGTGCCGTGGTGTGGTGCTGCTCGGCCTGGAAGCTCCGCAGGACGAACTCGAGGCAGCCTTTGCGGCCACGGCCGGTTCGCGCAGTGTCAGAGGCTTTGCGGTCGGCCGCACGATCTTTTCGGACGCCGCGCGCGCGTGGCTGGCGGGTGAAATGAGCGACGAGGACGCTGTCTCGGCCATGGCGGGGCGATTCGGCGCCCTGACCGATTTCTGGCAGAGACTTGGGCGCAGCGGCTCCTGACGGCTGCGTTGCGACACGAACGGGAGGAAACGATGTCCGCAAGATTGCGATTGACGATGGCGCAGGCCGTGGCGCGCTTTCTTGCCCGGCAGATGACGGAAGTGGATGGCCACAAGGTCCCCCTGTTCGCCGGCGTATGGGCCATTTTCGGCCATGGCAATGTCGCCGGGATCGGGGAAGCGCTCTACCAGGTACGCGAGGAGTTGCCCACGTTTCGCGCGCATAACGAGCAGGCCATGACGCATGCCGCCGTCGCCTTTGCCAAGGCCAGCTTTCGCCGACGGATGATGGCGTGTACCACCTCGATCGGTCCGGGGGCGCTCAACATGGTCACCGCCGCGGCGGTCGCGCATGTGAACCGGCTGCCGGTGTTGCTGCTTCCCGGGGACGTGTTCGCCAACCGCATTCCCGACCCGGTGCTGCAGCAGGTTGAGGATTTTGGCGACGGAACCGTGTCGGCCAACGACGCGTTGCGGCCCGTATCGCGCTACTTCGACCGCATCACCCGTCCCGAACAGATCATGCCTGCCCTGCGTCGCGCCATGCAGGTTTTAACCGACCCCGCCGAGTGCGGACCGGTCACGCTGGCACTCTGCCAGGATGTGCAGGCCGAGGCCTTCGACTATCCCGAGGATTTCTTTGCCGAGCATGTCTGGACACCCCGGCGGCCGAGGCCCGATCAAACGGAACTCGAAGCTGCCGTCGAAGCGATCCGCAAGGCGCGGCGTCCGCTGATCGTGTCGGGTGGGGGGGTCCTTTATTCGGGCGCCGCGCAGACGCTGAGCCGGTTTGCCGAGATGCACGGCATTCCGGTGTGCGAGACACAGGCGGGCAAGTCCTCCTTGCCCGATGACCATCCCCTCTCGATGGGCTCGGTCGGCGTCACCGGCACATCGGCGGCCAATGATCTCGCCGAGCAGGCGGACCTTGTGTTGGCGGTCGGCACGCGGCTGCAGGATTTCACGACCGGCTCATGGGCGCTGTTCCGCAATGAGGCGGCGCAGTTCATCGGGCTGAATATCCAACCCTTCGATGCCGGCAAACGCGGCGGGCGGCCGCTCGTCTGCGACGCCCGGACGGGGCTGGAAGAGGTCGCGGAAAGGCTTGGAGCCTTCAAGGCGCCTTCGGAATGGACCGACGCGGCCATTGCCGGAAAGGCGGATTGGAACAGGGCGGCGGACGCCGCCATGGCTCCCGGCAATGCCGCCCTGCCCTCCGATGCACAGGTCATCGGAGCCACGCAAAGGACGCTGGGGGCAAACGCGACCGTGGTCTGTGCGGCCGGCGGCCTGCCGGGCGAACTGCACAAGTTGTGGCGGCCGAACGCGCCGGGCAGCTATCACCTCGAATACGGGTTTTCGTGCATGGGGTACGAGATCGCCGGAGGGCTGGGCGTCAAGCTGGCGCAGCCGGACCGCGATGTGGTGGTGATGGTGGGCGACGGCTCCTACCTGATGCTGAATTCGGAAATCGCAACTTCGGTCATGCTGGGCATCAAGCTGATCGTGGTAGTGCTCGACAATCGCGGCTATGGTTGCATCAACCGGCTGCAGATGGCGACCGGCGGCGCGAACTTCAACAATCTCCTCGCCGATGCGCGGCATGTCGAGTTGCCCGAAATCGATTTCAGGGCCCATGCGGAGAGTCTCGGGGCCGTGGCCGTCAAGGCCGCGTCGCTGGGCGAACTGGAGACGGCCTTGCGGGCCGCAAGGGAACACGAGCGGACATCTGTGGTGGTCATCGACACCGACCCGCTTGTCACCACAGAAGCGGGCGGGCACTGGTGGGATGTTGCGGTGCCCCAAACCAGTCCACGCGAGCAGGTCGTGGAAGCCCGAAAGGCATATGAAACCAACAGGCGGGAACAAAGGATCGGCTAACCGGCCGTCCCTGGCAGTCTACTGAGGAGAAAGAACGGCAAATGATCCGCATCGGGGCGAACCCAATCGGCTGGTCCAATGACGACATGCTGGAAATCGGTGGCGATATTCCGCTCGAACAATGCCTTTCGGAAGCGCGCGCCGCGGGCTTTGTCGGCATGGAGCTCGGCAACAAGTTCCCGCGCACGGTCAGCGACCTGAAGCCTGCCCTGCAGGCGCACGGCCACCAACTGGTGTCCGGCTGGTATTCGATCGAACTGCTTCGGCGCGACGTCGAAGCGGAAATCAAGGCTGCGCGCGCGCATATCGACCTGCTCAAGGGCATGGGCTGCGCCGTGATGATCGTGGCGGAAACCTCCAATGCCATACACGGAAACCGGTCGATGCCGCTTTCCGCGCGCCCCGTCATGCGTCACGACCAGTGGCAGGAATGGAGCGGGCGGCTGACCGATTTCGCCGCGCGGCTGAAGGATGAGGGGCTGCAGGTCGTCTATCATCATCACATGGGTACGATCGTGCAGACCGAAGCCGAGATCGACCGCATGATGGAGACGACGGGCGAGGCGCTGCATCTGCTGCTCGATACCGGACACGCGACCTGGGGCGGCGCCGATCCGGCACGCCTGGCGCGTCACTACAAGCAGCGCATCAGCCATGTCCACTGCAAGGACATTCGTGAGAACGTGATGTGGCAATCGAACCGGAAGGACTGGAGCTTTCTTGATTCCGTGCTGGCCGGTGTCTACACGGTACCTGGGGACGGCCTGATCGACTTCGTGCGCATCCTGCGCGAACTCAAGGGCTATTCGGGCTGGGTGGTGGTGGAGGCCGAGCAGGATCCCGAGATCGCCAACCCCGCGCACTATGCGCAAATGGGCCACGACAATCTCGTGCGGTTCATCGCAGAAAGCGGACTGGAGTAATCGAGCGTAATGGCATTCGCAGGACTCGACAGTGCCCATCCCTTCTTCCGCCCGCTCTGGCGCAGGATCGCCACGCTGGCGGTGTGCGTGGGTTGGGCCGGTTTCGAGGTCATCTGGGGCGAGCCGACCTGGGCGCTGGTGGCGGTGGGGCTGTTCGCCTATGGCTTCTGGACGCTCATCGTGAAATTCGCACCGGAAGAGAAGCCCGCCCCACCAGGAAAAAAGGAATAGGCCCATGTCGAAGCTGCTCGTCAGGCCCGAAGGCAAGACCGGCCGCGTGATTCACGTCAGCCCGCAGAGCGCGGGATGGACCTATGTGGGGTTCGACGTGCACAAGCTGTTGCCGGGGCAATCGATCGGCGCCGAAACCGGCGAGCGGGAGGTGTGCCTGGTGTTCATTTCCGGCAAGGGCCGGGTGGAGACGGGCGCTGCCAGCCTCGGCGAACTCGGAGGGCGCCAGAGCCCGTTCGAGGGCAAGCCATGGTCGGTCTATATCCCGGCGGGCACGAACTACAAGGTCACCGCGACGACCGATCTCGAACTGGCCGTGTGTTCTGCGCCCGCAGACCACATGGCGCGTCCGGCGCGCATCATCGCCCCCGATGACCTCGACACGGAGACGCGCGGGAAAGGCACCAATACCCGGTACGTCACCAATATCCTGCCCGAAACCGAGCCGGCGGACAGCCTGCTGGTGGTCGAGGTGATCACGCCGGCGGGGAACTCGTCATCCTATCCCCCGCACAAGCACGACAGGGACGACTACCCCAATGAGACCCTGCTCGAGGAGACCTATTACCATCGTCTGAAGCCCTCCCAGGGCTTCGCGTTCCAGCGGGTCTATACCGATGACCGTTCGATTGACGAGGCGATGGCGGTCGAAGACGGCAATGTCACGCTGGTTCCCAGGGGATATCATCCCGTCGCCACCTGCCACGGATACGATCTTTACTACCTCAACGTGATGGCCGGCCCCCGCCGCGCGTGGAAATTCCACAATGCGCCGGAACACGAATGGATGCTGAAGGCCTGACGCCGCAGGCCTGGCAGCGGTTCATCCCGGCTTGCACCCTCGCAAGAAAAAGGGCGGCCTCCCGGGCCGCCCAGTCTTGCCGGACCAGAGGAGGACAGGTCAGACAGTACCGCCGAGTTCGCCCGCCAGTTCAGCGAGTTCCTGACCGCCGGCCATCATGTCCTGCAATTGTTCGGAGGTTATCTCGCCGCGCCTTGCGGTGCCCAGCGTCTTGCCACGGTTGAGCACCGTGAAGCGGTCGCCCACCGCAATGGCATGCCGGACATTATGGGTAATGAAGATCACCGCAAGGCCGCGTTCGCGCACCATGGAAATGTACTTGAGCACCATCGACGTCTGACGCACGCCAAGCGCCGAGGTCGGTTCGTCGAGGATGAGCACCTTGGCCCCGAAATGCACGGCCCGGGCGATGGCGACCGTCTGGCGCTCGCCGCCCGACAGCGTTCCAACCGCCTGGCTGGGGTCGCGCACGTCGATGCCGATCTTCTTCATTTCCTCGCGCGTGACGCGGTCGGCCTCAGTGAAATCGATACGGCGGAAGGGCCAGATGCCGGCGACCGGCTCGCGCCCCATGAAGAAGTTGCGGGTGACCGACATCAGCGGGATCATCGCCAGATCCTGGTAGACCGTCGCTATGCCGTGGTCGATCGCGTCGCGGGCGGATGCGAAATGAACCTTCTTGCCTTCGACGAACATCTCGCCATGCGAGGGCGCGAATACGCCCGACATGGTCTTGATGAAGGTCGACTTGCCCGCGCCGTTGTCGCCCAGTAGGCAGTGGACTTCACCTGCGTTGACGTCGAACGATACCCCGGCCAGCGCGATCACCGATCCGAAGTGCTTCTCGATGTCGCGCATTTCGATCATGGGTGTGGCCATGCTCAGCGCTCCCCTGTGATGATGCGACGGATATAGGTGTTCAGGATGACTGCAAGCAGCAGGATCACGCCGAGGAACACCCGGAACAGCGAGCTTTCGACCCCTGCGAAGAACAGGCCCTGCTGTACCACGCCGAAGATCAGGGCGCCGAGCGCCGCGCCGATTACCGACCCGTATCCGCCGGTCAGGAGCGCGCCGCCGATCACCACCGAAATGATCGCCTCGAATTCCTTGAGCAGGCCACGGTCGGCCGATGCCGAGCCGAATTCCATCACCTGGCAGGTGGCGAATATCGTGGCGCAGATCGCAGTCAGCATGAACATCAGGATCTTCACCTTGTTGACCGGCACGCCGACATAGCGCGCCGCCTGGGCGTCGCCGCCCGAGGCGAAGATCCAGTTTCCGAACCGTGTGCGGGTGAGCAGCCAATGGCCGAAGACGATCAGGCCGAGCGCCCACACGATCAGCATCGGGATGCCCTTCACCGCTGGTTCGCCATTGGCGAAGGTGCCAATGATCCCCACTTCGGCGAGCCATTTGAAGAAGCCGCCAAAGATCACGCCGCCGAACACGGGCGCAAGCCAGTCGCCGACCGCCGCCTCCTTCACCCCGCCGATGATCGTGCGGCCAGTGAACAGGATCGAGAGATAGATGGTGAGACCGCGCAGGATGTAGAGAAAGGCCAGGGTGACGATGAAACTGGGCAGGCCGGTTCGGATGACCAGGTAGCCATTGATGTAACCGATGATCGCGGCCAGCGCGAAGGCGATGACGATCGCCATCCAGACCGGCACGCCGTAGTGCACGGACAGGATGGCAATGACCGTCCCGGAGAAACCGATCATCGACCCAATGGAAAGGTCGAACTCGCCAGCGATCATCAGAAGGCAGGCGCCTACGGCGATGATGGCGAACTGGGCCGAGACCGTGCCCCAGTTCATGATGCCATCGGCGGCGAACATGCCGCTGTCGCGGGCGATGGAAAAGAACAGCGCGAAAACAAGAATCGTACCGGCGATTGAGCCCAGCTCGGGCCGGATCAGCATCTTGCGCAGTGGCGAGACTTCCTTGAGCCTTTCGTCATGCGCAGAGGGGCCGCCTTCTCCCGTCGTTGTATCTGCCATTGTCGCTTCCCATTGCGCGACCCGGCATCACCGGGCCGTTCTCCCAAAGATGCGCTGCAAGCCCTGCGGCGCGGCGTGGTCTGTCATTCGGAAGACGAAGGGCGGCAGTCGCGCCGCCCTTGTGCATTCGCGGGGCGTCGGGCGCTCCTAGCGGTATTCGCCCGCCAGCGCCTCGACCTTGGAAATGTTGTCCTTGGTGATGAAGCCCGGCCCGGAATTGATCGAGTTGGGCGGGATTACGCCGTAGCGGACGTAGTTGGTCAGCAACACCACGGGCAGGTAGCCCTGCAGGAACGGCTGCTGGTCGATGGCGAAGTTGATCGTGCCGTCCTTGACCGCGGCCGAGATGGCGGAGGACAGATCGAAGGTGCCGAAGAAGATCTTGCCGGCCATCCCGTTTTCCTTGAGCGCCTCGATCGTGGGTTCGGCCGAATTGGGGCCGAGCGCCAGGATGCCGTTGGTGTCGGGGTTGGCGCGCAGATAGGCGAGCACCTTGTTCTTGACCTCGGAGGGATCCATGCCGCTGTCGATCATCTGGCTGCCCAGATCCACGCCCAGCGCGTCAGCGAAGCCCTTGCAGCGATCGACCGAAGCAGGGTTGGTGATGTAGTGGTTGACGCAGAGGAACTTGGTGACCCCGGCCGCCTTGGCACGCTCGCCGGCACCATAGCCCGCGTCATATTCGGGCTGGCCGATATGCAGGAGGGCACCGAGCTGCTTGGACTGTTCGACCGTTCCCGAGTTTACCGTGATTACCGGGATCCCCTTGGCAATTGCCTCGGTCACCGGGCCCTTGAGCACGTCGAAATCGGCGATGGTCGTTATGATCCCGTCAGGATTGGACGCCGCCGCCTGTTGAACGATACGGGCCATGTCGGCCAGATCGCCGGTGGGCGGATTGCGGTATTCAACCGTCACGCCCATCTGGTCGCTGGCGACCTTGAGCGCGTTCTTGATCACGTTCCACCAGGAATCGGAGTCGGGCGCATGGCTGACGAAAACAAACCGCTCGTTGGCGGCGTATGCCGGGGTCATTGCGGCAAACGCGGCTCCAAGGGCGAACGCGCCCGCAGCCGCGGCTAGAACCAGTTTCTTCATAATTCTCTCTCCCAAGGCCAGATTCAGGGGCGCGTCTGGCTTCGCGCGATCATCTGCCTGGATCGGTCGCCCCCGCTCATCCGGCGAGGTTTGACGACTTACCAGCTCCTCCAGGCGACCAATCCCACATGTCGCGGGTGGCGGCCATGCGATTATGAAATACCGGTTCTGTTTTCATGTCAACACGGAATGTTTGTTCCATATTGCAATTGAAGAGCCTTAACCTCTCACGTCGAAATGAGCGATGCCGGCGCGCCGAATTGCCTTCGCCGTCTTGCCTTGTCGGCCCGGAAATGACAGGGAGATGGCGCGCTGCCCGGCGCGAAAGCCCCTGCCTGTGGAGACCGCAATGACCCAGCCCCTCTACGTTCTCACCTTGTCGTGCCAGGACAGGCCCGGCATCGTGGCCGCTGTCACTACGGAATTGGCGGCGCTGGGTGCGAATATTGCCGAATCCAACCAGTTCTGGGATCGCCAGACCGGCCGGTTCTTCATGCGGATCGCTTTCACCGCGCCTGCCCAGGTGACCCGGGACGCGGTGGAACGCGCCCTGCGTCCCGCCTTCGACCGCTTCGACATGAAGACCTCGATCGCGGATGTGTCGATCAAGCCACGCACGATCATCATGGTGTCGAAATTCGATCACGCCTTGCTGCATCTGCTCTATCAGGCGCGCATGGGGCGGCTCGACACCGAGGTCGCAGCCATCGTGTCCAATCACGAGGATGCCCGCAAGACCGCCGAGGATGCCGGCATCGCCTTCCATTACTGGCCGGTCAACAAGGACAACAAGGCCGAGCAGGAAGACAAGCTGCTCAGGCTGGTGCAGGAGAGCGGCGCGGATCTGGTGGTGCTGGCCCGCTACATGCAGGTCTTGTCGGACAAGCTCGCCACCCGCCTGTTCGGCAAGGTGATCAATATACACCACTCGTTTCTGCCCAGTTTCAAGGGCGCCAAGCCCTATCACCAGGCGCATGAGCGCGGGGTCAAGATCATCGGCGCCACCGCCCACTACGTGACGCCGGATCTGGACGAAGGCCCGATCATCGAGCAGGAGACCGTGCGCGTCACCCATGCCATGAGCCCTGACGACCTGATCGCCGAGGGCCGGGACATCGAAAGCCGCGTGCTGGCGCGGGCCGTTCGCCTGCACCTTGAGCACAGGGTGATGCTGAACGGCCGAAAGACCGTGGTATTCCAGTAGAACTGGAGGCCTTGCTCAGGCGCGGCCGGGCATCTCGCGCGTCGGCAGGCGCGCGAAGAATGTCGCGTAGTCGTCCTCCCTGGTCGCGGCCAGAACCTTTCCGAGGTCCTCGATGGGCGCGACGGACCAGTCGACCCTGAGATCGACGGCAGGATAGTCCTCGGTGTCGTAGACCTTGAGCGCGGCGGAGCGTGTTCCCCGGCTGTCTCCACCCGCCTTTTCTCCGGCGAGCATGGCGGCAAGCAACCTGTCGGCAAGTGGCAGACCCGGCGCCTTCTCAAAAGCCGACATCATGTCCTTGAGCACTTGGGGACTGGCCAGCAGGTTGCCGGCCACCGCCACGCCGTCGCGTGTCAGGGCGCCGCGCACCTCGGCGATTTCCTCGCCGGTCCATGCGGCTGTCCGGCCTTCCCGGTCGATCATCACGCATTGGCGGCGCTGTCTGCCGGCGTCGGCAGATGTCAATCGGTCGAGCGCCTCGTGGCTCGTAACCCCACGCGCCATGGCATCGAGTCCGCCGAACCCGTATTGCGGGTTGGTCGTGTAGCCTTGCGTTGCGACCGCACCGACCCCCGCCCGCGCGTAGGGCACGAGTGACCCGACCGCCGGCCCACCCGTGGCCGTGGCCACGCCAAAGGCACCGGTCCGAGGATCTCTTGCAACGATGGAAAAAGTCATGACGCACTCCCGGAACTCGCACTAATTTATACGCATAAATCTGTTGATGCCAATAATTTATGCTGATAAATTTCCCCTGTCGACTGTCCAACGCCCAGTCCATCTCTTTCGTTGCGGTCGGCCAACGCACATCGCCGCCAAGGAGGTTGTCATGAACAGAACTAGAGGGATGCTGTCCAGCCTGGCCCTTGCCGCAATTGCGGCACTAGGGCTCGCCGGGACGGCAATTGCCCAGACCCCACCGAACGTGCTGGTGGTCGGGCAGATCGCGGAGCCGAAATCGCTCGATCCGAGCGTGGACACCGCGGTCAACGATTTCCGCATTCTCGTCAATGTGTATGACGGGCTAGTCCGCTACAAGGACGGCACGCTGGAAGTGGAGCCGGCGCTGGCCAAGTCCTGGGATATCTCGGACGACGGGCTGACCTACACTTTCCACCTGCGCGAGGGCGTCAAGTTCCACGACGGGACGCCATTCAACGCGGAGGCGGTGAAGTTCGACTTCGACCGCATGCTCGACAAGAACAGCCCCTATTACGACACGGGGCCGTTCCCGCTCGCCTTCTTCTTCTCTTCGGTGAAGGAGACCAAGGTGATCGACGACATGACGGTCCAGTTCACCCTGTCCGAACCCTATGCGCCATTCCTGTCCAATCTCGCCTATCCGACCGGGCTATTGATTTCACCCGAGGCGGTGAAGAAATACGGCAAGGACGTCGGCCGGCATCCGGTGGGCACGGGGCCGTTCAAGTTCGTCTCGTGGCAGTCGAACACATCGGTTACCGTCGAGCGCAATCCCGACTACTGGGACGGCGCGCCGCCGCTGGACAAGATCATCTTCCGCCCGATCACCGATGCCAATACCCGCGTCGCAGAGATGCTCTCGGGCGGTATCGACATGATGGTGGAAGTGCCGCCGGACAACGTGGCGACCTTCAAGTCGGACGCCAACTACAAGGTCTACGAACAGGCCGGGCCGCACCTGTGGTTTCTGATCCTGAACGCCAAGGACGGGCCGTTCAAGAACAAGCTGATGCGCCAGGCGGTCAACTATGCCGTCAACAAGAAGGCGCTGGTGGACAACGTGCTGCAGGGCACCGCAACCGTTGCCTCCGGCCCAACGCCCCCGGCTTTCGCATGGGCCTATGACGACAAGCTGCAGCCCTACCCGTACGACCCGGAAAAGGCCAAGCAGCTCATCAAGGAAGCCGGTTATGACGGCACCCCGCTCACCTTCTATGTGACGCAGGGCGGTTCGGGCATGCTCGATCCGGTGCCGATGGGCACGGCCATCCAGGCCGATCTCGCTGCCGTGGGCATCAAGGTCAATATCCAGACCTTCGAGTGGAATACGTTCCTTGGAAAGGTCAATCCTGGCCTCGACAACGAGGGTACCCATGTCGACATGGCCGAGATGGCGTGGATGACCAACGATCCGGACACGCTCCCCTACCTGGCGCTGCGGACCGAGGCATGGCCCGACAAGGGCGGGTTCAATTCCGGCTACTATTCGAACCCGGAAGTGGACAAGCTGCTCGAGGAGGCCCGCACATCGACCGACCAGGCCAAGCGCGCCGAGCTCTACAAGAAGATGCAGGAAATCGTCTATGACGACGCGCCCTGGCTCTTCGTTGCCAACTGGAAGCAGAATGCTGTCGCCTCGGCCAAGGTCGAGAACTTCAAGCTTCAGCCCTCCTTCCTGCTGCAATTGGGCAAGGTGGCAAAGCCGCAGTAAGCTGGTCGTGCCGGGGCGGGCATTCGCCTGCCCCGGCATCCTTGCAAGGCATCGTTTCGCGAAGGGGGGAACCGGTGCGCACCTATATCCTGAAGCGCCTGTTGTTCGTGATCCCCGTATTGTTCGGGTTGTCGCTGATCGTCTTTTCCATCATGGCGCTGATCCCCGGCGACCCCGCGATCGCCATTCTGGGCGCCTATGCGACGCCGGAGAACGTGGCGCGGATCAATGCCGAACTCGGGCTCGACAAGCCCCTTCCCATTCAATACCTGACCTGGGTCGGCCACTTGCTGACCGGCGACTTCGGACGCTCTTACAGCCTTGATCGCCCGGTGCTGGACGAGGTTCTCGAACGCTTCTCGGCCACCCTCGTCCTGGCCGGCGCCGCCTTCGTCCTCTGCGCCATCTTCGGCTTGCTGGCGGGCGTGGTCTCCGCGGTCCGCCAATACGGGCTGGCGGACAAGATCATCACCCTGGCGGTGCTGATCGGCATCTCCATCCCGTCCTTCGCGCTGGGCCTCTTGCTGATCCTTTTCTTCGCGGTCAGGCTGCGCTGGTTTCCCGCGTCGGGCATGATCAACATCTATGGCGAGGGTGGCATCGGCGACGTGCTGTACCATCTGGTGCTGCCCGCAATCACGCTGTCTGTCGTTGCGACCGGCGTCGTGGCGCGCCTCACGCGTTCGGCGATGCTGGAGGTCCTGCGCCAGGATTTCATCCGCACCGCGCGCGCCAAGGGCGCCGGTGAGATGCGGGTGATCTGGCGACACGCCTTCCGCGCGGCGCTGGTTTCCGTCATTCCGGTGCTGGGCATCCAGGCCGGCTTCGTGCTCGGCGGAGCGGTCTATATCGAAACCGTGTTCCAGTGGCCCGGGATCGGACGCATGCTGGTCACCGCAATTTCCACGCGCGACGTGCTTCTGGTGCAGGGCGGGGTCATCTTCGTGGCCACCTGCTACGTGTTGTTCAACCTGTGCGCAGACATCGTGCAGTCGCTACTCGATCCGAGGATCCGGACATGAGCGTCGCCGCCGCGAACCTGCCCAAGGCCCGGTTGGGGATCGCGCGCCTTGGCGCACCTCTCAAGCTGTTGTTCCGCAACAGGCTGGCCGGGGCGGGCCTGATCGTTCTTGTCCTGGTGTGCATCGCGGCGCTTCTGGCCCCGTTCTGGCCAATTCCCGATCCGGACAAGACCGACCTTGCCGCGCGCCTCGTGCCGGTTGGAACGCCGGGGCACTGGCTGGGCACCGACCATCTTGGCCGCGACATGCTGGCGCGCATGGTTTGGGGTACGCGCGTCTCGCTGATGGTGGGCGTGATCGCGACGGTTACCGCGGCCTTCACCGGATCGCTGATCGGCCTGGTCTCGGGCTTTTTCGGCGGCAGGCTCGACAACACGCTGATGCGCCTCGTCGACATGATCATGGCCCTGCCCTACATGCTGCTTGCCCTGGCCATCGTTGCCGCGCTGGGGCCGGGCCTGTCGAACGCCATGGTTGCGATCTCGGTCGTCAATATCCCCTTCTTCGCCCGCAATGTGCGCGGACAGACCGTGGGGCTGGTGCGGCGTGATTTCGTGGATGCAGCGCGCCTCGGCGGCCTTGGAAACTTCTCGATCCTGTTCACCGAGGTGCTGCCCAACGTGATGCCGGTGATCGTGATCACCATGTCGACCACGGTGGGATGGATGATCCTTGAAACCGCCGGGTTGAGCTTTCTGGGCCTGGGCGCGCAGCCGCCCACCGCCGATCTGGGTTCGATGCTGGGCGAGGGCCGCAAGCTGCTCATCACCGCCCCTGCTGTATCGGTGCTGCCTGGCCTCGTCATCTTCGTGATCGTGATGAGCGTGAACCTTCTGGGCGACGGCATTCGCGACATGCTCGATCCGCGCCTGAAGTCGGGAGCGCTGTCGCGGCCCGGCCCGCGAACCGCGGTTGCGCTCGGCGCCACGCAAAAGTCGGCTGGACACGGGGACACCGAGGTCATCCTCGACGTGCGAAAGCTCGGCGTGGCGTTCAATGTGCGCGGGCGCGAATACCGGGCGGTCAACCAGGTGAATTTTTCGGTCAGGCGCGGCGAATGCCTCGGGATCGTCGGTGAATCGGGTTGCGGCAAGTCGGTCACGGCCCTGGCGTTGATGGGGCTGGTGCCGACGCCGCCCGGCCGGATCACCTCTGGCCAAGTGCTGCTGGATGGCGAGGACATGGTGACCGCCCCGCTCAAGCGCCTCCAGGATATCCGGGGCAACCGCGTCGCCTATGTGTTCCAGGATCCCCTGACCACCCTTCACCCCATGATCCCGGTCGGCGAACAACTGGCCGAGGCGGTGCAGTTGCACGGTTCGCTGTCCAGCACCGAGGCCTGGGCCAAGGCCGTCGAACTGCTCGATCTGGTGCGCATTCCCAATGCGGCGCAAAGGGCCAGGTCCTACCCGCACGAAATGTCGGGCGGAATGCGGCAACGCATCGGCATCGCCATGGCGCTGGCCAACGACCCCGAGGTCATCATCGCCGACGAGCCAACGACAGCTCTCGACGTCACCATCCAGGCCCAGGTGCTGCGGCTGCTCGACCAGTTGCGCCGCGAGCGCGGGCTGGCGCTGATCTTCATCACCCACGACTTCGGCGTGGTCTCGCAGATGTGCGACCGGGTGATGGTGATGTACGCGGGACGCGTTGTGGAGACGGGAACGACGGAACAGGTCACGGAGCGGCCGGCGCACCCCTATACCAGGCGACTGCTGGCCTGTGTTCCCCAGCTCGGGCGACCGGGCAAGGGACTGGTCTCGATCGAGGGCCGTCCGCCGCAGACCGACCGGCTGCCCGAAGGGTGCGCCTTCGCCCCGCGTTGCGCCATGGCGACCGAAGCCTGCACGACCGGGAAGATCGAGATGCGACAGGTGGAGGATCGTCACGAGGCGCGCTGCCTGTTTGCCGAAGACGTTTTCAGGGGGGCCGGACATTGAACGCAAGCGCAGTTCGGCAAGACGACACGGCCGCTGGCGGGGTGATCCTCGCCGCTCAAGGGGTGAGCCGGATCTTTGGCGGCGACCGGAGCCTGTTTGGTGGACGCAGCGCCGCGGTTCATGCCGTGCAGGACGTCTCGCTCGACCTGTTCCGTGGCGAGACGCTCGGCATTGTGGGCGAGTCGGGATGTGGCAAGTCAACGCTGGCGCGACTGCTCGTCGGCCTCGACACGCCGACTGCGGGCAATATCGCGATCAGGGGTGAGCCTGTGCTCTCGCTTGACCGCAGGGCGCAGGCGCAACGTATCCAGTATGTGTTCCAGGATCCGGTGTCCTCACTCAATCCGCGCCATACGATCCGGCAGATCCTCGAGCGCCCCCTCAGGCTGCTGCGGGGGCTCGATGGCGACAAGCGGGAAAGGGCGCTGGCCGAACTGCTCGAGGCGGTCAATCTGGAACCTGACTATCTCGAACGTTATCCGCACGAGTTCTCGGGCGGCCAGGCGCAACGGATCGGCATAGCTCGCGCCCTTGCGGCGGAGGCGGAAATCCTTGTGCTCGATGAACCGGTTTCGGCGCTCGACGTTTCGGTGCAGGCGCAGATCCTCGATCTCCTGGCCGATCTCAAACTCAGGTTCGGCTTGACCTATGTATTCATCTCGCATGACCTGGCGGTGGTCGAAGCCGTGAGCGACCGCGTCGCGGTGATGTATTTCGGGCGCATCGTGGAGACCGCGCGCCGGGATGACCTGTTCGCCGCACCGCGCCATCCTTATACGGGCCTGCTGATCGACTCCGTTCCCAAGCTGGGTAGCGAGGGGTTCGCATCGCGGCCAGACAGCGGCGAATTGCCCGATCCCACCAACCCGCCACCGGGTTGCGCCTTCGCCGCACGTTGCCCCAACGCACAAGACCGGTGTACATCACAACGGCCGGCCCTCGAACCGCACGCGCCGGAACATCTCGCCGCCTGTCATTTTCCGCTCGTTCCAAGAGATACCCAATCGCCGACATGACCGCCGAATCCACGACAGAAGAACCGGTTGCACGGGTCAAGCGCGGTCGAAAACGCACGGACGAGATTGCCGACGCGATCAAGCAGTCGATCGTCGACCTGGGCCTGACGCCCGGCGACAGGCTGCCGCAGGAAAAGGACCTGATGGCGCAGTTCTCGGCGTCCAAGGGCACGGTCCGGGAAGCGCTGAAGTCACTCGAGGTCCAGGGGTTGATCCGCATCCGCACCGGCCCGGGTGGCGGCGCGTTCCTCGAGCGCACCTCCGAGGCGCGCGCAATGAGCCTCCTGTCGAACTACCTGTTCGCCAAGAACGTCTCGATCAGGGACATCTACGCGTTGCGCAAGGTGCTCGAGCCGCTGGTAGCGGTCAGCGCCATGCCCCATATCGACGAGGAAGGCTACGCGCGGCTGAACCGGATCATCGCCGTATACGACCACGAGCCGGGGGATGCGCAGGAACGCTGGCACCAGCGCATGGCGGAACTCGACTTCCATGCCGTGGTCGCCGAGTACGCCGACAATGCGCTTCTGGCCTTCACCTGTCGCTTCCTGCAGCGCATGCTCAAGGAGCTTGCGGTCTGCCGCAATATCTACACGCTCAACCAGCCAGTTCTGCGCGAGCGCGGCATCGGGTTTCAACGCGAACTGATCGCAGCCATGCGCGCGGGCGATGCCGGGCGCGTCGAAGCGATCATGGCCGAGCACATGGCCGATGCGGAGCGGCACATGCTCAATCTCGAGGCCGAACTGGAAACGCGGTTTCTCGGGGAGGCGTGAAAGAGGCCGGGCGGCAAGCACGGCTGCAGCGCGGATGACACCGTCTCCGCGCCGCGTCAGAAACCTGTTGCGTCAGCGGCCAGAATGGCCCCGGCAAGCACGCTCGCCCCGGCCTCCGCCCAGTCCACGGTTATGTCCTCGGCTTCGTTGTGCGAGATACCGCCAACGCAGGGAATGAAAATCATCGCGGCGGGCGCGATGGCAGCAATCCGGCAGGCATCGTGCCCGGCGCCCGAAGGCATGCGCATGACCTCATGGCCGGCGTCCGCGGCGCTTTGCTCGATCGCCGCAACCAGTTTTGCATCGAAAGCGACCGGATCGCTGCGCATGCTCACCTCAAGATCGATGGCGACTCCACGCTGCTCGCGGGTGCCTTTCAGCCAGGCCTTCAAGCCCTGGTCTAGCCGCAACAGGGTATCCTTCTCGAAAGCACGGAACTCGACGGTCAGGTCGACCCGGCCGGGCACCACGTTTGGAGAATTGGGCGTGGCCGATATCGACCCCACGGTCCCCACCGCGTCGGGGTGCTCGCCCTTGGCCAGCGTCTCCACGGCAAGGATCACCTCGGCGGCTGCCGCGAGGGCATCGCGGCGCAGGTCCATCGCGGCCGCGCCGGCATGGGCCTCGGTGCCGGTGATCGTGAGCCTGTACCAGATCTGGCCGCGCGCACCGGTCACCGCGCCAATGGGTATACCCCTGGCCTCAAGAACCGGCCCCTGTTCGATATGGGCTTCGAGATAGGCGTGGATGGGACGCTTCTTCGCCTTCAACGTGCCCACGTAGTCGATGGCCTTCAGCGCATCGGCGACGCTGATGCCGTTCCGGTCGGTTCTTGAAAGCGCCTCGGACAGGGACCAGGCGCCGGCAAATACCCCGGACCCCATGGTCGCGGGCGCAAAGCGCGATCCTTCCTCGTTGGTCCAGTTGACGATTTCCACGGGGTGCTGCAACCCATGGCCCGCTTCTTCAATGGTACGCAGGGCCTCGATCGCGGCGAGTACACCGTAGACGCCATCGAAACGGCCGCCCCGGGGCTGGGTGTCGAGGTGGCTTCCCACCATGATCGGCGGCAGGTCGGGATTGCGCCCGGCGCGGCGCGCGAACATCGAACCGATCTCGTCGACATGGACGTCGAGCTTCAATTCCAGGCACCATGCCGCGAAGAGATCGCGAGCAGCCTTGTCGCGCTCCGTGAGTGCCAGCCGCTCCGAGCCGCCGTTTTCCGTTGCCCCGAGTTCAGCCATGGCCATCAATTCGGCCCAGAGGCGTTCACCATTCGCCTGCATGTGTATCCGGCCTCCCCAGCTTGCGCGCCCGGATACCAGATTTATCATAATAAATAGAGTCGGCAAGGCCGACCTCTGGCCTTCCGGCGTGCGGGCCGGCAGGGGAATGCGTGTGATGGACGGATTGTCAGGCGCTGTGCCTGATGATGAAGCGAAAGACGTTGCCGTCCACAGTATGCTCCATCAGCTCGTTGCCGGTGGTGCGGCAGAACGCCTCGAAGTCCTTCACCGACCCCGGATCGGTGGCAAGGATCTCCAGCGTCCCGCCGGCGGGCAGCGCATTGAGTGCCTTCTTTGCCTTGAGGATGGGCAGCGGGCAATTGAGCCCCTTGGCGTCCAGCAACTGATCGGCCATTTCGTCGTCTCCGGTTTTGTCGCGTCAGATGAAGAGGTTGATGTCGCTCTTGGTCGCGGTCTCGATATAGCTGGCGGCGCCGCCGAGAACCGGCCCCTCGATCATGTCGTCGAGCTTGTATTCGAACAGGTCCATGGTCATCTGGCAGGCGATCATGTGCACGTCCGCCTCCACCGCCATGTCGCGCAGCTCCTCGATCGAGGCGACGCCTTTCTTCCTGGTCAGGTTCTTCATCATGGCGGTCGCCGCTGAATCCACCCCGGGCAGCGCGGCGACGATATTGGGCATGGACATGTGCATGCCCATCATGGGCATGGCCATGGCCGGATTGCCCAGCGTGGTCACCTTCAGATCCAGCTTCTTCTTGAGAAGCGTCAGCCCGTAGAAGGTGAAGAACATGGTCACCTCCAACCCCATCGCGGCCGCGGTCGTGGCCAGGATGAATGGCGGATAGCCCCAGTCGAGCGACCCCTTGGTGACGATCATCGACATGGACGTGGCATTGCTTTCGTTTGCCATTTGCTCCTCCTCGGAAGCGTTCAGGCGCCCCCCGCGCCCGTGAATTCGCCTTCACCCTGGCCGGCTTCTCCGGTCAGGCGGCGCAGCCGACGAACTCGTCAGCGGCCATCTTGGCTTCGTAGGGTGCCGCCACGGCACTGCCCGGGGTCAGGCTCGCCCTGGCTGCGTCGAAATCGACAGGTTTCACCTTCACCATCCAGCCCTCGCCATAGGTATCGGAGTTGGCAAGGCTCGGATCGGCGCTCAAGGCCTCGTTGGTTTCCACGATCTCGGCGTCGAAACCCAGCTTGGCCGGGCCCACCCATTTGCCGGATTCCACGGTGGCGCAGGACTTGCCGGCCCCGATGGTCTTGCCGGCCTTCTTGGCGGTGAACGCCACCAGCTTGCCGGCCATCCCGGTGGCCACCATCGTCATGCCGGCGGTGAAGGTGCCGTCGCCGTTGTCGCGGTACCAGATGTTGTTGTCGATATCGTACAGGAGATCGTCTGGAAGATTGCAGCCGCGTACTGTTGGCATGATCCTTTTCCTTTTCGCTCAGGCAGTTCGGGACGGGGGCGCCTTGGCTTCGGTCATGCGCAGCCCGCGAGATGAGCAGCAGAATTCCCCGAGGCCCGCGACCTCGAGCTTGCCGCCGACAAACAGGGCGAGATGCCGTACCACCATTGCACCGAGCCGAATGCGACCGGCGACACCCTCGGCCGCCGGATCGAGCCGGATGACGTTGTGGTGGTAGACGATTTCGCGGCAGGTCTCCCGGCAGGCGTTGAAGCTGGGATCGCCTCGCGCGCCCTGCCGGTGCAGCGCCAGAAGGCGGAAACCTTCCTGCCTGCCCTGGGTCGGCACCTTGCCATGCGCGACCAGCCAGGCCTCGAGAACATGCTCACCCATCGCGAGCAGTTCCGCGGACAGCGCGGGGGCGGCCTCGCGCAGCGCCCCGTCATCGAACGCGATCAGTTGATCGGTCCGCTCCTCGATTGCCGCGATGGACAGCGGATCCGCACTCATCCCGCCAGCCCCTTCTGCTTGATCAGGGACGAGGAGTCCGAGAAGTTCTCGTGCACGCCGACTTCCCTGGGGCTCAGGCCCATGGCCATGCCGAGCAGTTGGGTGAAATAGAGGATCTTCACATTCGTCTTCTTGCCGAAGACCTTTTCGGCGCGCACCTGGTGCATCTCGAGCCCGGTATGGCAGGTGGGGCATTCGGTTGCGATCACATCGGCGCCGCAGGCCTCGGCGGTCGTCAAGAGATTGAGCACCAGGCGGGTGGAGGTATCGCTGTCGGAAAGCGCATGCGCGCCGCCGCAGCAGGCCGTCTTGAGCGGGTATTCGACGTTCTCGGCGCCCGCGGCCGCCAGAAGATCGTCCATGAAGTGCGGCTTGTGCGTCGATTCCGAACCTTCGCCCTGGTCCTTTTCGGGGAAGATGTGGCGCGGCCTTGTGTACATGCAGCCGTAGTAGTTGGCGACCTTGAGGCCCTTGAGCGAGTTCTTCACCTTTTCGGCCAGACCCTCCTCGCCCACGGACTCCTTGATCCAGTCCAGCGCGTGGATGGTTTCCACGTTGCCCGCTTCATAGGTCTTGTGGCCGGCCTTGGAGGAAAGGCGCTGATTGACCTCGCGCGAACCCTCGTCATGGGCCAGGTCGTATTCGGCCTTCTTGAGGTTGTGGTAACACCCGTTGCACGGCGCCATCACCGTGTCGAAACCCATGTCCTCGGCGATGGAAAGGTTGCGGGCCGAAAGGTAGGTCTGCAATTTGGGGTCGATGTTCTTGACCTCCATGGCGCCGCAGCAGTTCCAGTTCTTGAGCTCCACAAGATCGAGCCCGAGTTCCTTGCCAACCGCCTTGGTGGAACGGTTGTAGGCATGGCCGGTTCCCTCAAGGGCGCAGCCGGGATAGTAGGCGACGCTCTTGTACTTGCCGTTCGTCTTGTCACCCGACATCACTCGACTCCCCTGGAACCGAGCCCAAGCGCCGCGCGGTCCGCGGCCTTGCGCTCCTTTACATATTCATCAATTGCCACACGCGCCCTGCCCCAGCCGCGGGTCTTGGGACGGAATACCGACGCAAGCCCGAGCCGCATCAAGTAGAAGACGGGGAAACGCCTGACGAGCCGCGCGATCAGGGTGAGCAGCCAGGGTTGCGTCAGCGGCTGGTTGGTCCGCTTGAAGAACTGGCGCAGCACCAGTCCATCCTCGATCTTTCCGGTCTCGAAGACCTGGCTGGAGAACGCCTCGTCGAAGACCATCGAGGGTTTCTTTTCGGTCAGTCCCTTGAGTTCGAGCCAGTGGGCCGTCGCCTTCATCACCCCTTCGGGATTGACGTCGCGCGGGCAGGCATAGGTGCACTTGTTGCAGCTCACGCACTGCCAGATGATGTCCTTGTCCCGGACGAGTTCTTCCTCGAGCCCCATGCGGATGAGGTAGATCCAGAAGCGCGGATTGAAGTCCGGATTGATGGCGTTGACCGTGCAGGCGTTCGTGCACGAGCCGCATTGCCAGCAGCGATGGATGTTCTCGCCGCCGGGCAAGGCGGAAATCTCGTCCTGCAACGCCTCGTTGTAGTCGGACACGGCCCGGGTCTCGATGAAGGTAGACCAGTGCCCCGATACGTCCACGCCCTCAAGTTCAAGATGCTCGTGGGTAACGAGATTCTCCGGACGGATCAGCGACTTTTCATGAATGGGCATCAGTGGGTCTCCCCGCTTGCGATGAGGCGAGGCTCGCCCAGGACATGCACATCACCATCGATCAGCTTGAGGCGCGTGCGCCCGCTGGTCGTATCGACCGCGTCGAGGCCGAGCATGCGGCGGGTGTGGGCCATGGGATCGCCAGCGCCGGTGAAGTCGGAGCGCAGGTACTGCCCGCCACGATCGTTGATGTAGCCCGCATAGACGTGGGCGCACAAAAGGTCGGCATAGAACCCCAGATCGCGGAACACGCCATTGTCCTTGAGGAAGCCCTCGAGTTCTTCGTAGAGGGTTTCGAAGGCGGCGAAGTCGTCCGGCACATCGATGCGCGCGGCGTCGACATCATCGGCGAACCAGATTTCGCGCAGGACGCCGGTGCCCACGGCCCGGTCCCAGATCCAGCGGGTCATGAGCGGGTATCGGTCCGGCGCGGTGAAGTGAAGGATTTCGGCGCCAAGATCGCGCGCCCAGCGATGTTCGCGATCGTCGGGAAAGGCGGCCGCGAACGCCGAGAGCCGCGCATCGGCCGTGGACGTATCCGCCCAGCCATCGAGCAGAATGGCGAGGCGGGGGTGCATCTTGTCGAAGCCGTTCGCCGCGAGCCATGGTCCCACGCGACGCCGCGCCGGCGTGATGAAGGCGGCAAGATCGAGGAACTCGCCCTCGGTCAGTTCGCCGACACGGCCCTTGCCCAGAAGCTCCTCGAACAGCGAGGATTTCAGCACCAGGGCGCTGACATAGCGTTCCACGCCGCCGCTGTCTTCGGCAGCCGTCACAAGCGCCTCGAAAGCGCGTCGCAACCGGGGCCCGGACAGGTCGAGCACGGGCCGGACCGCCGCCCTCTGTTTTTCGGCACGCCTTTGCCCCAGCGAAAACATCACTCGGCCGCCTCGAGTTGACCGGCACGTACCAGGTTCAGGGCCGCCATGGCCGCCGCCTGACCCTGCGCGATGGAATCGTCGATGGTTTCTGGACCAGTCGCGGCACCAGCCACGAACACGCCCGGGCGGGAGGTGCCGGACATGCTCGAATAGGTCGAGGCCTTGCGGATGTGTCCGTATTTCTCCAGTTCGACGTCGAACACCGCGGAGAGGGTCATGTTGTCGACATTGGGGTCCATGCCGATGGCGTGCACCACCATGTCGAAGGGAATGGAGATGGGGCGCTTGACCAGGGTATCCTCACCCTTGACCAGCAGCCGCTTGCCGTCCGATGTCACCTCGGCGATGCGCGCCTTGATGTACTTGACCTTACTCTCCTCCTGGCTCTTCCAGTAGAACTCGCCCTCGTAGAGCCCGAAGGTGCGGATATCCATGTAGTAGATGTAGACATTGCTGTCGGGCAGCGCCTCGCGGATCTCCATGGCGATATTGGCCGAAACCGTGCAGCAGATCTTGGAGCACCACTCGCGGCCGATCTGGCGGTCGCGCGACCCCACGCACAGGAGGATCGCCACGCGCTCGGGCGCGCGTCCGTCGGACGGGCAGCGCACGCCCTTGCCCGAAGAGAGCATCTGCTCGACCTGCACCGTGGTGACAACGTCGGGATAGGTTCCAAAGCCCCATTCGGGCTTGTTGATCGAGTCGAAATGGGTGAAGCCGGTGGCAAGGATTGCGGCGCTGGCCTCGACCTTCGTTCCATCCTTGAGCGTCGCGGTGAAATCGCCGGGTGTACCCTCGAAGCGGGCCACCGAGTTGTCGCGGTGAATCTCGATCCGCGGATCGTCTTCCACGCGGGTGACCATGCCGCCGATGGCGTCCTTGGCCCATTCATGGCTGGGCACCAGTCGCGCATAGCCGGAAAGGATCGGGGCGCCGCCAAGGCGATCCGCCTTGTCGACAAGGACGACCTTCTGGCCGGAAGTGGCAAGGGCATGAGCGGCGGAGAGGCCGGCAGGCCCACCGCCGACGATGAGGACGGGTTTGGTCACTTGTCGTCTCCGGCTGCAATCATCTGGGGCTTGACGTAGCCCGGTCCCGAGGTGATGGCGCGCTTGGGATCGTAAAGGGTCTCGATACGCCCCGCCTTGACCTCGTCGAGATAGTCGACGAATTCGGCCTTGGCCTTCTCCCAGTCGATGCCCATTTTCTCAAGCAGGTCCTCGAAGGGCGAGGCGTGCCAGTGCAGTTGCGCCAGCTTGTAGGGATGCGCGCCCAAAGCGAGCGCGGCGAACTGGCAATCGGCCATGATAGGCAGGGCATAGACCTTGTCCACGGCCCTGCCGATCCACTGGTTCTTGTCGAGGGTGGTGATGCAGCCGGTATCGTGGCCGATCATCACGTCGGCCTTTGCCTCCTCGACCGCGACCTTGATCTTGCGGTCGATGGCGAAGGAGCGGGTGAACTCGCGCTCGCCGATGATGTGGCGGAACCCGAAGCCGCAGCAATCGTACCAGGTCGAATAATCGACGACATTGGCGCCAAGGGTCTGCAGCAGGCCGGTGGTCACCGCCACGCGGTTGCCATCGAGCACATCGTCGTCATAGATCACGTCCTCCGGCACCATCTTGTAGACGTGGCAGGCCGGATGAACGGTGGCGCGGATCGAGCTGACGTCCACGGTCTGGCGCTCATGGATGCGGTGGCGCATGACGTGCAGCCATTCCGAATAATGCACGATTTCCTCGGGGATGAGCAGCTTGCCGTCGACCAGCCGCCCGAGCTTGCCCAGGATCTTCTTCACCTCGGCGCGCAATTCGGCCGAGTGCATGAGAAAGATGCGCATTTCCTTGTAGTTGCCGAAGGACGTGCCGCAATGCACCAGCGGGTAGTAGGTGCCTTCAGGCAGTCCCTGCGACTTGGCGGACATGTAGGCCTGGTGGAAATTGCGCAGGAAGACCGCGGCGAGCGAGACCACATTGCCGATGCCTGAACCGTGGTAGTTCCAGGCGGTGCACGAGGTCTGGTCGGTTTCGTCGAGGTACCTGATGTCCATCTGGTTCATCAGCCACAGGACCGATGAGGGGTACCCCGGGATGTTGCCGCATTGCCCGCAGGACTTGTGGTGCCAAAGGTTGTTGGTGGGGATCTTCTTGTCCCAGCCATAAAGGGTCTTGGCCATGACCGGCTCATGCACGTCGGAAACGCGATGCACGAGGATCTCGCCGTCCTTCTCGAGCTGCCACATGACGTCGCGGATGTCTTCCTTGCGCTCCTTGGATGTGAGAAGCGCGCGCTTGTCGATCCTGGCCTCGACCCAGTCGGTGGCCCGGCGGGCCTCGTCGGAGGTCAGGTTGGATGGCCGCCATTCATCCCCGAAGCCGGTGAAGGCTGACTTGCCGCTGTCGTTGGTGTTGGTCATGGCAGACTCCTCAGATGCCCAGCGGGACATTCGTCCCTCAATCGTCGTCGTCTTCGTCTTCCTGTTCCTCGAGCCACTCCTCCCATTCGTCCCGCTTCTCCTCCATGACGTCGGAGACGACATCGAACAGGTTGGGGTCGACGGTCTCGAGCTGGTCGAGAACGCCGGTGGCTTCCCATATCGTGTAGAGCTCGACGGAGGTCTTGAGATTGACCTCCCAGGCCGTATCCATCGTATGCAGGGTGGGCACCGGGATCGCCTTGCGCAGGATGTTGAGCGGTGCGTCCACCCGGCTCACGTTCGGCCCCCAGTCCGGGAACGCGTCGCGGGTGATCATGTTGGGCGCCAGCTGGTTGCCCGTCGAAATCACCTTGAGCAGCACGCGAGAGAATGGCCGAAGCACGTCCTTGGCCGATTCCATGCCGTGCTTGATGGCCACTTCGCGCATGATCATGACCAGCCCGCCGGGCGAGTTCTCGAAGGGGCAGCGCGCAGCGCAGGTGTAGCACTGGGCGCAGGCCCAGATCTTTTCCTGCATGGCGTCGTAGATGCCTTCGAGGTTTTCGGTCCAGAGCAACTGGACGATCTCGCGCGGCGAATAGTCGTAATAGTGCGCCGAGGGGCAGGTCGCGGTGCAGATGCCGCAATTCAGGCATCCGTGCAGTTCGTGCCCGTAGAGCATGTGGCCGCGGATGTCCTCGAAGATCTCCTCGAGCTGTTCGCGCGGCACCACAGGCGCCTCGGAAAACGGATCGGCGATCTCGGGATTATGGGTGGTCTGGACGTCCATTGCCTGCTCCCTGTTCAGCGATCAGTAGGTGAGCACCTTGGCGTCATCGTCTTCCATGACGTCCTCGATGACCTTTGCGCCGCCAACGATCCCCTCGCATTCGGGGATCAGGTCGTCCGCGCTCATGTCGAACAGGTCGAGATTGGGCGAGCAGCAGTAGAACTTCGCACCGGCCTCGTGCGCATCCTTGATGAAATCGTAGACGGTCTTGGGCGATCCGGGCTTGACCACAAGCTTCTCGGCAACGCCCTTCTTCATCAATTGCCCCGCAGTTGCGGTACAGATGACTTCGACCTCGTAGTCCATGGCGGCGGCAACAGTCGCCTGAAAGAAAGGCGCGCCAAGTTCTTCGCCGTTTCGCGGGTCCGTGTTGACCATGATGATGATCAGCTTGCTCGCCATGGGCCAGCATTCCTCCACTTTGTTCTTGATGCCGTCGTTGCGGCCAGCCGGCTTATTTGCCGATCTGCAAGTACAAAACGTATATTCGAATTTTCGAATATGCAAGTAATTCAGGAATGTTTAAAACAAGCCTTGCATATACATGTTTACCAGGGTCACATGAGGTCGGCGTAATCGACCAGGCCGACCATGATTTCGCCAAGCGCTTCAGCGATTTCGCCCTGCGCCGCCCTCAGACGCTCGAGGGCTCCGGCCGGATCGTCCGGGCTGACCGTGAACTCCATGATCAGGTCTTCCACCATGCCCGACTTCATCCCCGGATGGCCAAGAAAGCCCAGGCAATTGCCGCCAAGGGCGAAGACCAGCGGCTCACCGGCCGCGTTGGCTGCAAGGATTCGCGCTCCTTCCGGCAACACCGGCCTGTCGCGCATGTACACGGCAAGGGGGAAGACCTCTGGCAGGTGCCCGCCAAGGGCATCGGGGACGGCGCGGCGAGCGATCTCGATGGTGAAGCGCAGCGGCGCTTCCTCGGCTCCTCCGCCCGCCGCAACGGCGACGATGGCCGACCCGATTCCGATGCCGATGACCGGCAGACCGCGCGCGATGAAGTCCCTGGCCAGTCGAAGCTCGGCGGAAAACGAGGGAATGAGATTGGAACTGACGATCCCCAGCGGCCCGGCGCCCAGGACGATCAGACCTTCATAGCCTTCCGCCGATGGCGGAATGATGCCGCCCGGGGTGAACGGACGGACATAGACGAAACGGATATTGCGGCTTTCGAAGTGATCTTCCATCAGCCCCAGGTATTCGGCCTCGACATGCTGCAGAACGCAAATCGTCTTCATCGCGATGTCTCCCGGGGTGTGGTCGGATTGCGCGCTATTCGGTGGATAGACATATTAGCATTATCGTATACTCTAACTCGCCATGACAAGGCCGAGGGGAGAACGTCAATGCAGATGGCAGATGTCGTCATTCATATCGACGAGACCGTGGATCACGATCGGCGCACGGCAATCGCCGACATCGTCCGCGACCACAAGGGCGTGATGGGCGTCGCCCACCACGACGAGAAGCCGCATCTGATGATCGTGGAATACGATCCCGGCGTCATCTCGGCCCATGTCCTGCTCGACGCCGTCAAGGCCGAAGGCGTACATGCCGAACTGGTCGGCATGTAGCCGGAGGGTTCCGCGCTCAGTCCGAGGTCTCCACCGCCGCCATGATGGCGGTGGCGATATCGGCCGGCTCGATCCCGGGCATCTCGATCGCAAGGTCTGAGATCGCCGCGCCAGCCGCCGCCGCAAGGCTATCCGCGTCGAGCGCGGTTCCGGTCAGGCGTTCGGACAGCCTGTCCACGCCGTCGGCCGGCAGGCAGGTGAAGTCGCCCGAGATCATCAGCCTTTCGATCCTGCCGTCGCGCGCCAGAAGATGCGTGCGGATCAACCCTCCGCGCGCCTTGTGTGCGCTTTCGGTCAGGTGCGTTCCGGCGGAGATCTTGACGCCCATCTCGACGAACTTGCGACCGACCTGGTGGATGAAGGCATCATCGCCAAGTTCACGCTCCGCGGCATCGATGGCGTCCAGTTCCGTCTGGGTCGGCGTGCTTTCCTCCGGTTCGACGCCAAGCACGTCCGCGCAATGACGCAGGAACTTGGTCTTGACCTCGTCGCGCGACGGCAACACGTCGAGCTGTTTCGTCATGGTCGTCATGTAGTCCTGGAGGGTGGTCTTGAGCTTGTCGCGGAACTTTTCGGACGGGACCTTGAGGCAGTGCGCCATGCTGTCGGTATCGAAATCGAACATGAAACTGCCCACCATCACCGTCGCCTCGCCGATCGATGCGGCGCCGGTGCCGCCGATCTTGCGGCCCTCCACCTGGATATCGTTGATCGGGCGGTATTCGGCGTTGATGCCCAGTTCGCGGTAGGTGCGCACCACGGGCTCGATGAACATGGGATAGAGGTTGGCCGCGTATTGCGGGGCCTTTGCGTGCGGGTAGACGAAGTGCGTGAACATCTGGTTGCGGTCGAGATAGACCGCGCCGCCACCGACCTTGCGCCGATAGACGGGCAGGCTGTGCGCCGCGCAATAATCCTCATCGACCTCGCGGGCAATTTCCTGGTGGACGCCGACGCAGACATAGGGGGTGTCGGGATTGACGATGGAGAGGACCGGATCGTCGCCTTCATTCATTGCCATGGCCAGCCCATGATAGACCGCCTGGCTCCTGAGCGCCGATACATGTCCGAAATCGATGACCCGCAATCGCATTATCGCCTCCCAATCGAAGAACTGCCGCAGGTGCGGCATTCACATTAGAAAGGACTAATAAGCGCAGAGGCGCAAGACCTCGTCATTGCGCACGATCAATTCGGGCTGCCGCCATTTCTCCTGTCGGCGGCAAATCGCGGACGCAACGCGACAACGCCAATCGCGCAGAGTGCGGCGAAGCCGGCACCGGCCAGAAACGTCGCGGCGGGCCCATGCGCGTCCCAGAGCGCGCCGGCAAGCACGCTCGCCACCAGCGTCATCAGGCCGCTCATCAGGTTGTAGGCGCCAAAACCGGTTCCGCGAAGTTCGGCCGGCGCGGTATCGGCGACCAGCGCGGCGAACAACCCTTGCGTGAACCCCATATGGACACCCCACAGTGCGACGCCGATCAGGATGCCCATGACGCCGCCGGAAAAGGCCAGGACGATATCGGCGGCGACAAGCAGCGCCAAGCCCACAAGCAGCACGCTCATGCGGTTGACGCGGTCGGACAGGGCCCCGGCCGGATAGGCCGAGAGGGCATAGGCGATGTTCATGACCACCAGCGTGACCGGCACCAGCACGAGCATGAGCCCTGCCCCTTCCGCCCTCAGGATCAGGAAAGCCTCGGAGAACCTGGCGAGCGCGAACAGCATCGAGACCACGACCACCGCCCAGTAGTCGGCGCCCAGACGTTTGAGCTCGCCAATGCTGAGGGGTGCCCTGACCTTGCGCAGTCCGGGTGCCCGCGCCGGCTCGCGCACCACGAATACGATCAGCGCAAGGGACAGGAACGCGGGGATCACGGCGACCCAGAAGACCGAGCGGAAGTCGTCGGCCAGCAACCACATCAGCAGGATCGCAGCAAGCGGCCCGAGGAAAGCCCCGATGGTGTCGAGCATCTGGCGCAGGCCAAAACTTGCGCCGCGCAGGTGCGGTGGGGCGAGGTCGGCGACCAGGGCGTCACGCGGCGCACCCCTTATGCCCTTGCCGACGCGATCGATGAACCGCGCGGCGACCAGCCAGCCGATGGAGGGGGCGAGCGGAAAGACCGGCTTGGTGAAGGCGGCAAGGCCGTAGCCGATCGCGGCCAGAAGCTTGCGGCGCCCCAGCCAGTCCGACAGCGCGCCCGAAAAGACCTTGACGATGTGCGCGATGGCCTCGGCAACGCCCTCGATCAGGCCCACGGTGGCCATGGAGGCTCCCATCGCCGTGACGAGGTAGACCGGCAACAGCGCGTGGATCATTTCCGAGGAAACGTCCATGAGCAAGGATACGAAGCCCAGCGCCCAGATCCCGGCCGGAATGGCCTTGAGCGAAGATGTCCGGCTGCCCGCAGCGCTCATGGTCGACCCGCCTGCCCCTCGATTTCCTCACGCGCAAGCTCAAGCTCGAGCCACCGGTCTTCCTTTTCTGCGCGTTCGGCCCGCGCCGCGTCAAGGCTCTCGCTCAACCGCTCGAAGGCGGCGGGATCGCGGCCATAAAGTCCGGGATCGGCGAGCTCGCGTTCGATCCTGTCGATGCGCGCCGTCAGTTCGGCAATCTGGGCCGGAAGGGTTTCGAGAGCATGCTTGTCCTTGAACGACAGGCGCCGCTTCTGCTGGGCGGCGGGGGCAGGCGCCGGCGCGGGCTCCTTCCTTGCTGGCAACTCCGGCTTGCTGGAGGGCGCGCGCACGCCGTAGCCGCGCTGGCTGACCATGTCCGAGTAGCCGCCCGCATATTCGGTCCAGTGCCCGTCGCCGTCGGAGACGATCACCGATGTCGCAACGCGATCGAGAAAGTCACGATCATGGCTGACCACGATTGCCGTGCCCTTGTAGTCGCCCACCATCTCTTGCAGCAGGTCCAGCGTCTCAAGGTCGAGATCGTTGGTCGGCTCGTCAAGCACCAGGAGGTTGGATGGAAGCGCCAAGGCGCGCGCCAGCGCCACGCGCGCACGCTCGCCGCCCGAAAGCCTGCCAAGCGGGGTACCGGCCTGTTCGGGGGAAAAGAGGAAATCCTTCATGTAGCCAGCGAAATGACGTTGCTGGCCGTTGATGATCACGGTGTCGCCATGGCCTCCGGTCAAGGCGTCCTTGAGCGTGGTTTCCGCGCCAAGCCGCGCCCGGCTCTGGTCGAGCATGGCAATTTCGAGATTGGACCCGAGCCTGACATTGCCACTGTCGGGCGAAAGTTCGCCGGTGAGCAGCTTGAGCAGCGTGGTCTTGCCTGCCCCGTTCGGCCCGACAATCCCGAGCCGATCCCCGCGAATGACCCGGGTGGTGAGATTGCGCACCACGACCCTTTGGCCATAGGCCTTGGAGATATTTTCGGCATCCACCACGATCGCGCCCGATGTGCGCCCCTCGGATACGCTGATCGAGACGTTTCCCGCCGGACCGCGCGCCGTCCGCCGCGCCTGGCGCAACTCCTGCAATTCGGCCATGCGACGCACATTGCGCTTGCGACGGGCCGTCACGCCGTAGCGGACCCAGTCCTCTTCCGCCGCGATCTTGCGGTCGAGCTTGTGGCGGGACTGCTCCTCGGTTGCCAGCACATCGTCCCGCCAGGCCTCGAACGCGCCGAAACCCTGGCCGAGCCGCCGGGTGACACCGCGATCCAGCCACACGGTGGTCCGGGTCAGATCGGCCAAAAAGCGCCGGTCGTGGCTGATGATCACCAGCGCCGAACGCAAGCCCTTGAGTTCTTCCTCCAACCACTCGATGGCCGGCAGGTCGAGATGGTTGGTCGGCTCGTCAAGAAGCAGGATATCCGGTTCGGGCGCGAGCACACGCGCGAGCGCGGCGCGGCGGGCCTCGCCACCGGACAGGCGCGACGGCGTTTCCTCGCCGCTCAGCCCGAGCTCGTTCAGGAGGTACTGGGCGCGATAGGGCTCCTGTCCAGGCCCAAGACCCGCCTCGACATAGGCAAGGGTGTTCCCGAACGCGGAGAGGTCGGGCTCCTGCGGCAGATACTGGATCGTCGCGCCCGGCTGCACGAACCTTATGCCGCTGTCCGGTTCGATCATGCCGGCGGCGATCCTGAGCAGGGTCGACTTGCCCGACCCGTTTCGGCCGACCAGCGCGACCTTCTCGCCAGGTCCCACCGCGATCTCGGCGCCGGTCAGAAGCGGCGTGCCGCCAAAAGTGAGATTGACATCAGTCAAGGACAGCAGGGGTGGCGCCATATATTCGATATCCTGAAACCTGGGTGGGGCCGGCCCTGGCGGGTTCGACCTTCCGGCCTGCTTCTAAGCCATTCGCCGCCCGCCGCAAAGCCGCCAACCTTGGGGCGCCCCCTGCGACATCGGGCACCGGCGCGGAATGCTGTGCCTGGGGCGGGCTTATTGCTGGAGTTTGCATTTGTCTTTCTGCGTCATTCAACCGCGGCGGCTCTCCAGATGAGCGAACAAGCCAGCCGGAACGGACAGGTCGTCGCCGTTCGTGGCGGAGTGATCGACATACGTTTCTCCAGGGGCGATCTGCCTCCGGTCAACGAGGCCCTGAGCATCGTCATGGAAGACGGGCAGCCTCTGGTCGCCGAAGTTCATGCCCATCTTGACGAATCGAGCGTGCGGGCCATTGCCCTTCATGCAACCGAAGGGCTGGCGCGTGGGGCCGACGTGACGGCAAGCGGGGGCCCGATCACCGTTCCGGTCGGCGACGCGGTCTTGGGGCGCCTGCTCGACGTGACGGGGGCGGCGCACGACAATGGCCCCGATTTCGCCCCGGATACGCCGCGCGCGCCCATCCATCGCGCGCCACCCGCGCTCGATGTCCGCAGTACGTCCAACACGCTGTTCGAGACCGGCATCAAGGTGATCGACCTGCTCGCCCCGATCTCGCAGGGGGGCAAGGCGGCCATGTTCGGGGGCGCCGGTGTCGGCAAGACGGTTCTGGTGATGGAACTGATTCACGCCATGGTCGAAAGCTACCAGGGGATCTCGGTGTTCGCGGGCATCGGGGAGCGCTCGCGCGAGGGCTTTGAACTGCTTTCGGACATGAAGGCGTCCGGTGTGATCGACCGGACGGTCCTCGTCTATGGGCAGATGAACGAGCCGCCCGGCGCGCGCTGGCGGGTCGGGCTTTCCGCGCTTGCCATTGCCGAACATTTCCGGGACGTCAAGCGCCAGAACGTGCTGCTGCTCATGGACAACGTGTTCCGGTTCGTCCAGGCCGGAGCCGAAGTCTCGGGCCTTCTTGGCAGGCAGTCGTCGCGCGTGGGGTATCAGCCCACCCTTGCCAGCGAGGTCGCCGGGCTGCAGGAGCGGATCGCGTCTGTCGGCGGCGTGGCGGTAACCGCGATCGAAGCGGTCTACGTGCCGGCGGACGATTTCACCGACCCTGCGGTGACCGCGATTTCGAGCCACCTTGACAGCCGGATCGTGCTTTCGCGCACCATGGCCGGCGAAGGCATGTATCCCGCCATCGATCCGCTGGAGTCCACATCGGTGCTGCTCGACCCCATGGTCGTGGGCGAGGATCACTACAGGCTGGCCGAGGAGGTCCGCGAGACAATCGCCCACTATCGCAGCCTACAGGATATCATCGCATTGCTTGGCATGGCGGAACTCAGCACGCGGGACCGCACCATCGTGGGGCGGGCGCGGCGTCTGGAACGGTTCCTCACCCAGCCCTTCGCAGTCACCGAGGCCTTCACCGGCAAGCCCGGCCGCAGCGTGAAGCTGGAGGACACGCTGAAGGGATGCCGGGCCATTCTCGATGGCGAAGGCGACGACTGGGCGGAAAGCTCGTTCTACATGGTTGGCACGCTGGACGAGGCCCGCACGCGCGAGCAGCAGGCCACGACAGGCCAGGCGGGGGCAAGGCCATGAGGCTGCTGATCACCACGCCGACATCCGTGGTTGCCGACATCGCCGACGCCCGGTCGGTGCGCGCGGAAGATCCAAGCGGCTCCTTCGGGATTCTCGATGGTCATGCCGACCTGCTGGCAGTGCTCAGCATTTCGATACTGAAATGGGAAGGGACGGACGGCGTGGCCCATTATTGCGCGCTCAAGCGGGGCGTGCTCAGCGTTTCAGGCGGCAATGCGGTGGAGGTCGCCACCCGCGAGGCGGTGGTGGACGACGATTTCGACCGGCTTGAAACCGCGATCCTGACGCGGTTTCGCCAGAGCCAGGAAGACGAGCGCACCGCCAGGGCGGAAAGCATGAAGCTGCAGGCTTCCGCGATCCGGCGGATCATGGAGCACCTGCGGCCCGACCGGCAACCGGGCGCCGGAGGCGGAGCATGAGCGCGCCACAAAAGGAACCCGATGGTTTCGTCGAGGGCATCAGGGCCCGCCTCGACCGGCTGCGCAAGGCGCGCGCGGAGGGCGAGCCGTCGGTTGGGCGCCAACTGGCGCAAATCGGCGTTCTGGGCTGGATCATCGTGACGCCGACGCTGGTGGGCATGTTCGCAGGGCGCTGGCTGGACCAGAGATTCGATACCGGAGTGTTCTGGGCGGCGGGCCTGCTGGTCGCGGGCGTTGCCCTGGGGTTCTGGTCGGCGTGGAGATGGATGCACGATTCATGACCGAAGCCCTGACAATCTTATGGTGCCTTGCGCTCGGCGTGCTGGCGGGCCTGCTCTATTATGCGGCCCTGCGCTGGCACGTGCGGGCCCTGCTCGGCTACGCATTTCTCACCGCGCTGGTTGCGCCTTTCGTGCGCTTCGCCATCCTGGCCGCCGCGCTGGGTCTCGCCGTCACGCAAGGGGCCCTGCCGTTAATCGCCTGTTTCATCGGGCTGATGATCGTGCGCGCCATCGTGCTGCGCCGGTACAGGGGGTGATCCCATGCAGTCGCCCCTGACCACCGAAGTCCTTTTCCTTATCGGCCCCATTCCGGTCACTACCCCCGTCGTGACAACCTGGATCGTCATGGCGGCGCTCATACTCGGCAGCATCGCCCTGACGCGCGGCCTGAAGCTGAAGCCCAACCGCCGGCAGGCCGCGCTCGAATTGCTGATCGGCGCGGTCGATGCACAGATAGTGGAAACCATGCGCGCGCCCGCCGCGCGGTTCCGCGCCCTGATCGGCACGATCTTCTTCTTCATCCTGTTTGCCAACTGGTCGTCCATGGTGCCGGGAATGGAACCGCCCACGGCGCATCTTGAAACCGATATCGCCCTGGCGGGCATCGTGTTCTTTGCCTCCATCTATTTCGGTATCCGCCAACAGGGCATGGGCGGATACCTGAGGAGCTTCGCCCAACCCAGCCTGATCATGTTGCCGCTCAACATCGCGGAGAGCTTCACGCGCTCGTTCTCGATGACCATCCGCCTGTTCGGCAACGTGATGAGCGGCGTGTTCATCATCGGCGTGGTGCTTTCGCTGGCGGGGCTGTTCGTGCCGATTCCGCTCATGGCGCTCGATCTGCTGACCGGCGCGATTCAGGCCTATATTTTTGCCGTTCTATCAATGGTTTACATCGGAAGCGCCCTTGGGGGCGAAACCGGGCAAGCGAACGAGAAAAGGAGCTAGTTCCATGGATCTTGTGCAAATGACGAGTGTGGCCGCCGCCGCGGTGGCGGTGGGACTTGGAGCCATCGGGCCGGGACTGGGCGAAGGGCGTGCCGTGGCGGCCGCGATGGATGCCATCGCCCGCCAGCCGGAGGCCGCCGGTACAATCTCGCGCACCCTTTTCGTGGGGTTGGCGATGATCGAGACCATGGCGATCTACTGCCTGGTGATCGCACTGCTCGTCTTGTTCGCCAATCCGTTCGTGCACTAGGACAGCATCTTTCATGACCATTGACTGGTGGACGCTCGGCCTTCAGACGGTCAACGTCCTCATCCTCGTCTATATCCTTGGACGCTTCCTGTTCCGGCCGGTCGCCGGGATCATCGACCGCCGCCAGCGGACCGCTGCGGCGATGCTGGCGGAGGCGGAGGCAGCGCGGGACAAGGCCAGGGCCGAACTGGCGGATATCGCCAGCACACGCCAGGGCTTCAAGGACGAACGCGAGAGGATTGTGCAGCAGGCCCATTCCGAAGCCGAAGCCGACAGACGCAGGCTGATCGCGGATGCGCAGGCGGAGCTGGAACGCGCGAAGACTGCGGCCGAAGCGGCACGGCAGCACGATCTGGCGGAGGCGGAACGGGCCATGACGGACAAGGCCGGGGCGCTGGCTCTCGACATCGCACGCCGGCTGCTGATCGCCGTGCCTGACGGCGCGGTCAACCTGGCGCTAGTCAGGGACCTGCCGGCAAGCTACGCAAGCTTGCCCGAGAAGCGCCGCGAGTTGCTGCGCGCGGCCGCGGTCAGTTCCGGCCTCAAGGTGACGACCGCCGAGGCGCTCGACGAGCAAGACCGCAAGACCTTCGAGGCCGCGCTGGCCCAAACCTTCGGTTCGGTGGCCTCGATAGACTATTCCATCGATCCCGGGCTTGTCGCCGGTTTCGAGATCACGGGCGGCGACGTGGTGTTGCGACGCAACTGGCGAGCCGACCTCGAACACATCAGGCATGACCTGGGAGGCAGCGATGGATCGCCCCAAACCTCTTGACGACTGGCTGGCGAAAGCCCGCAAGACGGTGCGCGAGACCCCGCTGGCGGCAAGCCTGAGCGAGACGGGCCGGGTGGAATCGCTTGGCGACGGCGTGGCCTTCGTCTCCGGGTTGCCGCGCGTACGGCTCAACGAATTGCTGCGCTTCGAGGGCGGGATAATGGGTTTTGCCCACACGCTCGATCCGGAGGAAGTGGGCTGCGTGCTTCTGGACGCCTCGGAGACGCTGGAGGCGGGTTTCGGGGTCGAGCGCACCGGCGAAGTGGTGCGCGTACCGGTGGGGCCGCACCTTCTGGGCCGCGTCGTCGACCCTCTGGGACGCCCGCTCGATGACAAGGGACCGATACGGGCCGAACATTTCGACCCCATCGAAAGGGCCGCTCCGCCAATCATTGCGCGCGACAATGTGGTCAGTCCCGTGCAGACCGGGATCCTGGTCGTGGATTCCCTGTTCGCGCTCGGGCGCGGGCAACGCGAATTGATCATCGGCGACCGGGTGACCGGCAAGACGGCGCTGGCCACCGACTGCATCATCAACCAGAAGCGCTCGGACATCGTTTCCATCTACGTGGCGGTCGGCCAGAGATCGTCTTCGGTGCGCCGGGTGATCGACGCTGTCCGGCGCGCCGGCGCGGACCAGCGAACGATATTCGTCGTGGCGCCATCCTCGGCTCCGGCGGGATTGCAGTGGATCGCGCCTTACGCGGGCATGACCATCGCGGAATATTTCCGCGACAACGGCCAGCACGCGCTGATCGTGATCGACGACCTGAGCAAGCACGCCGCAACGCACCGCGAACTGGCGCTGCTGACCCGGCAGCCGCCGGGCCGCGAGGCCTATCCGGGCGACGTGTTCTATGCGCATTCGCGCCTTCTGGAGCGGGCGACGCGCCTTTCGGCGGAACTTGGCGGCGGCACGCTGACAGCCCTGCCGATTGCCGAAACGGACGCGAGCAATCTATCCGCCTATATCCCCACCAACCTGATTTCGATCACCGACGGGCAGATCGTGCTCGACACCAAGCTGTTCCAGGAGGGTCACAAGCCGGCCGTCGATGTGGGCAAGAGCGTCAGCCGGGTCGGGGGCAAGACACAGGCGCCGGCGCTGCGCCAGGAATCGGACGACCTTCGCCTGTCCTATGCGCAATTCCTCGAACTCGAAGTGTTCACGCGCTTCGGGGGCATGACCGACCAGCGCGTCGGCCGGCAGATCGCCCATGGCGAACGGATCCGGGCGCTCCTGTCGCAACCCCAGTACCAGCCGTTGGGGCTGGCGGAGGAGGTGGCGCTCGCCATCGCGCTGCGCGACGGGCTTCTCGACGATTTGGCGCTCGATCGCATCGCGGCATTCCGCAAGGCCCTTGGCGCGCAACTGGCGAGCGAGGCCGGGGAACTCGTCGCAAGCATAGAGGAAAGCGGCAAGATCGAACCCGCGCAGCGCGCACAACTGGCGGCGCTGGTACGCCGGGTCGCCGGCGCGCCCGATCCCCAGGCAACGGGCGCGGCGGGCACCGCGGAGACGGTGGCCGAATGAGCGAAAAACTTGTCGACATCTCCAATCGCATCGAAAACATGCGCCAGCTCGACAGCGTGGTTCTGGCCATGCGCGGCATCGCGGCCTCTCGCGCCCAGCAGAGCCGGGAACTGCTTGAACCCATCGAGGCCTATTCCGGCGTGGTCGCGCGGGCGATTGCCGAAGCGGTGGCCCTGTCGCCGGATATCGACGCCGTGCGCCCGGCCGATGGCGAGGAGCGCGAGGTGCTCGTCCTGTTTTGCGCCGAGCATGGCTTTGCCGGCGCATTCAGCGAACTGGTGCTGGACGCCGCCGCCGATCACATCGGGGCGGCCGAGGTGATGCTGGTGGGGACGCGTGGCAATGCCATTGCACAGGAACGGGGGACGCGGGCGGACTGGTCGGGCTCGATGGCCAGCCAGGTGAACGGGGTCGTGGCGGTGGCCGACCGCGTGGCCTCTGCACTTTACGAGCGGATGTCGGACAGCGGGGCCGGCAGGGTGGGCGTGATCTACCCCGCGCTTGATGAAATGCGACGGGTCACGGTGCGCAGGATTTCACTTCTGCCGCTCGACACGCAGCAGTTCGGCCGCGCGCCGCTCACCGAACCGCCGCTGATCAGCGTCGATGCGCAGACGCTTCTGGAACAACTCACCGCCGAATATGTCTATGCCGAACTGTGCATGGCGGCGATGCACAGTTTTGCGGCGGAGAATAACGCACGGCTCGAGGCCATGAGCGCGGCGGGCAACAATATCGAGCACAAGCTCGGTGAGTTGCGCAACACCGCCAACCAGGTGCGCCAGGAGGAGGTTACCGCCGAGATCGTCGAACTCGCCGCAGGTTCCTTTGCCGCACGGCACGAATAGGCTGTCAGGCGGTCTTCAGACAATCAACACGGCGCGGAAATCGTTGACATTGGTGCCGGTCGGACCGGTCACGAGCAGATCGCCGATGGCCGAGAACGCCGACCACGCATCGTTGTCGGCCAGCATGGCCTGAGGATCGCGGCCGGCCGCACGCAGGCGATCGGCCGTGGTGGCGTCAACAAACCCGCCGGCATTGTCCTCGGACCCATCGATCCCGTCGGTATCCCCGGCAATGGCATGGATGCCGGCCTGTCCCTGGATATTGAGCGCAAGCGACAAAAGGAATTCGGTATTGCGTCCGCCCTTGCCCTTGCCGCGCAGGGTCACGGTCGTCTCCCCGCCGGATATCATGACCACGGGCTTCTTGAACGGGCGGTCGCGCAGCGCGACTTCCCGCGCCAGCGCGGCATGCACCTGCCCGACATCGCGTGCTTCGCCCTCGATGGCATCGGAGAGGATTGCGGCGGCAACGCCATGTTGCGCCGCCACTTCGGCCGCGGCCTCGAGCGAGCGCGCCGCCGAGGCAATCACCTTGACCTCGTTGCGCGCGAAAACCCCGTCACTGGGGTGCGGTGGGAGGTTGGCGTCCCCCGCGATCAGCGCGCCCACTGCCGGCGGCAAGGCCATGCGATAGCGCGCGACGATGTCGCGGGCCTCCTGCCGTGTCGTTTCGTCTGGTACGGTCGGCCCCGAGGCCACCGCCGCCGGATCGTCTCCGGGCACGTCGGAAATCACCAGAGAGACCACGCGCGCTGGCGCGGCGAGCGCCGCCAGCCTTCCACCCTTGATGGTCGAAATCTGCTTTCTGACCGCGTTCATGGCGCCGATCGGCGCTCCGGACGCGAGCAGCGCCTCGTTGAGCGCGATCTCGTCGGCCAGCGTCAATCCGCCCGCGGGCGCGGGCAGAAGCGCGGATCCCCCACCCGAGATCAGCGCCACGACGAGATCGTCCGCGGTCAGTCCGGACACCAGCTTCTTCAGGCGCGCGGCCGCAGCCAGTCCCGAGGCGTCGGGGACCGGATGTGCCGCCTCCACGATTTCTATCCGCTCGCAAGGGCAGGCATAGCCATAACGCGTCACGACCAAACCCTCGATCGGACCATCCCATGCCTGCTCGAACGCGCGCGCCATCTGGGCAGACGCTTTTCCGGCGCCAATGACGATGGTTCGCCCCTTTGGCCTTTGCGGCAGGTTGGCCGCAACGGCGGGACCGGGCTGTGCGGCAGCCACCGCGGCATCGAACAGGGAATGAAGAAATGCGCGCGGCGCCAGCAGCATCAGGTGGGGTCCGGTACCTCGAGGTCGTAAACCAGGATACCCTCTACTCCGCCTTGCGCGGCCGCGACAAGTTTTGCGCCTGTCTTTTTGTGTTCGGCGTCGTCGAGATAGGCATCCCGCGCGAAAGCATCGGCGAAATCCACGATGAAGCCATCGGAATAGCCCTTGTCCATGCCCGTTTCAGGACTGGTATTCGGCGCGACATGGGCGGCAAGGAAGCCGGGTAGACGGGGTTTGAGCGCGGCAATTTCGCCGAACAGCGCCTGGCGTTCGGCGTTGCCGATTTCCGGGCGAAACCTGATGAAGACGCAGTGCCTTATCATCCTTGCTACCTCACGTCTGCGCGGGCGCGCGGCCGCGTGTCGTTTCGTTCATGGGCGAAGACAACCGGGGGCAGCGGATCGAGCCCCCGGATGATGTCGGCGCCCTTTTCGCCCACCATGATGGTCGGGCCATTGGTATTGCACGAGGGGACCCTTGGCATGACCGAACTGTCGCACACCCTCAACCCGTCGATGCCCCGAACCTTGAGGTCCGGGGTCACCACGGCCATGTCGTCGAGGCCCATCTTGCAGGTGCCGACCGGATGGTGATCGGTCTTGGCGTGGGCGCAGCCATATTCGAACAGGTCTTCGTCGCTCATCTTCGATGGCCCGGGCAGCACCTCGGATTGCACGTAGGGCCTGAGCGCGGGCTGCTGCATGATCTCGCGCGCGATGCGCAGGCCTTCGATGGACATGGCACGGTCGTGCGGGTCGGACCAGTAGTTCGGATCGATGAGCGGCGCGGCGGCGGGATCGGCGGACTTAAGGCGGACGGTGCCCCGGGAGCGTGGATGCAGGTAGGCGGAATTCAGCGTAACGCCGGGATTGTTGAGGTGGGCAACCCCGGCCTCGATCCCCGAGCCAAGGCCGAGATGGAACTGGATATCGGGGGACGGCGCCTGCGGGTCGGCATACCAGAACCCTCCGGTTTCAAAGAGGCTGGAGGCGACCGGCCCGGACCGGAACAGGACATATTGCAGGCCCGCCCAGAGCGTCTTGTGCAGCCGGGCGTAGCTGTCATAGGTGTGGTCGCCGGTACATTCGGAGATCACGAACAGGTCCAGGTGATCCTGAAGGTTCGAACCGACCCCCGGCAGGTCGTGCACAACGTCCACCCCGACCGACCGCAGGTGATCGGCCGGACCGATCCCGGACTGCAGCAACAGCTTGGGCGATCCGATGGCGCCGGAGGAAACGATGACCTCGCGTTCGGCACGTTCGGTCTGCGGGTGCCCGCCGCCAGTGGGCACCGTCTCCACGCCGATTGCCCGGCCCTTTTCAACCAGAACGCGCGTGACCTGGACGCCGGTGCGAACCGTCAGGTTGGGCCGGTTGCGGACCGGCGCGAGATAGGCGGTCGCGGCGGATGACCGCCGCCGGTTGCGCTGGGTAAGCTGGTAGAATCCCACCCCGGCCTGACGCGCGCCATTGAAATCGTGGTTGTAGGGAATGCCGAGTTCCTGTCCGGCCCGGATATAGGCGTCGCAGATGGGCAATGCGGCGGCAGGCATCGACACCCCAAGGGGCCCGCCATAACCGTGGTAGTCGTCGGCAAATCGCTGGTTGTCCTCGCAGCGCTTGAAATAGGGCAGAACCTCACGATAGCTCCAGCCTTCGCATCCGAGATCAGATGCCCAGGCGTCGTAGTCGAGGGCATTGCCGCGCGTGTAGAGCTGGGCATTGATCGAGGAACCGCCGCCGATCACCTTGGCCTGGGTGTAGCGCAATACGCGCCCCTTCATGTGGCGCTGCGGAACGGTCGACCAGCCCCACGAGCCGATGCCCTTGGTCATCTTGGCGAAACCGGCGGGCATGTGGAAGAAGGGATGCCGGTCGGTGCCGCCAGCCTCGAGCAGCAAGACCCTCACATCGGCATCTTCGCTCAACCGGTTGGCCAGGACCGAGCCTGCCGGCCCGCCGCCCGTAATGATGTAGTCGTAGGCCATGATGCCTCCTAGAGTCTGGCTATCGACAGCCCGCCATCGGCGTTGATGACGCTGCCGGTTGCGAACGCGAAGGCCCCGGATGCCAGTTCCGCCACGATCGAGCCGATATCGCCGGCCTCGCCCCAACGGCCGAGGGGAACCCCGCCCGACGCGATGAAGCGGTCATGCTTTTCCGCCGAAGCCGCGGTCATGTCCGTACGGATGATGCCGGGACGAACCTCGAAGACCGAAATGCCGGTACCTGCGAGCCGAAGGGCCAGGCCCTTGGTCAGCATCGACGCGGCGGCCTTGGACATGCAGTAGTCGAGCCGGTCGACCGAAGCGGCTTCCGCGGAGACCGAGGTTATGTTGACGATGGTCCGGACGCCCTTGCCCTGTGCCTGCTGCAGCATCACACGGGTCGCGGCCTGGGTGAAAAAGACGGTGCCGCGCAAGTTCGTCGCCATGACCGCGTCGAAACTGTCGGCGGTCAGGTCGAGAAAGTCGCCGCGGACAGGCGTGGAGATTCCGGCATTGTTGACGAGGCAATCGATGCGACCGAAGCGCTCGACGATGCGCGCAAGGGTCGCCTCATGGCTCGCGATGTCGCTGAGATCGGAAACGATGAATTCGGCATCGGCGCCACGCGCACGGATTGCCGCCAGCGCGTCGTCGCCTTGCCGGTCGGCAACGATGCCCGTGATGGCGAGGGAAAAGCCCTTGTCGGCCAGTGCCTCGGCAATCGCCAGCCCGATACCCCGGCGGGCGCCCGTGACGATTGCAAGGGGAGACCCCGGTCCTGTCATGGCTTGAATTCCTCGCGCGCGATGTGATCGGCCACGCGCAGGGCCTGCGCCGCAATCGTCAGCGCGGGATTGACCGCGGCGGACGTGGGCAGGAAGCTGGCATCGACCACGAACAGGTTTGGATGATCATAGGCCCGGCAAAAGGGATCGAGCGGCGCGCTGGCGGGATCGGCGCCCATGCGCACGGTGCCACATTGGTGCGAGGGGGTCCGCTTGTCGAACGCGCGAACCAGCACCAGCGGAAAACCGGCGGCTCTCAGAATGTGCCGCATCTTCGACACCAGGGTCCGGTGCGCCTCCCAGTTCGTGCGGTGCCACTCCAGAACGATGCGATCATTCTCGACCCGCACGCGGCTCTTGGGCGAGGGAAGATCCTCGGTCATCAGGTAGAAATCGATGGCATGGCGCGAGATGATCTCGAGCGCAGCCTCGGGAAGCGATGGCACGTTTGCCTTGAGGATGCGGCCGGAGACGCGCCCCAGAAGCTGGACATTGCCCAGGGCCGGGCCGCCCTCGCCGTCGTCGAGGTAGAAATCGTTCAGGCCAAAGGTCTTCTGGTAGATGGCGTCGTTTCGGTAGAAGGGCGAGATCGCCAGCATTGCCGAGGAATTGTGGTTCATGAAGTTGCGACCCACCTGGTCGGACCGGTTGGCGAGACCATTGGGATTTCGGTCGTTTGCCGAGGCGAGCAGCAGGACCGCCGACTGCACGGCGCCGGCGGACAGGACCACGAGCCTCGGGGTGACGCTGCGAATCTCCCCGTCCCTTTCATAAACGACCGAGGTGATGCGGCGGCCATCGGCCCCGGTCTCAAGCCGGACGACCCGGGCACGCTTCTCGATCCGGACGTTGGGGTGCGCGAGCGCCGCCGCAAGGCCGCAACTCTCCGCCTCCATTTTTCCGTCGTCCCGATTGGGATGCGCGTCCCAGGGTGTCTTCGCCCGTTTCAGCCAGCGCTCGATGTCGACGCCCAGCGGCAAGGAATAGGGCGACAGCCCTTGCGCCTTCAGGCGTTGGCGGATTTCGGCGATGGCCGGCTCGTCCGGAATTGCCGGAAACGGATAATCCTCGCCGTGGTCGGGTTCGGTCGGATCTTCGCCGAGCGTACCGCGCACCTGGTAGAGCGCTTCGGCGCGCGTGTACCAAGGCTCCAGTTCGGAATAGGGAAACGGCCAGGCCGGCGAGACGCCCTCGCCTTGCCGCGTCTCCTCGAAGTCGGTCTTGCGATAGCGGGTGAGCACGGCACCGTAGAACTTCGAGTTCCCGCCGACATAGTAGTAATTGCCGGGGTTGAAGCCGTTGCCCTCGGCGTCGTACCAGGTCTCCTCGGGGCGGTAGTGCCCCTTCTGGAAGATTGCGCGCTGGTCGCGCAGTTCGGGCGTGTCCGGCAGATCGTCACCACGTTCGAGAACGAGGATGTCCGCCCCGCCCGGCGCCAGGCCGGCCGCAAGCGTCGCTCCGCCAATTCCCGATCCGATGATGACGATGTCCGGACTGCCGGCCATTCAGGCGATCCTTGCCTCGGTCCGCGGATCGAAGAAGACCGCCTTGTCGAGGTTGAATGCCAGCCGCGCAAGCTGGCCGGGCTGGACCCGCGCATCGGCGCGCATCCGGGCGATCACTTCCTTGCCTCCCAGCTTTGTCACGGCAAAGGTGTCCGAACCCGCCGGCTCGACCACTTCGATCATGCAGTCGCCCTCGACCAGGTGTGCCGCGTTGCGGTCGGCGCTGTCCGGATCGGTCAGCGCCTCGGGGCGAATGCCGAAGATCATTTCCCGGCCATGATAGGCGGAAAGATCGGGCAGGGCCGAGCCGGTGCCGAGGCGCAAGGCATCGCCACCCGGCCTCTCGATCACGATGTCGGTGCCCTTGTCGGTGTGGTCGGCCGTCGCCCTTATGAGGTTCATCGAGGGCGATCCCATGAAGTCTGCGACGAACAGGTTCTCCGGGTTGTTGTAGATCTCGGAAGGGGTGCCGAACTGCTGCAGTTCCCCGTCCTTGAGCACGGCGATCTTGGTGGCGAGGGTCATCGCCTCGATCTGGTCGTGGGTGACGTAGACGATGGTGGTGCCCATGCGCTGGTGCAGCCGCTTGATCTCCGTGCGCATGTCCACGCGCAGCTTGGCGTCGAGGTTGGAAAGCGGCTCGTCGAACAGGAAGACCTGCGGGTTGCGCACCAGGGCCCGTCCCATGGCGACGCGCTGGCGCTGGCCGCCGGAAAGCTGCGAGGGCTTGCGGTCGAGCAGGTGACCGATCTGCAGGATGTCGGCGACCTCGTGGATGAGCCGGTCGCGCTCGGGCTTGGGCACGCCGCGGATTTCCATGCCGAAGGCGATGTTCTGGCCCACCGACATGTTGGGATAGAGCGCGTAGGACTGGAAGACCATGGCGATGTCGCGCCTGGAGGGATGCAGGTCGTTGACCGGATTGCCGCCGATCAGGATGTCCCCCGAGGTGACCGGTTCCAGCCCGGCTATGGCGTTGAGCAGGGTGGACTTGCCGCAGCCGGACGGGCCGACCAGCACGAGGAACCCGCCCTGCTCGATTTCGAGGTTGATGCCCTTGAGCACCCGCACCGAACCGAAGGCCTTTTCGAGGTTTCTGATTTGAAGCGATGCCATTGCTGTTACCCCTTGACGGCGCCGGCCATGAGGCCGCGCACGAAGTAGCGCCCGGAGACGATGTAGACGACCAGCGTGGGCAGGGCCGCAAGGATCGCACCGGCGAAGTGGACGTTGTATTCCTTCACGCCCGTCGACGAACTGACCAGGTTGTTCAGCGCCACAGTAACCGGAAGGCTGTCGAAATCGGCAAAGGACACGCCGAACAGGAAGTCGTTCCAGATGTTGGTGAACTGCCAGATGACGCTGACCACGATGATCGGTCCCGACGAAGGCAAAAGGATCCGGTAGAAGATCTGGAAGAAGCTTGCGCCGTCGATCTGGGCGGCCTTGACGAGTTCGGTCGGGAACGCCGCGTAGTAGTTGCGGAAATAAAGCGTGGTAAACCCAAGTCCATAGACGACGTGGACGAGCACCAGGCCCTGGGTCGTGCCGGCCAGCCCCAGGATCCCCAACACGCGCGCCATCGGGATGAGCACGATCTGGAACGGGATGAAACACGCCAGGAGCATCATGCCGAACACGACGCCCGCGCCGCGGAAGCGCCATTTGGTCAGCACATAGCCATTGAGCGCGCCAAGAACGGTCGAGATCGCAACCGCCGGCACGACGATCAGGATCGAATTGAGGAAATAGGGCGCCAGTCCAGTGGGTTGAACCCCGATCTGCGCCGTCGACCAGGCCTTGGCCCAGGCCTCGAGCGTAAACAGGTGCGGCAGGGCCAGCATGTCGCCCTGGCGAATCTCGTCGAGCGGCTTGAAGGAGTTGACGACCATCACATAGAGCGGCAGCAGGTAGTAGACGAGAAAGACCAGCAGCACCGCGTAGATCGCCGCGCGCACCAGGACCCGATTGCGTGTGCCGGTGGCGGCGACGGCGGTGCGGCCAGCCATGGTTTCGGCGCTCATGACCGCGCCTCCTCTTTGAGCTCGGAATAGAGGTAGGGCACGATGATCGAGAAGATCATGGCGAGCATGATGATCGCGGAACTGGCGCCGATCCCCATGAGGTTCCGGGTGAAGGTGTACGAATACATGAAGGTCGCCGGCAGTTCGGTCGCCTGGCCGGGACCGCCGCCAGTCAGTGCGACGACGAGGTCGTAGGCCTTGATGGCGAGGTGGGCGAGCACCACGAAGGCGGACAGGAAGACCGGGCGCATCATGGGAATGATGATGCGGCGGTAGATGGTGGGCGCCGATGCTCCATCGATCTGCGCCGCCTTGATGATCTCGCCGTCGATGCCGCGCAGGCCCGCGAGGAACATGGCCATCACGAAGCCCGAGGACTGCCAGACGGCGGCGATCACGAGGCAGTAGATGGCGAAGTGGGAATTCTTGATCCAGTCGAAGGTAAAACTGGCCCATCCCCATTGATGCATGGTGTGCTCGAGCCCGATGCCGGGATCGAGGAACCATTTCCAGGCCGTCCCGGTGACGATGAAGGACAGCGCCATGGGATAGAGGTAGATCGGACGCAGCAGGCCCTCGGCACGGATCTTCTGGTCGAGGAGAATGGCCAGAAGCAGGCCGATGACCGTCGCCAGGCCGATATAGAGCGTCGCGAACACGGCAAGATTGGTGATGGCGCGATTCCAGTGCGGCAGCCGCCAGAGCTTGGCGTAGTTCTCAAGCCCCACGAGATTGTAGGACGGCAGCATCTTGGAATCTGTCAGCGACAGATAGCCGGTATAGAGAATGAACCCGTAGACGAAGACGAGCACCAGAAAGAAACTCGGGCTCAGGACGATCTTCGGCAGCAGGGTCTGTACTTGGTTTTTCCCGTTCATGCATGCCACCCCCAAATGTGTAACGGAATTCGCGGCCGCCCCGCCCGGCAGCGCCCTTCAAGCAAGCGGTCGGACGGAACGGCGCGGGTGGCGCGGGGCGGCCCCTGGGTCGCCCCGCGCCGGGAGGGTTACTGGGCCGCAGCGACTGCCGCGACGAGTTCCTGGACGGCATCGGCGGAATTCAGTTCGCCGTTGAAGGCCCGGTCGACGACGTCGTAGACGGCGTTCTTGACCGCTGCGGGCGCAGCATGGCCGTGCGCCATCGAGCCGAACAGCGTGCCGTTCGTGTTGGCTTCGGCCAGGTCCTTCATGCCCTTCTTGCCGCAATCGTCGAAGGCGGTGTCAGGCACGTCGGTGCGCGCGGGGACCGATCCCTTGACCACGTTGAACGCGGACTGGAACGAGGGATCCTCGATAGCCGCGGCCATCTTGAGCTGGGCGTCCTGCTTGTCGGCGCCTACCTTGAACATGACGAACTGGTCGGAGTTGAAGGTCACCGCCCCTTGCGTGCCCGGGAAGCGGATGCAGACGAAGTCGGTGCCCGGCTTCTGACCGGCCTTGAGGAATTCGCCCTTGGCCCAGTCGCCCATCATCTGCGCGCCGGCCTGGCCATTGATCACCATGGCGGAGGCAAGGTTCCAGTCGCGGCCCGAGAAGTTGTCGTCCACATAGGTCCGAAGCTTGGCCATGCGGTCGAAGGCTTCCTTCATCTTGTCCGAGCCAAGTGCTGCCGGATCGAGATCGATCATGGACTGCTTGTAGAAGTCGGTCCCCAGCGACAGGACCACCGCATCGAACATGGTGGCTTCCTGCCAGGCCTGGCCACCCGCGGCGAGCGGGGTGATGCCGTTGGCCTTCATCTTGTCGAGCATGGCGACGAACTCGTCCCAGGTCTCGGGGGCCTTGCCGCCGGCAGCGTCGAGCGCGGACTTGTTGATCCACACCCAGTTGGTGGAGTGGACGTTGACCGGCGCGGCGATCCAGTGGCCGTCATACTTGGAGAACTTCTGCAGGGCGGTCGGGATCACGCTGTCCCAGCCTTCCTTGCTGGCGACCTCGTCGAGGTTGCCCAGAACACCTTCCTTGGCCCAGTCCAGGATGTCGTAGCCGAGCATCTGGACGGCGGTTGGCGGGTTGCCGGCCGTGACGCGGGCGCGCAGAACGGTCATGGCGTCACCGCCGCCGCCGCCAGCCACCGGCATGTCCTGCCAGGTGACGCCCTCTTTCTCGAGGTTCTGCTTGAGCACGTTCAGCGCGGCGGCCTCGCCGCCAGACGTCCACCAGTGCAGGACCTCAACGCTTTCTTGCGCCTTGACCGCCGAGATCGAGGCGACCAGAAGCGCAGACGTCGCAGTCGCAGTCATCAACTTGCTGAATTTCATGAGATTTCCTCCCGTTTTGCAAGTTCCCTTCCGAGGCGCCGCAATCAGGCGGCTCCCCGGCTTCGCGCCCGCCCCGAAAGGCGTGCGGAATTCCCTCACCCCTTCTTGCCCTGCGGCATCCACCAGCCGGTCCTGGGGCCGACATGCATGTGCAAGGTCTTTGTTTCTGTGTAGTCCTCCACGGCGTGCCGTCCGAGCTCGCGCCCGAGTCCCGACTGCCGGTAGCCGCCGAAGGGCAGTTCCGATGCGCCGTCCATGAAGGTGTTCATCCAGACCGTCCCGGCACGCACGCCCCGGCCGACCCGGATGCAATTGTCGAAATCGCGGCTCCACACGCCGGCGGACAGCCCGTATTCGATGTCGTTGGCGATGGCGATCGCCTCTTGGGCGGTCTCGAAGGTGAGAACCGAGAGGACGGGCCCGAAGACCTCCTCGCGCGCCACGGCCATGTCGGGCCTGACGCCGCTGAGGATGGTGGGCGCCATGAACTGGCCCGAGCCCAGGTCGAGCCGGTCGCCGCCCGCGGCAATGCTGGCGCCCCCGCTCCTTGCCTCGCGGACGTATTGCTCGATCCTGGCGAGATGATCGCCGGAGATGATCGCGCCGACCTGGGTGGCGGGATCGAGCGGATCGCCCACGATCACCTCGCGCGAGAGCTCCGCGACCCGGCCGACGATCTCATCGGAGACCGACTTGTGCAGGATCAGGCGGCTGCCGGCATTGCAGCATTCGCCGGCATTGAAATTGGCGCCGAAGACCACCGCATCGACGACGGCGTCGAGATCGGCGTCGGCGAAGACGATCTGCGGGTTCTTGCCGCCCAGTTCCAGCGAGACCTTTTTCAGGGTCTCGGCAGCGGTCGCCATGGTCAGCTTGCCCACGCGGGTGGAGCCGGTGAACGAGATCATGTCGACGTCGCGGTGCCCGGTGATCGGCGCGCCCGCTTTGGGGCCGGTGCCCACGATGATGTTGACCACGCCTTCGGGCAAGCCGGCCTCGCTCAGGATTTCGCCAAGCACGAGCGTCGAGGCCGACGTCATCTCGGACGGCTTGACGACCGCCGTGCAACCCGCGGCCAGCGCGAAAGGCAGTTTCTGCGATACGATGAGGAACGGAAAGTTCCACGGGGTGATGATCGAGACGACGCCGATCGGCTCGCGCAGCACGACACCAAGCGCGCTTTCGCCCAGCGTGTTGTAGCTTTCGCCGTGCAGGTCGCGCGCCAGAGCGGCGGCATAACGCCAGATATCGACGGCACCATCGATCTCGCCCTTGGCCTGGGAAATCGGCTTGCCGCTCTCAAGGGTATCCAGGGTGGCGATTTCGTCGCGCCGGGCGGCGATGGCGTCGGCCGCCCGCAGCAGCACCAGCGAACGGTCGGCCCCGGTCATGCGCGGCCAGGGGCCTGTATCGAACGCCTTGCGCGCGGCAGCGACGGCGCGATCGGCGTCGACTTTCGTGGCCGAGGCATATCGGCTGACGAGCTGGCCATGGGCGGGACTGACCCGCTCGATCACCTGTCCTTCTGCACCCTCGACCCATTGCCCGCCAATGAGCATCCTGTAGGCGGTCGGTTCGCCGAGGCGGCGGTCCTGCGGCGCGATGATCCGGTTCATTTCTCTTCTCCGCTGAAATCGGGCCGGCGCTTCTCCAGGAAGGCCGCAACGCCCTCGCCGAGGTCAGGGGTGCCTGCAATGTGCATGCTCGCCAGCGTCTCGAGGGCGGCCTCGCGTTCCTCGCCCTCGGCGGCATTGATCATCAGTTTGACGGCCGCCAGCGCCTGCGGACCGCGCCCGGCGATGTCCCGAGCATGGGCCTCCGCCATTTCCCGCGCTTCGCCAGCAGGGCAGATGCGGTCCACCAGACCAAGACGCAGACCCTCGGCGGCATCGATGACCTCGCCGCCGAGCGCCATCCGGCGCACGACCTGCTGGCCGAACCGACGCACGAGGCGCTGGGTCCCCGACCAGCCCGGGACCATTCCGAGGCCGGCTTCGGGAAGTCCGAACCTCACGCCCTCGCCGGCAATGCGGATATCGGCGGTGGCAGCCAGTTCCAGCCCGCCACCGAGCACGGCTCCTTCGAGTGCGGCGATCACCGGCACCCTGAGCTGGGCGAGACGGGAGAAAACGCGGTGGCCGTACCGCACCCAATCGAAACCGAAATCGGCAGGCGACATGCCGGACCAGGCCCTGATGTCGCCACCGGTTGAAAACGCGCGACCCTCACCCGCCAGAACGACGGCGCGAACCAGTCTGTCGGCCTCGATCCCCGCAATCGTGCGCTCCAGCGCCGCAAGAGCGTCGAGGTCGATGGCATTGAGCTTCTCCGGCCTGTCGAGAACCAGCAGTCCGATCGATTCCTTGCGCTCGTAACGAATGCGGGGCTCAGGCAACTTTCCGCCCCCCGCCATTTGCGCCCAGCGCCAACCCGAAGGGCTCGGGCCGGAAGATTGCCGCCGGCATCGGCCTGATGTCGGGCGCACGACGCAGGTCGAAGGCGCACTGGGCGGCGATGTCGCGCTCGAAATCGATGCCCGGCGCAATCTCCGTGACCACGACGCCGTCGGCGGTCAGCTTCATCACGCAGCGCTCGGTCACATAGGTGACGTCCTGGCCCTGGGCGATGGCGCGCGGCCCGGAGAACGAAACCTGTTCGACGGTCTCGACCAGCTTGATGACCTTGCCTTCACGCTCGATGCGCACCGATCCGTTCTCGACGGCGATCCGGGCGCCGGCATTGAACATGCCGGAGAAGACGATCTTCCTGGCGCGGGCCGTGATATCCACGAACCCGCCGGCGCCCGCGGTGACATGGCGACGGGCGGAAAGCTTCGACACGTTGACCGAGCCGTCCTGGCCGATCTGCAGGAACGACAGCAGCGAGGCATCGAACCCGCCGGCCTGGAAATAGGTGAACTGCTGGGGCGAGGGCATGATCGCCTCGGCGTTCGAGGCGCAGCCGAAGGCGAAATCGAGCAGCGGAACGCCGCCCACCGCCCCTTGCTCGATCACCCAGGTGACCGCGCCGTGGCGTCCTTCCTCGAGCAGGATACGTGGCACATTGGCCGAGATGCCGAAACCGATATTGACCGCCGACCCCTCGGACAGCTCCATGGCCACCCGCCGGGCGATGACCTTCTGGATATCGAACTTGGGAACCGAGAAGCTGTCGAGCGGCCGGAAAATCTCGCCCGAGATCGCGGGATCGTAGGCGGTCAGCGTCGTCTGCATCTGGTCCGGGGCGACGACGACGTGATCGACGAGCACGCCCGGCACGCGTACGTCATGAGGTTTGAGGGTACCGGCGGCGGCGACGCGCTTGACCTGGGCGATGACGATGCCGCCGTTGTTGCGCGCCGCCAGCGCCTGGTCGAGCGCCCCAAGGTAGGCGCCCTCGTGCTCGAACGAAAGGTTCCCGCGCTCGTCGGCGGTAGTGGCGCGGATGATCGCGACGTCCGGCACGATGGCGGGAAAATAGAGCCAGGTCTCGCCGGCAAACGAAATCTTCTCGACCACCGGACGGGCCGCCGCGGCGGGGGTCATGGCACATCCCTCGAGATCGGGATCGACGAAGGTGTCGAGGCCGACCTTGGTGATGACGCCGGGCCGTTTGGCGGCGGCCTCGCGGTGCATGTCGAACAGGATACCCGAAGGGACATTATAGGCTTCGATGGTGCCCTCGGCGATGCGTTGCCAGATCAGCGGCGGTTCGGCGGACGAGGGTCCGGATGGATAGGAGCCGCACAGGGTCCGCTCGAGCAGCCCCTTCTGGGCCAGGTGGTCGATGCCCCTGATGCCCGACATGTCACCCGCCGCAATCGGATGCAGCGTCGTGAGGCGACGCGGATGGCCGCTGGCGCGGAAGCGCTCGCCAATGGCCGCCAGGACAGCATCGGGACAGCCCAAACCGCTTGACGAGGACACCGTGACGGTGGCGTCGTCGGCGATCAGGTCGGCAGCTTTCTCGGCGGTGATCGTCTTTGACATGGCGCGCCTCAAAGACCCGGTTCAACGGCGACCGGATGGCCGGTTCTCGCGGATTCGCGTACGGCAAGGCCGGTGGCCAGGGACCAGATGCCATCTTCGCCGCTGGCGGACGGGCTGCCCTTGCCTGCAGTCGCGGCGTGGAAGTTGCGCAAGGCGCGCTCGTAGAGATTTGCGTGATCCAGCGCCAGTTCCGTCTCCCCCTCGTCATTGCGTAGCGTGACTGTCCCTTTGGGTTGCTGGGTCATCACGTCGCGCGCGATCAACGATCCTTCGGTGCCGTGCACCTCGAAGCCGGTGCCCGCATGGGGGACGGTGAACGCGTCATGGAACTGGGCGATCAGGCCCGAGCGGAATTCCAGCACGCCCATAACCGCGTCCTCGAGGCCTTCGCGCGCCATTCCGGACGCCTGGGCAAAGGCGGTGGCGCGCACGGGGTCTTCGCCGAGGACGAACCTGAGGGTATCCGCATCGTGCACGGTGATGTCGAGGACGACGCCGCCACCGGCGGCGGGCCTGTCGATCCGCCAGCCCTGCAGGTGCGGCGGCAGGAAAACGGCGTGAAAGACCCGTGCGGCGAGCGGTCGGCCAATGCGTCCCGCGGCTATGGCGTCGCGCATGGCGCGGTGCGGCGCGGCATTGCGCAGGTGGTGGTTGGTGGCCATAACCACACCGGCGTCCCGTGCCGCATCAAGCATGGCGTGGGCATCCCGCAGTGAAAGCGCGAGGGGCTTTTCGCACAGGATGTGCTTGCCTGCCTTCGCCGCCGCGATGGCCTGGTCACGGTGCAGTTCGTTGGTGGTCGAAATGTATACTGCGTCGATCGCGGGATCGGACAGCAAGGCATCGAGGCTGTCGGTCGCCCTGCCGATACCGTTCGCGGCGGCATAGGCGGTCGCGCGCTCAGCACTCGAACTCATCACCGATACAATGTCGCCCCCGGTTGCGCGGATGGCGCCGATGACCCACTCCCGGGCGATGGTGCTTGCCCCGATCAGGCCCCAACCCGTCATGCGATTGCTCCCTGTTTCGCCCTGGCCGCCGCGGCGCCGCAACTCTCGCGAACCGCAAGGCGCACCGGGGTAAGGATGTTCTCTACCTCGTGGCGCCCGGAGTTGATCTGCTTGAGAAGCAATTGGGCGGCCCGCTCGCCAAGCGCCTGGGGCGCCACCGATACGGTCGTCAGCGCGGGCCGCACGCTCTTGGCCTCGATCACGTCGTCAAAGCCGACAATGCCGAAATCGATGCCCGGCTCGATGCCGTGGCCACGCAGGGCGTCGCAGGCACCGAAGGCCACCGCGTCGTTGAAACACAGGGCCGCACGCGGCGGGTCGGCCCTGTCCAGCAGCGTATTGGCGGCGGCGATCCCGCCGGCCCGCGAGGGGGCCGTCGGCACGATCAGCTCCTGCTCGACTGCAATGCTCGCATCGGCCAGCGCGTCGCGATAGCCGGCGAGCCTGTCGTGGAAATTGTCCGCGTCGCCATAGCCGCCGAGGAAGGCAATCCGGCGATGCCCGAGCGCGACGAGATGCCGGACCGCCTCGCGTGCGCCGGCGCGATTGTCCGGCTGCACCGAGGATGCCTTGTTGTGCGGCAAGCCGCGGACCACCAGCACAACCGGAATACCGCTGTCGATGACCGGCTTGAGATCGCGCGGCTCGGTGCCGCGGGCCGGCGAAATGATCAGGCCTGCGATGCCGTGCTCGAGCATGGAGGCAATCACCTCCGCCTGCCGGTCGGTACTCTCGGCGGTATTGGCCAGAAAGGGGACGTGGCCTGAAGCCTGCATCGTGCGGTCGATGCCGACCGCCAGCTCGGCGAAGAAGGAATTCGTCAGGTCATTGATGATCATGCCGACCACCGAGGACCGCGACCGCCTCAGGTTGGCCGCCCCGCGATTGTAGACGTAACCGAGGTCCCGGATCGCGGCCTGCACCTTGGCGCGCGTTGATTCATGCACGAGCGGACTGCCCTGCAGGACGAGCGACACGGTCGACTTCGACACGCCTGCGGCGCGCGCAATGTCCACCATGGTTGTCCGCTGGCCTGCCAAATGCGCCTCCCAAGGCACTCGTTGGATCGCGGGCGGCCTCAATGGGTCCGCCTCTTGCGGACGATTCATATTTGGAACGATCCAAAATGACAAGGCGAAAATTGCGTCGAAGATACCCCGACGACACCGGCACAGGTCTGTCTATCTCTATCTTATTGTTTATGCACATTTTTCTTAGGCTTGTGCATTAAGACCCTCCATGAATATCCCTGCCGGCCCCTTTCGATCTGATCTTGTTTTTTGGAACGTTCCAACGTATGACCGCCCTTCGGACACCCGGAGGACCGGAACATGGCGCCGCAAATATCCCTGCCCAGAGCCGACGGAAACGTCGAGACCCATATCGTGCGCGGCACACCCGTGACGGCACCGCGCCCTGCGCCCGCCTTCAACCGGATCGCCTATGCGGCGGCACATGTGGTGAACGCGCCGATCGGCGACACCGACCCGTGGACGGCGGCATCGATCGACTGGGACGCGACCCTGGCCTTCCGCCGCCACCTCTATGCGCTCGGCTTCAAGGTGGCGGAAGCGATGGACACGGCGCAACGCGGCATGGGATTGGCCTGGGACGACACGAAAACCCTGATTTCACGCTCGCTCGCCGATGCGCGCACGATCAATGGCGCCGACCTCGCCTGCGGCGCGGGAACCGACCAACTGTCCCCGAATTCCGTACGCACGCTGGACGACGTCATCCGCGCCTATGAAGAGCAGGTGGAATTCGTCGAGGCCGCGGGCGGGCGTGTCATTCTGATGGCCAGCCGTGCGCTGGCGCGCGCGGCAAGTGGACCGGAGGATTATGCACGGGTCTATGGCCGTATCCTTTCCCAGGCTCAGGACAAGGTGGTGCTGCACTGGCTGGGAGACATGTTCGATCCGCTGCTTGCGGGGTATTGGGGAAGCGACCGCTTCGAGGCCGCCCTTGAAACGGTTCTCGGGATCATCTCCGACAATGCCGCGAAAGTCGCGGGCATCAAGATTTCCCTGCTGGACAGCGACAGGGAGATTGCGCTGCGCCGACGCCTGCCCGAGGGCGTGCTGTGCTTCACCGGCGACGATTTCAACTATGCGGAGTTGATCGAGGGCGACGCAGAGGGATACAGCCACGCCCTGCTCGGCATATTCGACGCCATTGCGCCGGCCGCTTCCGCCGCGCTGGCAGAGCTGGCGGTGGGCGACACGAACGCCTATCGCGCCCTGCTCGAACCGACCGTAGCCCTGTCGCGCACCATCTTCGAGGCGCCAACCCAATTCTACAAGGCCGGCGTGGTTTTCCTGGCCTGGCTGAACGGCCATCAGGACCATTTCACCATGCTGGGCGGCATGCAGTCGTCCCGCGGCATCCTCCACTATGCCCAGATCTTCCGGCAGGCCGACGCGGCCGGCCTCCTGGCCGACCCCGAACTGGCGACATCGCGGATGACGGCACTGCTAGCCTGCTACGGCTACTGAAAAAGGCCATCGCCGATAGCCCCTCATAAAGGCTCGCTCGGCACCAGCATGCCGCTCGGCCAGCGCTCCTGCATCCGCCGCCACTGAGTCACCCCGATTGACATTCATTTCGCGCCAGCTATTATGACATCGATGTCATGACATCGATGTCACCTTTGAGGATCCGGGCGACACTATTGATGACGTGACGTTGCGCGAAGGATAACGGATTGTTCGCACTCGCTTTTTGCCCCAGGCAAGCGAAGCGAAACGATCCGGCCAAAAGCGCAATGGGAGGAAACCTTGGCTACAATCTACGATGTCGCAAAAGCGGCAGGCGTATCGCCGAAAACGGTGTCTCGGGTGTTGAACGGCGACGCGCCGGTCAACGAGAAGACCCGCGCCGCCGTGAACGCGGCCATGGCCAGCCTCAATTACGTCCGATCCAACGCCGCGCGCACCATGAGGTCGCGTCGCTCAGGCCTGGTTGGCCTGATTACTGGCGCCATCAGCGCCACGCCCGAAGCGCTTGAGCCGGCCGGCCTGCCCGACATTCTCATCGTCCAGGGCGCGCAACGCACCTTCGCCGAAGCGGGCATGACCCTTTTGATCACCGATGTGGGCCGCAGCGCCGAGCGGGTGCCCGAGATGGTCCAGACCTTCCTCGAACATCAGGTCGAGGGCCTGATCTATGTTGCCGAGTACCACCAGAAGATCACCTTGCCGCCTGTTCTGGCGGGCCGTCCCGTCGTTCTGGCGAACTGTTTCGACGACGCGGGCACGCCCGCGGTTGTCCCCGATGACAGACAGGGTGAGTTCGATCTGGTCAAGGGCCTGATCGAGCGCGGCCATCGCAGGATCGGTTTTCTCACCCTGCCGGTGGAACAGGTCGCAAGGGGCCTTCGGCTCGAGGGTTACCGCGCGGCGCACCAGGAAGCGGGAATCGACGTCGACGAAGCACTGATCGAACCGGGTGCGCTGATCGACATCCAGCACGAATACGACCGGTTGCCGGCGGCGCTCGACCGCATCCTTGCGCAGCGTCCGGCGCCTACGGCCATCTGTTGCGGCAACGACAAGATGGCGATGCGCGTCTATGCCCTGCTGCGCGAACGCGGCATCGACATTCCCTCGCAGATTTCGGTGGTCGGCTACGACGACTACCTCATGATCACCCAGCAACTTCACCCCACCCTGACCAGCACCAGGCTGCCCTATCGCGGCCTTGGCAGCCGCGCCGCCGAAAGGCTGCTGCAACTGGTCGCGGGAGGCAAGGATCCGGGGGAGGCGCCCATAGAGTCCGTCTCCGGCCCGGTGGCCTGGCGCGAGTCCGTCCAGGTCTTGGAGACACAATCTCCAGCAACAACCCCCTAAGGAGGAAATCCGATGAAACGTACGGTATTTCTGTGCGGCGCCATCCTGTCCGCCGGCCTTTTCGCCGGCAATGCCATGGCCCAGACCGAACTCTCGATGTGGTATCATGGCGCCGGCAACAAGGTCGAACGTTCGATCATCGTCGGCATCATCAACGACTTCAATGCCTCGCAAAGCGACTATACAGTCAAGCTCGAGGAGTTTCCGCAGGCCGCCTACAATGACTCGGTGACCGCGGCAGCGCTTTCCAAGAAGCTTCCAGACATTCTCGACATGGACGGGCCGAACATGCCGAACTGGGCGTGGTCGGGCTATTTGCAGCCGCTCGACATTCCCGAGTCCAAGCTGGCCAATTTCCTGCCCGGCGCCATCGGCAAGTGGAAGGGCAAGCTCTATTCGGTCGGCCTTTGGGACGCAGCGCTCGCCATGTTCGCGCGCAAGTCGGTTCTCGAGGAAAACGGGATTCGCATTCCCACCCTCGACAAGCCCTGGACCAAGGATGAATTTGACGGCATCCTCGCCAAGCTCAAGGCGACCGGCAAGTACGACTATCCGCTCGATCTGGGCATGAATGACAAGGGTGAATGGTATCCCTATGCCTTCAGCCCCTTCCTTGAGAGCTTTGGCGGCGACCTCGTCGATCGCTCGACCTACCTGACGGCCGAGGGCGCGCTCAATGGCGATAACGCGATTGCCTGGGGCAACTGGTGGCAGTCGCTGTTCCAGAACAAGTATGCGCCGGGCACTTCGGAGTCTCCGTCCGACCAGCAGACGGGCTTCCTCGATGGCAAGTTCGCCCTGCAGTGGAACGGAAACTGGAACGCCGTGAAGGCGATGGACAAGTTCGGCGACGACATGCTGTTCCTGCCCGCCCCCGACTTCGGGCATGGCCCCAAGATCGGCGCAGCATCCTGGCAGTTCGGCGTCACCTCCGAGAGCAAGCACCCCGAAGGCGCGGCGAAGTTCATCGAATTCGCCATCCAGGACAAGTATCTGGCGCAGTTCTCCGATGCGATCGGCCTGATCCCGGCGACCTCGACCGCCGCGGCCCTGACCAAGAACTACGCTCCGGGCGGCCCGCTGGCGAGTTTCTTCGATCTGTCCAAGGCGCAGGCAACGCTGCGCCCGGTTACCCCTGGCTACACCTTCATCTCGCCGACCTTCATCAAGGTCGCCGCTGATATCGCCGACGGCGCCGATGTGACCGATACGCTGGACACCGCGGTCGATTCCATCAACGCCGACATCGAAAAGAACGACGGCTACGGCTTCAAGAACTGATCCGCACTCCTCCCTGCGGACCAGCGGCCTCGCCCACGGGCGGGGCCGCACCCCAACCCCTCGAACCCGCTTGGAGCGGCAAGATGAGCAAGAGAACCAGGACGACCTCGCTGGAAAGACATGACCTGACCGGCTGGCTGATGGCCGGGCCCATGATCTTCCTGATATTCATGTTCCTTGTGCTGCCGTTCGTCCTGGGTTTCGTCTTCTCGTTCACCAACCAGCGACTTGTCTCTCCCAATCCCACCCAGTTCGTGGGGATGAGCAATTTCGAACAGCTCCTTGGCGCCGGCATTCTTGTCAGGCAGCCGGAGACGGACGCCAACGGCGTGCTGAAGCGCGACGCCAATGGCGACCTCGAATACCAGAGCATACGCAGCTATACGCGCAACAACCCCGACTATCCCCAATATGAAGGGATGAAGGAATTCGCCGGCTTCGACTGGGGCGACGCCAAGATCAGTTTCGTCGTGCGCGACCTCGTCTTCGTCAAGGCGCTGCTCAACACGCTGGCATTCGTGATCGTGGTGGCACCGGTGCAGGGCGGCCTGGCCCTGCTGTTGGCGCTGTTGATCAATCAAAAACTCAAGGGCATGAACCTGTTTCGGACGATCTATTTCATGCCCGTCGTGATGTCGATCGTCGTGGTGGCCCTGCTGTGGCGCTTCATCTATGCCGGCGACCACGGCCTTTTGAACAGTATTCTTGGCTTCCTCAGCTTGGGCGCGTTCAAGCCGGTCGACTGGCTGGGCAATGCGCACACCGCGCTGTGGTCGATCCTTGGCATGTCGGTCTGGCAGGGCGTGGGCTTTCACATGGTGATCTGGCTGTCGGGCCTGCAAACCATCCCCGTCTCGCTCTATGAGGCCGCGGAAATCGAAGGCGCCACGAACTGGCAGAAGTTCCGGTTCGTGACCTGGCCGGGGTTGCGCAACACGGCCGTGCTGGTCCTGATCGTGATCACCATGCAGGCGTTCGCCCTGTTCGCTCAGGTCGACGTGATGACCAAGGGCGGGCCGCTCGACAGCACGCAGTCGATCGTCTTCCAGGCCGTGCAGCGCGGCTATGTCAAACAGGACATCGCTTCGGGCTCGGCAATTTCGGTGATCCTGTTCGTGCTCGTTCTCTCCATATCCCTCGTGCAACGCTATCTGACGCGGGAGCGCACCTGATGGCCAGAAACAAGACCCCATCGAAGCTGAACATCGCACTGCGATACACCGTTCTGGTGCTTGTCGCGCTGGTCTTCATCTTTCCCGTCGTCTTCATGCTGATGTCCTCGTTCAAGCCGGACGACCAGCTCTTGCGCGACGTGTCCTCGATCCGCGCCTTCCTGCCGATCGGCGACATATCGCTCGACAACTATTTCGCGGCTTTCGAGCGGGCACCGGTCGCCACGTTCATCTTCAACTCGGTGCTGGTAACGGTAGTGACGGTCGGCGCGGCGCTGTTTCTTGGATCGATGGCCGCATTCTCCTTTGCCTACCTGAACTGGAAGGGACGCGACTTCATCTTCTCGATCATTCTGGCGACCCTGATCATTCCGTTCGAGACAATCGCCATCCCGCTGCTTCTGGAGGTCAACAACCTGCCCTGGATCAGCGCGCAGGGCTTCACCATCGGCTGGCTGAATTCCTATCGCGTGCAGATCATCCCGTGGATCGGCGACGGACTGACGATCTTCCTCTTCGTGCAGTACTTCAAGGACTTGCCGCGCGAGCTCATCGATGCGGCGCGTGTGGACGGCGCAACGTGGTTCCAGGTCTACTGGCGGGTGATCGTGCCCATTTCCGGACCGGTCTTCGCCACCGCCGCGATCCTGAAATTCCTGGTCATGTATTCCCAGCAATATCTCTGGCCGCTGCTGGTCACCCAGTCAGAGCAGTATCGTCCGGTCATGGTCGGTCTGCAGTACTTCTTCCAGCTCAACGTGGCGTGGGGCGAGGTCATGGCCTATCTCTCGATCATCACCGTACCGGTGCTCGTCTTTTATCTCATCCTGCAACGTGCGTTCATCGCCTCGATTGCCTCAACCGGCATCAAGGGCTGACGCGAACATTCAAGGTTTCGACAAGTGACTCTCGCACTCAAAGATCAATGGATCTGGGATTTCTGGCTGGCCCGCGACGGTGAGGACTGGCACGTCTATTTCCTCAAGGCGGACAAGTCGCTCGGCGACCCCGAGCTTCGCCACTTCAATGTCAGCCAGGGCCATGCCAAGAGCCGCGACCTGAAGACCTGGACGCATCTGGGCACCTCGTTCGCGCCTTCAAAGGGCCCCGCCTGGGACGACTACACGACATGGACGGGATCGGTGATCCAGGGGCCGGACGGCGTCTGGCACCTGTTCTACACCGGCACCAACCGCGCCGAGGCCGGCATGAAACAGCGCATCGGGCACGCAACGTCAACCGACATGCACAATTTCGAACGGGTCGGCGATGGCTTGTGCCTCGATATCTCCGGCCCCGACTACGAAGAATACGCGCCCGGTCACTGGCATGATCGCGCCATGCGCGACCCCTATGTCATCAAGGACCCTGACGGACCGGGCTACCTGATGTATTTCACCGCCCGCCAGCCGGGTATGGCCGAACCCAATGCCGGCGGCACGATCGGATTTGCGACCTCGCCCGACCTCTACGAATGGACGCTGCAGCCCCCCGTCTATCGCGGCGGCATGTTCGGACAGATGGAAGTTCCCGAGGTGATCGAGATCGACGGGCGCTGGTATTGCCTGTTCTGCACGTCGGGCAGTCACTGGTCGAAGGCCTATGCGCAAGGCTATCCGGGCACGCCGGTGACCGGGACGCACTATCTGATCGCGGACAATCCGCGCGGTCCGTGGACGGTGGCTCCCGGCCCGTTCCTGGACGGCGCCGAGCCCTGCTCGCGCTACTCGGGCAAGGTCGTCAAGACCGACGCCGGTCTCAAGTTCCTGGGATTCGTGCACAATCCAGGCGGCGTGCCTTTCGTTGGCGAGGTGGCCGATCCGGTCGATGTCATCGTGGGCGACGACGGACTGCTGCGCCTGTCCGACGCCCCCGCCTCGGCGCGGCGCGCCGGCTGAACGTCTGCTTCACCCAAGGAGGATGCCATGGCCGAGGTGAAACTGGTCAACATCAAGAAGAGTTACGGCCCGGTCGAAGTCATCAAGGGCATCGACCTGGATATCCAGCATGGAGAATTCGTCGTCTTCGTGGGCCCTTCGGGGTGCGGCAAGTCCACGCTTCTGCGCATGATCGCCGGGCTCGAGGACATCACAGAGGGCGACCTGTTCATCGGGGACACCCGGTGCAACGACATGCAGCCGCGCGATCGCAGGGTGGCCATGGTGTTCCAGTCCTATGCACTCTATCCGCATATGACGGTCTACGAGAATGTGGGGTTCGGCCTCAGGCTGGCGAAGACCCCGAAGGCCGAGATGGATCGCCAGATCCGCGAGGCGGCGCGCATCCTGCAGATGGAGCATCTTCTGGACCGAAAGCCCGCGCAGCTTTCCGGCGGCCAGCGCCAGCGCGTCGCCATCGGGCGGGCCATCGTGCGGCAGCCGCAGGTCTTCCTGTTCGACGAGCCGCTGTCCAATCTCGACGCGGCGCTGCGCGGCGACATGCGCATGGAAATCGCCAAGCTGCACAACGATCTCGGCGCCACCATGATCTATGTGACCCATGACCAGATCGAAGCCATGACGCTGGCGGACAAGATCGTGGTGCTCAATCTGGGGGTCGTGCAGCAGGTCGGTTCGCCGCTCGAACTCTACCACCGCCCCGCCAACAAGTTCGTGGCCGGCTTCATCGGTGCGCCCAAGATGAACTTCCTCGACGTCACGGTCGAAGCGGCCGGGCCCGACGGGGTCACGGTCAAGTCGGACGACCTCGCGGAAATGAAGCTGCCCCTGGATGGGCGCTCGCTGCGCCCGGGCGAAACCGTGACGCTTGGCATCCGTCCGCAGGACATGTCCGAGGGCGATGAGGTGCGCAAGTCGATCACGGGAACCGTGCGGTTCGTCGAAAGGCTGGGCAGCGAAACCATCGCCAATATCGCGGTGGGCAAGGACGGGACCGTCATCGCCGCCCTGCACGGCGACCACAAGGTGAGTTCGGGCGACACCATCGGCCTCGGCTTTGCGGTCGACAAGGCCCACCTGTTCGCCGCCGACGAACGCGCGCTGCCCGCGCTCGCCCCCATGGCGGCGTGAGGCTTGCCTCAGACTCCCAGCCCCGTCAGCCGGGCCAGTAGCCCGGCGACATTCCTGACGTCGAACTTGGCAAGGAGGCGGGCCCGGTGCTCCTCCACCGTTCTGGGTGATATCGCCAGCTGCCGGCCGATTTCCTTGCTGGTCAGCCCCTGCATCAGCCGCTGAATGATCTGGCGTTCGCGCGGCGTGAGGGCAATGGCGGGCCTTACATCGGAGAGATCGGCGAAGCTGAGAATGACCCGGCGCAACGGCTCGTCGGGAAAGAAGGTGTGAACGCGCACCCGGCACCAGAAGAACGATCCGTTCCGCCGCGGCATCAGGCGCTCGTCCGAATACCGGCCAGTGGACTTGAGCGCCTCCAGCCCGACGTCGCGTATCTGCTCGAACTCCTCGCGCGAGGCATAGAGCATGCGAAAGGACTGCCCGACCAGTTCCTCGCGCTCGTAGCCGAACAGGTGCGCGAAGCGCAGGTTGCAGGTCCGAATGATGCGCTCCTCGGTCAGCACGATGCCAATGGGCGCGTGATCGAATGCAATGGCCGAGAGATCGGCGTGATCCGGAGCGTCGAGCATCGCTGCAGTCCCGTAATTCTACAGGATTGCGATTAAACGCCCGGCGGTTGGAGACTACAAGCCATTGCGCTTCAAGCTTGACGGGATGGCATGCACACTCACCAACCGTTTTGGACCGCCGGACGAGCCGACAGGCTGGTGGGCGCCATCGAGGACCGGCGCGACGAGCTGATCGCGCTCACCCAGGATCTGGTGCGCATCCCCACCTGCAACCCTCCGGGCGAGAACTACCGCGAAATCTGCGATTACCTTGCCGCGCGGCTCAGGCGCTCCGGCTTCGAGATTGAACTGGTACGCGGCGAAGGCGCTCCCGGCGATTCCGACCGCTTTCCGCGCTGGAACATCGTCGCGCGCCGGCATGGACGGACGCGGGGCCAATGCGTTCATTTCAATTCGCACATCGACGTGGTCGAACCGGGCGAAGGATGGACGACCGATCCTTACGGCGGTGAACTGCGCGGCGACAGGATCTACGGGCGCGGCACCTGCGACATGAAGGGCGGGCTCGCCGCCTCCATCATCGCGGCGGAAGCCTTCCTGGAAATTGCGCCCGATTTCCCGGGGGCAATCGAGATCTCGGGAACCGCCGATGAGGAATCGGGGGGATATGGCGGCGTCGCCTATCTGGCGGAGCGCGGCTATTTCTCGCCGGACCGGGTTCAGCACGTGATCATCCCTGAACCCTTGAACAAGGACCGGATCTGCCTGGGCCATCGTGGCGTGTGGTGGGCGGAAATCGAAACGAAGGGGCGTATCGCCCACGGCTCGATGCCGTTCCTCGGCGACAGTGCCATTCGCCACATGGGGGCGGTGCTCGCGGCGATGGAGGCGACGCTTTATCCCGCACTCGCGGGCAAGCGCACGGCCATGCCGGTGGTCCCCGAGGGCGCAAGGCAGTCGACCCTGAACATCAATTCCGTGCATGGCGGCCAGGCCGAGCCCGAAACAGGATCGACCGGCCTGCCCTCGCCCGTAGTCGCGGATTCCTGCCGCATGGTGATCGACAGGCGCTTTCTGATCGAGGAGGACCTGGGCGAGGTCAAGGCCGAGGTGCGGGCGCTGCTCGAAAAGATCGGCGAAGAACGCGCCGGTTTCCGCTATGATCTGCGCGATCTGTTCGAGGTTCGCCCGACCATGACCGAGAAGGAGGCGCCGGTCGTGCGCAGCGTGGCCAGGGCGGTCGCCCAGGTACTCGGCAAGGCGCCGGACTACGTGGTGTCACCGGGCACCTATGACCAGAAGCACATCGACCGGATCGGGCGGATGAAGAACTGCATCGCCTACGGCCCCGGCATTCTCGACCTGGCGCACCAGCCGGACGAATATGTGGGCGTTGCCGACATGCTGGACGCCGCAAAGGTCATGGCGCTAAGCCTGTCGGACCTGCTGGTTGGCGAAAGGTCTGAGTGACAAGAACAATAAGGGGTGCGAAAAAGTGCGAGCCCTGAACCCAAGGAGGAACATGCTGTGAACAAACTGCTCAAGATACTGGCTGCGGCCGGCATCCTTGCCGTCACCGCGGCGATCGCGCCGGCACAGGCGGCGCGCAGTGACCTGACGATCGGCATTCAGCTCGAACCGCCCAATCTCGACCCCACCACCGGCGGCGCGGCAGCGGCCATCCGTTCGGTGACCTACCACAATATCTATGAGGGCCTGACCAGGATCGACCAGGATGGCGTGGTGGTGCCTGCCCTGGCCAAGTCCTGGGACATCTCGGACGATGGGCTGGTCTATACCTTCCATCTCGAGGACGGGGTGAAGTTCCATGACGGAACGCCGTTCTCGGCGGACGACGTGAAATTCTCCTATGACCGCGCTCGCGCGCCGGATTCGGTCAACGCGCAAAAGCAGCTCTTTGCCGACATCGCCTCGGTGGACGTGATCGACCCGCTCACGGTGAAAGTGACGCTCTCCAAGCCGAACGGTTCATTCCTTTACAACATGGGTTGGGGCGACGCGGTGATCGTTTCGCCCAAGAGCGCGGCGACCGACGCAACCAACCCCATCGGCACGGGGCCGTTCAAGTTCGTGCAGTGGGTGCAGGGCGACCGGATCGAAATGGCGAAGAACCCAGACTACTGGGGCACGCCGGCAAAGCTCGACAAGGCGACCTTCAAGTTCATCTCCGATCCGACCGCGGCGACCGCGGCGATCCTTGCGGGCGACATCGACGCGTTCCAGAACTTCCCCGCCCCCGAAGCACTCGGGCAGGTCAAGGCCGACCCGCGCTTCACCGTCACCTTCGGCTCGACACAAGGCGAGACGATCATGTCGATGAACGAGGCGCACAAGCCGCTCGACGATATCCGAGTGCGCCAGGCCATTGCGCATGCCATCGACCGCAAGGCGATCATCGATGGCGCCATGTTCGGTTACGGAACGCCGATCGGCACGTTCTATCCACCGTCGAGCCCGGATTACGTGGACCTGACCGCGCAGTCCAACTATGACCCCGATCTCTCGCGCAAGCTGCTCGCCGAAGCCGGCGTCAAGGACCTGACGCTGCAGATGAAGCTACCGCCGCCGCCCTATGCGCGCAATGGCGGACAGATCATCGCCCAGCAGCTGGCGGAAGTCGGGATCAAGACCCAGATCACCAACGTGGAATGGGCGGACTGGTTGTCGACAGTGTTCAAGAACAAGGACTACGACCTGACCATCGTCAGCCACGTGGAGCCGAACGATATCGGTATCTTCGCGCGCGGCGACGCCTACTACTTCAACTATAACTCCGAGAAGTTCAACGCGATCATGGCCGAGTTGAACGATACCACCGACCCCGCGAAGCGCTCCGAGCTGATCAAGCAGGCACAGAAGCAGCTCGCCGACGACTATCCGGTCGCCTTCCTGTTCGAACTCGCCCAGATCAACGTGCAGAACAAGGACCTCAAGGGCCTTTGGGAAAACGCCCCGATCCCGGCGACGGACCTCACAGGGGTCTATTGGGCCAACTGACCGAAACGGGCGGCGGACGCGACACTCCGCCGCCCGCCCATTTACCTGCCGCCCACACCAGACTTCGGATTTGACGAACGTGACGCGTGCTGAAACCATCCGGATCATGCCAGCCGTGTCGCCATCGCGGCCGGCTGCCCCGACCAGGGAGTGCTCGCCCGGATGACCCGCTACATCGCCGGCCGGCTCATGACGCTGGTGCTGACGCTGATCGCGGCGAGCGTCATCATCTTCCTTGTCATCGAGGTGATCCCGGGTGACCCCGCACGCTTCATGCTGGGCATGAACGCGGGTGAGGATGCGGTGAGCGCGCTCAGGCAGCAGATGGGCCTCGATGCCCCGCTCTACTGGCGCTACGTGCACTGGATCCTGGGCATGGCGCAGGGCGATTTCGGGATCAGCTACACCTACAAGGTACCGGTCGCCGACCTGGTGGCGCAGCGGCTGTGGGTATCCGTACCGCTGGCGGTCTATGCGCTTGCCCTTTCCACCCTCATCGCCTTTCCGGTCGGCATAATGGCCGCGGCGCGGCGCAATTCCGCGACGGACGTTTCGATCATGGGCATGACCCAGCTGGGCGTGGCCATCCCCAATTTCTGGTTTGCCATGCTGCTGGTGCTGGTCTTTTCGATCACGCTGCGCTGGTTTTCGGCCGGCGGTTTTCCCGGCTGGGAAAACGGCATCTTCGTCGGGCTGAAAGCCCTGACGCTGCCCGCCATCGCGCTCGCCCTGCCGCAGGCCTCGATCCTGGCCCGTGTCATGCGTTCGGCCCTGCTCGACACGCTTGGCGAGGACTATATCCGTTCGGCGCGCGCCAAGGGCCTGACGCAGCGCCAGGCGCTCTGGCGGCATGCGCTGCGCAACGCGATGATCCCCGTCCTGACCATCATCGGCCTGCAGTTCTCGTTCCTTCTGGCGGGAGCGATCATCATCGAGAACGTATTTTTCCTGCCCGGCCTCGGACGGCTCGTCTTCCAGGGCATCACCCAACGCGACCTGATCGTGGTGAAGTCGGTGGTGATGATGCTGGTCTTCGGGGTGGTGCTGGTCACCTTCGTCGTCGATATCGCCTATGCGATCGTCGACCCGCGACTGCGGAGGCGCAGCCCATGAGCATGCCCGCGCCCCACCCCACCAAGGCGCGCAGCCTCCGGCGGGCGGTGCTGGGTTCGCGCAGCCTCATGCTGGGCAGCCTGATCACCGGGGTTTTCGTGGCCATGGCGCTCATATCGTTCGTCTGGACACCACACAGCTACGCCTCGCTCGATATTCCGAACAAGCTCAAGGGTTTCTCGTCGGATCACTGGCTGGGCACCGACATGTTCGGGCGCGACGTGATGTCGATGATCATGGTGGGCGCGCGAACCTCGCTGGCGGTGGCCCTGATCGCGGTTGGCGTCGGCGTGCTGGCTGGCGTGCCGCTCGGACTGTTCGCGGCGGCGCGGCGGGGCAGCCTTGCCGATGAAATCGTGATGCGGGCCAACGATCTTGTCTTCGCCTTTCCCGCCCTGCTGATCGCCATTCTCATCACGGCGGTATTCGGTCCGGGCGCCGTCAACGCCATCATCGCCATCGGCATCTTCAACATCCCCGTCTTCGCCCGCCTTTCAAGGGGCGCGGCCCTCAGCATCTGGCAACGGGAGTTCATTCTCGCGGCGCGCGTGAGCGGCAAGGGCAAGGCGCGGATATCGGTCGAGCACATCCTGCCCAACATTCTCAACACGCTGATCGTGCAGACCACGATCCAGTTCTCGCTGGGCATCCTTGCCGAAGCGGCCCTCGCCTATGTGGGGCTGGGAGCGCAGCCGCCCACCCCGAGCTGGGGCAAGATGCTGGCCGATTCCCAGACCCTGATCGCGCTTGCGCCGCATGTGGCCATCGTGCCCGGCCTTGCCATCGTGCTGACGGTCCTTGGACTGAACCTGATGGGCGACGGGTTGCGGGACGTGTTCGATCCCCGTCTGCAGCGGGGGCGCCGATGAGCCTTCTCACGATGGAAAAGCTGACGCTCGACATCGGCGGCACCCCGATCCTGCACGAGATCGACCTTTCGGTCAGTCCCGGCGAAATCCTCGGCGTGATCGGTGAATCGGGTTCGGGCAAGTCGATGACCGCGCTTTCCATCATGCGTCTGTTGCCCGAGGGCGCCCGGCTTGGTGGCGCGATCCGGCTGATGGGCAACGACCTGGCGGCATGCGGCGAACGGCAGATGTGCGGCATCAGGGGACGCGAAATCGGCATGGTTTTCCAGGAACCGATGACCGCGCTCAATCCGGTCAAGACCATAGGCGACCAGGTCGCGGAAACCGTCCTGGTGCATACGCGGACGGGTCGGCGGGAGGCAATGGAAATTGCCCGCAGGACGCTTGAGCGCGTCGGCCTTCCCGCCGACCGTTTCCCGCTGTCGCGCTACCCCCACGAACTCTCGGGCGGACAAAGGCAGCGGGTGGTGATCGCCATGGCGATCGCGCTGCGGCCCAAGCTGCTTATCGCGGACGAGCCGACCACGGCGCTCGACGTGACGACCCAGGCGCAGATCCTGAAGCTCCTGCAGGGTCTGGTGCGCGAAGACGGGATGGGCATGATCCTGATCACGCACGACCTGGCCGTGGTCGCGGGGCTCGCGGACCGGATCGCCATCATGCGGCAGGGCGAAATCGTTGAATCCGGGCCAACGCTCGACGTATTCGAGACCATGCGGCACCCCTATACCCGTTCGCTGTTTGCCGCATCGGTGCACCAGCCCTTGCGCCATCGCCCGCCCGAGCCGGAACGCCAGATGGACCCCATACTCGATGTGCGGGATGCCGTGCGCATCTATCCGCCGCGCGGTCGAACGCTCTGGCATCGGCCACCGGCGGTGCGCGCGGTGGATGGGGTGAGCCTTGCGATCCGGCCGGGCGAGAACGTGGGGCTCGTGGGCGAGAGCGGTTGCGGAAAATCAACCCTGAGCCGGGCCATCCTCGCTCTTGAGGAATTGCAGGGGGGCGAGATCAGGCTGTTCGGCAAGACCGCGGGCCCCCACATGCCCAATGCCCTGCGCGCCGGCATCCAGGTCGTTTTCCAGGATCCGTTCGGCAGTTTCAATCCGCGCTGGACGGTGGCCCGCCTGGTCGCCGAACCCTTCCACCTCATGCAGCGCAAGCCCGTGGATGCCGCGGCCCGGGTGATTGAAGCGCTGGAGGAGGTTGGGCTGAAGGCCGAGGACGCTCATAAATACATCCACGAGTTCTCCGGTGGGCAGCGCCAGCGCATCGCCATTGCCCGGGCGCTGATTACCCGCCCCGAACTGATCGTGCTGGACGAAGCTGTGTCGGCGCTCGATGTCTCGATCCGGGCGCAGATCCTCGACCTTCTGGCCGACCTCTCGGACCGGCTCGGCATATCCTACCTGTTCATCTCGCACGATCTGTCGGTCGTGCGTTCGATCACCGACCGCGTGATGGTGATGAAGGCGGGAAAGATCGTGGAAACTGGCCCCACGGACGATGTGTTCAACAATCCGCAGCATCCCTATACCCGGGAGTTGATCGCGGCGACGCCGATGCTTTCGACGGCCCTTTCGGCGCGGCGGGAAAGGAGTTCCGACAATGACTGATATCGTTGGCGCATGGTTTGAAACCGCAAAGTGCCTGATCGGGGGACGATGGCAGGACGCCGACGGCGGGGAAACACTGCCTGTCGAAAATCCGTCCACCGGCGAAGAAATCGGGGCGATCGCGCGCTCCGGCGCAGCCGATGTGGACGCGGCGGTCGCGGCGGCCCGCATGGCGCGCAACGGCGAATGGGGCCGGCTGAGCGCGACCGAGCGCGGGCGCATCCTGACCCGCATCGGCCAGAAGGTGCTCGAGCGGGTGGATACGCTGGCGCAGATGGAGGCGCTTGACGTGGGCAAGCCGCTCAAGCAGGCCCGCGCCGACGCCGTGGCGCTTGCACGCTACATGGAATTCTACGGCGGCGCCGCCGACAAGGTGCATGGCGAAACCATTCCCTATCTCGACGGCTACACCGTTTACACCCTGCGTGAACCGCACGGGGTGACCGGCCACATCATTCCCTGGAACTATCCCATGCAGATCATCGGCCGCTCGGTGGGGGCGGCACTGGCCATGGGCAATGCCGCAGTGCTCAAACCGGCCGAGGAAGCCTCGCTGACCGCGCTGGCCTTCGCCCGGATCGCCGAGGAAGCCGGCCTGCCGGCCGGGGCGCTCAACGTCGTGCCGGGACTTGGCGAAGAGGCCGGGGCGGCGCTGACGGCCCACAAGGGGATCAACCACATCTCGTTCACCGGATCGGTGGCCGTGGGCATGCTGGTGCAGGCGGCAGCGGCGCGCAATGTCGTGCCGGTGACGCTCGAACTCGGGGGCAAGTCGCCGCAGATCGTGTTCGACGACGCCGATCTCGAACGCGCCTTGCCGTTCCTGGTGAATGCGGGCCTGCAGAACGCGGGGCAGACCTGCTCGGCCGCCTCGCGCATCCTCGTGCAACACGGGGTCTACGATCAGGTCCTGGACATGATGGGGCGCCGCTACGACGCGCTTCGGGTCGGGCCCGCGATGGACGACATGGATCTTGGGCCGCTGATTTCGGCGCGGCAGAAGGAGATCGTCGAGGGCTTTCTCGCCCTCACCGATGACCGGATGGCCGTGGTCGCGCGCGGGGAAATCGCCGACGGCGCGCCCGAAGCCGGGCATTACGTGCGCCCCACCCTGGTTGCCGGAACCGATCCGGACAACAGGCTGGCGCAGGATGAAATCTTCGGACCGGTCCAGGTGCTGATCCCGTTCGCCGACGAGGACGAGGCCATCGCCATTGCCAACGGCACCGACTACGGCCTTGTCGCCGGAGTGTGGACGCGGGATGGCGCACGCCAGATGCGCACCGCACGGGCGATCCGGTCCGGGCAGGTGTTCATCAACAATTATGGTGCAGGCGGCGGGGTCGAACTGCCGTTCGGCGGCACCGGCCGCTCCGGGCACGGGCGCGAAAAGGGCATGGAGGCCCTCTACGGTTTCTCGGCGGTCAAGACCGTCGCGGCATTTCACGGATAGGGAGGATTTGATGCGTCTGACCGGCAAAACGGCAATCGTGACCGGCGCCGCCTCGGGTTTCGGGGCAGGTATTGCCAGGAAGTTTCTCGCCGAGGATGCGCGGGTGATGATCGCCGATATCAACGCTGACGCGGCGGAGGCCCTGGCCAGGGAATGGGGCGACTGCGCGTTGGCCTTCAAGGTCGACCTGGCACGGCCCGATAGCGTCGAGGCGATGGCGAAGGCTGCCATCGATGCCTTCGGCCATGTCGATATCCTCGTCAACAATGCGGGCGTCACCCACATGCCGGCGCCGCTTGACGAAATCCCGGAAGCCGATTTCGACCGGGTCGTTTCGGTCAACATGAAGTCGGTCTATCTGACGGCGCGATACGTCGTGCCGGGCATGAAGGCCCGCGGACAAGGCGCCATCCTCAACGTCGCCTCGACCGGCGGGGTCAGCCCGAGACCCAATCTTGCGTGGTACAATGCCTCAAAGGGCTGGATGATCACGGCGACGCGCGCCATGGCGATCGAACTGGCGCCGAAGGGCGTGCGGGTCAACGCCATCAACCCCGTGGCGGGGAAGACGCCGCTGCTCGCCAGCTTCATGGGCGGCGAGGAAACGCCGGAAATGCAGGAGAAATTCCTCTCAACCATCCCCATAGGCCGTTTTTCGACACCCGAGGACATGGGAAATGCGGCATGCTTCCTGTGTTCGGACGAGGCCAGCATGATTACCGGCGTGGCGCTGAACGTGGATGGCGGGAGATGCCTGTGACTACGCGGCGGCAAGCCCGGACCAGCGCACGATGAGGCCCGGCCCGCGCAACCTGATCACCGATATCGCCGGCCTTGCGGTCGGCAATGCCGAGGATCATCGCCTGAAATCCGGTGCAACGGTGCTGGTCGGAGCGCGCCCGTTCACGGCGTCGGTGCATGTGATGGGCGGCGCGCCGGGGACGCGCGAAACCGACCTGCTCGCGCCCGACAAGATGGTCGCCGAGGTCGATGCGCTCGTGCTTTCGGGCGGCTCGGCCTTCGGGCTCGACGCAGCTACCGGGGTTGCGGACCGGCTGCGGGCTATGGGGCGCGGCTTCCGGGTCGGCGACGCCATCGTCCCCATCGTCCCGGGGGCAATCCTGTTCGACCTGATCAATGGCGGACAAAAGGACTGGGCAGACAATCCCTATCGGGCGCTCGGCATAGCCGCGCTTGATGCTGCCGATGCCGATTTTGCGATTGGTACCGCAGGCGCGGGGACCGGTGCGACGACCGCCGGCCTCAAGGGCGGACTGGGATCGGCGTCACTTGTCCTGCCGGGGGGCATTACAGTCGGCGCACTGGTGGCGGCGAACCCGACCGGGCAGGTCACGGTTGGCGACGGCGCGCATTTCTGGGCGGCCCCGTTCGAGATCGACGCGGAATTCGGCGGTCGTGGCCCCTGCCCCGACGCAGTCGGCGCGCCGGACATGCGCACCAAGCACGACCTGATGAGTCCGGCCGCCAACACCACGATCGCCATAGTCGCCACCGATGCCAGGCTCGACAAGGCGCAGGCGCACCGCATGGCCGTTGCCGCGCATGACGGCATGGGGCGGGCCATCGTGCCCGCGCACACCCCTGTCGACGGAGACCTGGTGTTCGCCCTGGCGACAGGCGAGAAGAACCTCGGCGACCCCGTGCGCGACATGCTTGAGATCGGTCACGCCGCCGCAGTCTGCCTGTCCCGGGCAATCGCACGCGCGGTCTACGAGGCGCGGCCATCGCCGGGCGATCTCTTCCCCACCTGGAACGATCGTTTCGGTTGAGACACCTCGCGGCTTGCGCGATCCACGCACGAGGAAAGGCCCAACCGCCTTTTCGGCAGGCCGGGCCTTTTCCTGGCTTGGCAACACCGACGCCAGCCGCTCCGTGGCGGCAGTCGGTCGGAGACGGTCAGTCGGCGACAGTTGTCTGAGTCTGTTCGCCCAGCCCCTCGATACCGAGGCGAATCTTCTGGCCCGGCTTGAGGTATTTCGGCGGCTTGAGGCCCATGCCAACGCCGGGCGGGGTGCCGGTGGAGATGATGTCCCCGGGCTGCAAGGTCATGAACTGGCTGAGATAGGACACCAGGTAGCGTACGCCATAGACCATGGTCGCGGTGCTGCCATCCTGGTAGCGATGGCCATCGACCTCAAGCCACAGGGCAAGGTTCTGCGGATCGGCGACTTCATCGGCGGTGACCAGCCATGGACCGATCGGGCCGAAAGTGTCGCAGGACTTGCCCTTGGTCCACTGCCCGTGGCGCTCGGTCTGGAATGCGCGCTCCGAGACGTCGTTGACAACGCAATAGCCGGCGACGTGATCGAGGGCATCGGCCTCGCTGACATATTTGGCCGGCTTGCCGATGACCACGCCAAGCTCGACTTCCCAGTCGGTCTTTTCCGAACCGCGCGGGATCGCGACATCGTCATTCGGCCCCACGATGGCCGAAGTCGCCTTCATGAACACGATTGGCTCGGGCGGCACCTTGGCGCCGGTTTCGGCGGCATGGTCGGAATAGTTCAGCCCGATGCAGATGAACTTGCCCGTGCCCGCGACGCAGGGACCAAGGCGAGGCGAGCCGGAAACAACCGGCAGCCCATCGAGATCCGCGCCACGCAGTTGCTCGATTCCTGCAGGGGTCAGGACCTCCCCCCCGATGTCGGCCACAAGACCGGACAGATCGCGGATTTTTCCCTGGGCATCGAGCAGGCCCGGCTTTTCCTGACCCGGCGGGCCGAAGCGCAACAGTTTCATATTTCATGTTCTCCAGATTGCAGCGGCCGGTCCTGGACATCGGCCGACCTTGCGGATCGTTCTGACCGGGTGGAAACCTAACGGCTGAACCGCAAAGCGCAAGCACTACGGAAGTATAGCTGGGCAAAAATCTGGATCGGCGCGCCGGAGTTGCGAGACTTGCGGCTATTTGGCCGGCTCGGGGATTGGCGCCAAGCCCCCCGTGGCGGCAATGGCCTCTTGCGGACGCTGCCCGACAAAGTCGGCGCGGCGGGTGCGCAGCGTTTCATAGAAATGGGCAAGATGCGGCTCTATGGGCGCCGCGAGTTCCTCGCAGCGCGCGATCTGGCTGTCGGCATCGCCGCCTGCCGCAAGCTCGGTAATCGCGGCACGGTGAGCCAGTTCGAGGGCCTTGAAGCCTTCGCTCTGGGCGAGTTCGGGTCCGCCGACGAGAATATGGATTCGCTCGCGTTCGCTTTTGCCCTTCAGGGAAATCGAGCCCGCCTCAAGGAAGGCGAAGTCGGATGCCTGGTTGCGCGTGGCTTCAACCACGACGATGTCGTAGCCGACGGTCTTGCACGATCCCTCCACCCGGGACGCGACATTGACCGTGTCGCCGACGCATGAATAGTCGAACCGCGTTTCGAGCCCGAGGTTACCCACCAGCGCGGTTCCGGTCGAGATACCGATGCCGATGGCGATCTCGGACATGGGGTTGCCGTTGGCTTTTAGGTGGAATGCGTCACCATCGTTGAGCTTTCTCAGCGTATCGCGCATGCCAAGCGCCGCCTGGCACGCCCGCCTTGGATGGCCGGGCACATCGATGGGCGCGTTCCAGAAGGCCATGATGGCATCGCCGATGAACTTGTCGATGGTGCCATATTGCTCGGTGATGCGTTCGCCAAGGTTGCCGAACAGGGTATTGAGCATGGTCACCAGGGCATGCGGCTCCATCTTCTCGCTGATCGTGGTGAAGTTGCGCACGTCCGAGAACATGATCGAAAGATCGCGCATTTCACCACCGAGCGAAAGGCGATCGCTCTTTTCGATCTGGGCGAGCAGCGCGGGGGCCACGTAGTGCCCGAAAGCGCCGCGAATACGCCGCTTGTCAGCGTCGGTGATCACGAACTGGAAGAAGATCATGGCCGAATAGACGACGAAGCCGCCAACCAGTGAATAACTGGGATCGATGAGCAGACCCCATTTCACATAGCCGAGCCAGGAAGCCGCAACGATTGCTCCCGCCATCACCGCGCCGACCACGAAACACAACATGGGACCGGAGGCGAGGATGAGGAACACGATCGAGATGCTGATGACAACGAAGAACAAGAGTTCGAGCGCCACGATCCAGTCGGTGCGTTTGAGAAAATCGCCGGACAGGATCTGCTCGATTGCCTGGACGTGAATCGAGACCCCGGGCACGTTGATGCCAAGCGGCGTGCCCCGGATATCGAGCAAGCCGGTCGCAGATGTCCCTACGAACACGATATTGCCGGCAATGGAATCGGCCTTTGCGGCAAAGTCGGGGCCGAGGATATCCTTGGCCGAAACATAGAGGCTGTCGGGCATGCGCCGGTAATGCAGCCACAGTGCCCCCGTGGGGGTCGTGGGGATTTCCAGGTCGCCGACCCGGACCGACTGCACATAGCCCGGACCCGTTTCATCCCCGAACACAACTGTGGTGGAAACGCCCATGGCCACCCTGAGCGCTTCGAGCGCCAGGGAAGGAAACAACTGCTTTCCATCGGTCCACAACAGGGGGAGGCGCCGGACGACCGCAATGGAATCGCCGGGCTGCAGGCTGATGCTGCCCATTCCGGTTGCCGCATCCATCAATTCGGGCAGGGAGACCACCGCTCCGGGCATCGTGGGTACCGCGGGGGTGGGGTCCGGCCCGACAATGGCGAAGCCGGACTTCGCCTTGTTCGGCAAAGGCCCGGGCTGGGGGGTGACGCCAAATCCAAGCACCGTCCTGCTCCGGGCGATCGCGGCGGCAAATACCTTGTCGTAATCCTCGACGTCGCCGCCGGCAGCTTTCACACGAGCTGCCACGTCGCTGTCCAGGGACGAAATGATCCGATTGGGCGACATGCGGTCCGGCTCGGGAAACAGCATGTCGAAAACGATGACGGCTGCGCCCATCTGCGTCAGGCGGTCCACAAGCTCTGCAAGTATCTTGCGCGGCCAGGGCCATTGTCCGATCTGCGCGAGCGAGGCCTCGTCCACGTCGACGACCCGAACAGGGAAGTCTCCATCGGGGCGGGGCGACAACCGCTGGAAATTGTCGAACGTGATGTCCCGCATGGCCTGGACGGGATACGGATCCGCCAGCCGCAGACTAAAGAGAGCCGCGACAATCGCTAGGCCGAAGATCGCCGGGACTACGCGCCGTTTCCACATGGTCCGCGACTATTCATTTCAGGAGGGCAGCCGGTCAAGCCGTATTGTCAGCTATCGTGCGGATTGCCGTCGCCGGGAGACCAACCGCTCTTGAACTTGTCCGCCTGCTTGTGGTGGTCGTAGTTCGAGTTGGGATTGTTCCCCTCGTACTGCCCTTCAGTGCCCTCTCCACCGTTGCCCACACCGTTGTTCTGATGCGGGGTGTCTTCCGGCGGTGGTGGCGGCGGCGGAGGTGGCGGCGGCGGTGGTGGCGGCGGCGGTGGTGGCGGCGGCGGAGGAGGTGGCGGCGGCGGCGGTGGCGGCGGTGGTGGTGGTGGTGCCTGATTGGTGACGCTGCCGGTCGTGACCGGGTCGATCGTCCTTTCAGCGCACTTGCGCGGATCCTTCACCCGGAAATCCGTACGCAATGGTGTTTGCGAAAGGACATATGGGAAGATCGAGTTCGCCTTCTTGTGACGCAGATTTTCATTGTCCAGGATCGAGGCATCTCTTGGCGAGCCGATGACCGCGATCGAGCACCCCACGGTTTGCGTGATGCAGGCCTTCACATTCTTCGGGCAGAGCACTGTCGCACCGTTGAACAGGACCACATAGGCCGAGCCGGTCCGGCGCTCGACAGTCAGGTCGAATTCGGTGCCCCTGACCCCGATAGTGCCGGTCGGTGTCTCGATCTTGTAGGCGTCCTTCGGGCTGTTGCCGGTGATAAAGCGGAACGTCCCGCCCAACGCCTTGACCGCGAAGCTGCTGACGGTACTGGAATTGCGCAGGAGATATTTCTGGATCAGGAGGCTCGAGGCCGGTCCCACAACCATGTGTGTATCGTCCGAGAAGACGATCTGCACCTGCCCCTCAGGACCGGTGGTAATCGTCTGGCCCTCGACGAGATCCGAGCCCTTGATGATGACCTGCTTGACGCCCCCGACCTCCCCGGTCGCGGTCGGCCTGACATCGACGGCGGTGCCCAGGGGCCGTGCGGCGAAGGCCGAACCCGTCATTGCCATTCCCAGAATGGCAAGCCCAATCGCGCACATACGGGCCAGCCCGCCCATTCGCGCCGCACTCAGTCCAATTCTGGTCGCAAGTCGAGTCATTTTCACTTCACCTTGCTAAACGGAATGTGGCGGACGCCCCGGGTCGCCCGCCGCCGATATCAACCGCAGTCATAACAACACTCGCCGCATTCGTTGCCGCTGTTGCCCGGTTCGCCGCCGCCCGGATGCTTTTCCGGTTCAGGCGGGTTGAGGGGCTGGCCGCACGCAGTGCCGTCGGGCACGCGGAAATCCGAACGCAGCGGCTGCTGCGAAATGATGTAGGGGAACAGGTCGCCCACGCGGGACAGCCGCTCCTTTTCGATCTCGATGATGTGCGCGTCCTTGTCGAAGACCAGCTCGCCGGTGGAGCACTGCTGGGTGAGCACCACGCATTTGAGCAGATCGGTCGTCTGTGTCTCGCCCGGCCCATAGGGGCACAGGATGACCTTGCCCTCGTAGCGGACCACGGTCGTGATCTTGCTGACCAGGTCGACAGCCCAGTCGAAAGCCGTGCCGCGCACCCCGATCGTGCCGGTCGGCGTCTTGATCACGTAGGCTTCCTTTGGGCTGTTGCCAGTAATGAAACGGTAGGTGCCGCCAAGCGCCTTGATCGCGAACTTGGAGACCTGATTGCCGGTGCCAAGTAGATATTCCTCGATCAACAGCGAGGAGTTGGGGCCAACCACAACACGGGTATTGTCACCGAAAAGAATCTGAACCTGCCCGCCGGCATCGGTGACGACCGTATCGCCAACAGATACGTCCGCGCCCATAACCAGCGTCCTGGTCACGCCGCCCGCCTTCAGGTCGGCCTGAGGCGAAACGCCAACCGCGGTTCCGGTCACCGCAAGCGCGGACCCTGCCAGCGCCAGAGATGTGGCAAATGCCAGCAATGCAATAACAACACGGAACGCCCGCACCGTGCGGGTGATGCTTTCTGCCATGATGACCCCGGTCAATTCTTAACGAATTACTAATATCGTATACCACAAACCCGCAGCGCGATCACCTTATTGATCGCAATGGTTATCGTCGGCGCCCCGATGCGCCGGACGCATAAAAATATAGTATTTACATATATTTATATTGAGATCCGGTCGAAATATCGGTTTGAGCGGCCTGTCCGGCCTACAGCGCAATATCGCGCCGCTTTTCTTGCGCAATGACAGCGGATGCCGACCGAATGCAGAAATGCGGGTTGAAATTGGCAGTTGAAACACTTGCCAGCGTGGCGGCAAAAAAGCACATTCAGGGTGGCCAACGTCATTCCGGCGGGGCAATCGGCGGGCCCTGCCAGGGCTCCGCAAGGACGGGCGCAAGGTATGACACTCTACGTATTGCTGCTTCTGGTGGGGTTCCAGCTGAAGCATTTCGTCGCCGACTATCTGCTGCAGGCCAACTGGATGGTTGCGCAGAAGGGCGACTTCTCCAAGCTCGGCGGCTACGCACATGCGGGAACGCATGTGGTGGGCACGGTGATCGTTCTGATAATCGCGCAGGTTGCGATACCCGTCCTGATCTTGCTGGCGGCAGCGGAATTCGCAGTGCACTACCTGATCGACTATACCAAGATCGCGTATTCGCACGGGATCTCCAGCAAGGACGATCCGCACCGTTTCTGGGCAATGCACGGGTTCGACCAGTTGCTGCACCACCTGACCTATGCCGCAATGACATTTTTCGTGATGCTGTCGAAGGGCATCCTGGCATAAGGGACCGTTCCGGAGCGCGGATGCCGGAACGGACCTGACGCTTACGCAATGACCGGCGAATGCATGGGCCATGGGGGTTCGCGTGCCGGAACGAGGGAAACGGGGGATCGCTTGGGAAGTCGGATATCGTTTCCACTGAAGGGGATTGCATCGCTTGCCGCGGTGAGCGTTTCGGTCTGGGCCGGGCTTTCCGCTCCTGCCGCCGCTTCAGGAGGCGAGATGCCGCCCCTGGTGCACGACATCGGCATCTCCCTGCTGCTGGCCGGTGTGCTGGCCATCGTTTGCGCGCGATTGAAGATCCCGAGCATCGCGGCCTTCCTGCTCGCCGGGGTTCTGGCGGGCCCGCTGGTTCTGCGCCAGGTCACGGATCCGGAGAATATCGACACGATCGCCCAGCTGGGTTTCGTGCTGTTGCTGTTCATGATCGGCCTGGAAATCGATATCCGATCGATCCTCAAGAGCGGCCGAACGATCATTGTCGCGGGCCTGCTGCAATACCCGCTGACCATCCTGTTCGGATTTGCCGCCGCCAAGCTGCTCGCGTTGATAGGGCTGGGCGCCTTGATCGAGGGCAACATGGCGCCGTTCTATATCGGCGTGGTGATTGCGGGGTCGTCGACCATCCAGGTGGTCAAGCTGTTCCAGGAGCATTTCGAACTCGACACCGAACCTGGCCGCATTGCCCTTTCCATCCTGATCTTCCAGGATATCTGGGCCATCGTGGTCACCCTGCTTCAGCCCAATCTGGGCCATCCCGAACCGATGCCCATCGTGTTCTCCTTCGTCGGCATCGGCCTTCTCATCCTGCTTGGCGTGCTGCTGGCGCGCTTCGGCGTCTCATATGCGTTTCGCTGGATATCCAAGGTGCCCGAACTGATCCTGCTCGGCGCGATTAGCTGGTGCTTCGTCGTGGTGTTCCTTGGCACCAATCTGGATGCGATCACGGAGGCAGCCTTCGGGATCAACCTGCACATGACGGTCGGGCCGGGCATGAGCGCACTCATAGCCGGCGCGACGATCGCGAACCTTCCCTATTCCACCGAGGTCATCACAAAGGTCGGAATCGTGAAGGACTTCTTCGTGACCCTGTTCTTCGTGGGCCTGGGCATCGCGATTCCGGCGCCCGATGGCTGGAGCGTCCCGCTACTCGCTCTTGGGATGGCCGTGGTCGCCATCATCGCGCGCCAGCTGGTGTTCTTTCCCCTGCTCTATCTCCTGGGCGTCGACCAGCGAAACTCCGAGGTCTCTTCGATCCGGCTTGCGCAGATTTCCGAATTCGGGCTGGTCATCGCCTTTCTCGGTGTCGAACAGGGCCATATCAGTCCCGATCTCAACGCCGCGATCATCCTGGCGTTCGTACTGACGGCCCTTGCGACCACGCCGCTCTACCAGCAGGCCTATGCTCTGCACGAGTTGTTCCGCCCCTGGCTCAGCCGGCTCGGGTTCAAGGAACCACCGGCCAGTGAAGAGGAAAAGAGCGAGGAATACGCGGTGGCCATCCTGGGGCTGCACCGGGACGCCTCGTCCCTCTTGCACGAGATTGCCAAGCGCCGCCCCGAACTGCTGCCGCGCATACTGGTGATCGATTTCAACGTCGCCCTGCACGATCGCATCCGCGAGATGGGCGTGAATGTCGAGTATGGCGATATCTCGAACGACGAGACGCTGCTGCATGCCGGGATCGACAAGGCCAAGATCGTGGTATGCACGATCTCCGACGACCTGCTGCGCGGCATCACCAACCGCGAACTGGTCAAGACCGTTCGCAAGCTCAACCCCGGTGCCGTGATCATCGCCAATGCGGTGGACATGAAGAACTACGAGGCAGTCGAAAGAGCCGGCGCGGATTATGTCTACATGGCGCGGCTCGAGGTGGCGGAAGCATTGAGCGAACTGCTCGGCGAGGTACTCGCGGGGCGGCTCAAGGACTACAAGGCCGGCAAGGCCGAGGCACGAGGACCAATGGATCAGCGACGTGAAGTGTTGAGCTGAACGGGCGGTCTTCGCCCCCGCCGATGCCGTCGCTGTCAGGGAGGATGCGATGGCCGAGAACGAACCGAAAATCCGCATAGAAACGCGCGAGGAACTGGTCTACCTGCTCGCCGAGGCCGCGGCGATCGAGCACAATGTCATGTGCTGCTATCTCTATGCCGCCTGGAGCCTGAAACGGTCTGAGGCGGACGGACTGACGCCGGCGCAGGCGGAAGCCGTCAAGACGTGGCGGTCCGCCATCATTTCGGTGGCCATCGAGGAGATGACCCATCTCTGCCTGGTCGCCAATCTCACCTCGTCGATAGGAGCGGGGCCGCATTTCTCACGGCCCAATTTCCCCATTCCGGCGGGCTATCATCCGGCGGGGCTGACCCTGGAGCTGGAACGTTTCTCCCCCGACGTGCTCGAGCACTTCATCTTTCTCGAACGCCCCGAGGGCATAGCGCTGCGCGATGCGCGCGAGTTCGAACACCCTTCGAACTACCATCGCAGCCAGCATCGCGGACGGCTGATGCCGAGCGCGCAGGACTACAGCACCATCGGCCACCTCTATCGCGGCCTCAGGCACGGGTTCGAGGTGCTGGCAACGCGCCACGGGGAACGCGAACTGTTTTGCGGCGACGCCAACGGCCAGATCAGCTTCGGCGATGTCTCGCTCGACGGCATCAGGGTGGTGAGCGACCTTGAGAGCGCCGAGGCGGCGATCGAGACGATCATCGAGCAGGGCGAAGGCGCGCCCAGCCACAGCGAGGACAGCCACTACAGCCGCTTTCTGAAAATCCGGGATGAATACGCCGCGTTTCTCAAGGACGATCCAGATTTCGCGCCGTCTTTCCCTGTCGCCCACAATCCCGTTTCGATCCGGCCCATGGACCGGCACGAGCGCGTGTTCATCGACAGTCCCGAAAGCGCCAGGGTGCTTGACCTGGGCAATGCGCTTTACGGGCATACCCTGAGATGCCTGGTGCAAAGCTTCGGGCGCGGACCCGAACATCAGGCCGACAAGCGCCTCTACATCAATCTCGCCATCGACCTTATGGGCGTGCTCGACCACGTTGCCGAACACCTGGTGAAGCTTCCCGCGAGCCACAGTCATCCCGGCGTGAACGCGGGCATTACCTTCTCAATGCTGCGCGACGTGCAAAGGCTGCCCGACGGACCCGCGGAACGCCGGATGATCCGGGAGCGGATCGTGGACATGCAGCACCATGCGGCGCAAATGTTCCCCGAAGGCCATGAACTGGCGGGGGTCGCAGCACGGCTTGAGAAGCTGGCGGCGCGCATCGAAGTCGGAAACGGCGCAGACCGGCCGAAGCGGTCCAGGCCGGTGGACGTGCCGCATGCCGAAGCATCCGCGGACGTGGCCGAAACGGAAGATCTCACCCTGCAGTTCAATGGACGACGCTGTATTCACGCAAGGTTCTGCGTGCTTGGAGCGCCCTCGGTCTTTCGGGCCAATACCCCGGGCAAGTGGCTCTATCCGGAGACGCAACCGGCCGACGTGACGGTCCGCATCGCCCATAACTGTCCATCAGGCGCCATCACCTACAAGCCCAAGGGCGATCTTGCGCCCGAAGGGCCGCCACCGGTCAACACGGTCCACTTGCGTGAGAACGGGCCTTACGCCTTCCGCGCGCCGATCAAATTGCGGGGCGAGGATATCGGTTTCCGGGCGACGCTTTGCCGGTGCGGAGCCTCGAAGAACAAACCGTTCTGCGACGGATCGCATAACGATATCGGGTTCACCGCCAGCGGCGAGCCGTCCGGGCATCCGTGCGAGCCGCTCGCGGTGCGCGATGGAGACCTTCACATCGATCCCGAACCCGATGGGCCGCTGGTGGTCAGCGGCAATCTCGAGATCTGCGCGGGCACCGGGCATACGCTCGACAGGGTGACGCGCGTGCGGCTTTGCCGCTGTGGCGGTTCGCACACCAAGCCGTTCTGCGACATGACCCACAAGAAGATCGGCTTCCAGGCCGACTGACCGAACAGAAGCCTTTCAGTCGGCCGCACCCTCGGCGGCCGGCGGAGCGTCCTTGAAGCGCACGATCGCCTCGAAGCCGTCGGTCCAGCCCGATGCGGGCGACCGCAATTCGAGGGTGGCGCCGGTCTGCTTGAGGATGGTCTCCACGATGGCCAGCCCCAGGCCCGATCCTGCCGAAGCGGTCGGCCCGCGCTCGAACCTGCGGCGCAATCGCTCCATGGTCTCGGCGGGCACGAGCGGGCATTCGTTGCGCACGGAAATGGTCCGGTCGGCATCGATCCGCACGACGACCGGGGTACCGGGCGCGCCGTGGGCGACGGCGTTGTCCACCAGATTGCGCAGGACGATGGCGAGGGCATCGACGTTGATGCGCGCGGTGGCGTGTTCTGCATCCGGGGCGACGGCAACCTCGATATCCCGGGCGGGCCGGGCGCGACCCCGTGCGTCGGCGACCACAAGTCGAAGTACCGGCAGTATCTCCACGCTCATGTCCGAGGCGGCCATGCCGGCATCGGCGCGCGAGAGCTGAATGAGCTTCTCCGCCAGTTCGGCAAGACGCTTCAGGGTCGCCTCGATCCGGCGCCCCTCGGTGCGAACGGCATCATCGTCAGAACCAGCGATCAGTCTCTGGGTCTGGGCCAGCGCTCCGGCAATCGGCGTGCGCAGTTCGTGCGCGGAATTGGCGGCAAAGGCGCGTTCGGAATCGAGCGCGGCCCGCAAGCGGTCGATCAGGCTCGACAATGCGTCCCCGATCGGGGCGAGTTCGTTGGGCAGGCCTTCAACAGAAAGCGGGGCGAGATTGGCTGCGTCGCGCGCCGATATCTGCTGTTGCAGATCGGTGAGTGGGCGCAATCCGCGCCTGATGGCGAAGAATATGCCAGCGATGCTGAGCGGCACCAGCAGCAGGAGGGGCAGGAACAGGGTCAGCGTGGACCGCATGATCGCCGACTGGCGGTGCGCAAGCGGCTCTCCAACCTGAATGGCAAGTTTGGTGGTCGGATCGTAGAGCGTATAGAGGCGATAGGTATCGGTCTCGGAGAATCCCGACTGCGATGCGGTGTTGAACGGTTCGGCAGGCGCATCGTCGGAACGCAGCACGATGCCACCGCTGGGATTCCTGAGCTGATAGACCAGCCCCTCGCCGTGCTCCTTCTCGATGTGATGGATTTCGCGGCCGTCCGCCTCGGCATCGGCGTCCTGCAGCCCGACCGCTGCGAGCGGCAGAAGGCGGCGTGCGGTCTCGGTCAGGGCGCGATCGAAGCTTTCGTCGAGTTCGTGGCGCAACACCCCGCTCGACACCGCGGCGGCGATCAGCCACAGGACCGTGGTGCCAAGGGTCAACGCGACGACGAGGCGGCGGGTAATGCTGTCGGAGCGGGCTTTCACGAACTGGCGATCCTGTACCCAAGGCCGCGCACGGTGACCACCAGCTCGGCCCCGAGCTTGCGGCGCAGGCGGCTGACATAGACCTCGACCGCGTTGGATTCGATCTCTGCGCCGAATTCGTAAAGGGTATCCTCGAGTTGCGACTTCGAAACCACCACGTTGGGGTGGCGCAGCAAGCGTTCGAGTATCGCCCACTCCCGGGCGGTCAGGTCGATCTGCGATCCCTGCCGCATCACCAGGCGATGGGCCAGGTCTATCTCGATCCCGGCGATCTCGATCAACGGATTGGGGTTGCCCGAATAGCGGCGCGCCACCGCGGCAAGCCTCGCGGACAACTCGCTGAGGTCGAACGGCTTGACCAGATAATCGTCCGCGCCCGCGTTCAGCCCCTCGATGCGCCACGAAATCTGGTCCATCGCGGTGAGGATGATCACCGGCGTCACGCTGCCGGACTTGCGCAGCCGCTTGAGAAAATCGAGGCCGCGTCCGTCCGGAAGATTGAGATCGAGCAGGATCAGCTCGTAAGCGACCCCGGCGATTGCGTCGCCGGCCTCGTCGAGCCGCTTGACCCAGTCCACGGCATGGCCTTCGGCCGCAACATGGTCGCGCACCGCCTCGCCGAGGCTGGTATCGTCCTCGATCAGAAGAACCCGCATTGCCCTGCCCTTGTTGAAACGCCCGTACCTGCCCGAACTTGCTGACAGCAGGCTGAACGCACACGCGCCCTGACGCTTCATATAGGCCATCGCGATCGAAAAAGGGAACCGCCGGGGTCTTACGAGCCGCGATCACGCTCTTCAGGTTGTTGTCAGCCACATGGACTAGGTTGCCGGAAAGTGAGGTGGACGCGTGCCTTGTCCACTCGGTTCAGAAGGCCATCGCCATGAGAAAACTGCTCCTGTCCGTTGCGTTTCTTGCTGCATCCGGCGCCTATGCGGTGCAGATGCGCCAGACAGCGCCCGACGGACTGGCGCTGGCCGGCGACCTTGGCGGAACCGACAGCGCCGGCGCGGCGATCGCACCGGCTTCGGCCTCATCGGGCGTAACGCTCGCCCTGCCCACCGCCCAGCCAGCGGCGATCACTGTCGCCCCCGCTCCGCAGGTCACGGCGAAGCCGGCGCCGGGCACAATGACGATCCTGAGCGTCGAGCCCCCGGCCCGGATTGCCAATGCGACCTACCCTGTACCCGTGGCGGCGCCGGCTGCGCCCCGGCCTGCCGTGTCCGCGCCCGACCCGGCGGTTCCCGCCGACAGTCCCGCCCCATTGACTGCAGCGGCAGATCCGCAGCCGGTCATCCCGCTTCCCCGCATCCGCCCGGCCTCCGCGCCCCAGGCGACGATGCAGGTTCTCTCGGCCGACATGCCCGCGCAGCAGCAGGCATCGCTGGGGTTCAAGGACGGCGTCTATCGCGGGCCTTCGGCCAACGCCTATTACGGCCGCGTGCAAGTGGCGGCGGTGGTGCAGGGCGGGCGGATCGTCGCGATCCAGATCCTCGACTATCCAAGCGACAGGCGGACCTCGCGCTACATCAATTCCATCGCCATGCCGCGGTTGCAACGCGAGGCGGTGCAGGCCCAAAGCGCCAATATCAACATGGTCTCCGGCGCGACGCTGAGTTCAAACGCGTTCCTGCGCTCGCTGAATGGCGCCCTGAGCGCGGCCAAGGCCTGAACATGCACGAAACCAGGCTCATGATGGGCATGCCGATCACCGTCGACATCCCGGCGGCGGTCTCGCACGACATCATCGATGCGGTATTCGAGCATTTCAATGCCGTCGACCTGAGGTTCTCCACATACAAGCCGGACAGCGAGGTCTCGCGCCTCAATCGTGGCGAGATCGGGCTGTCGGCGCTCAGCGAACAGATGCTGGAAGTGCTGGCGCTTGTCGAGGAGACGCGCAAGCAGACCATGGGCTATTTCGACCTGCGGCGCCCCGACGGCTCGATCGATCCTTCCGGCATCGTGAAGGGTTGGTCGATCCTGAAGGCCGCCGAGATCGTTCAGCACGCGGGCTACGCCGATTTCTATGTCGATGCGGGCGGCGACATCCAGACTGCCGGCCACAACGCGGACGGCGAACCGTGGCGCGTGGGGGTGAGAAGCCCGTTCAACCCGCAAGAGATCGTCAAGGTCCTCGCCCTCAGCGGGCAGGGCATCGCAACGTCCGGCACATATGTGCGCGGACATCACATCTACAATCCACTCAAGGCCAGCGACCAGATCGTCGATGTGGTGAGCCTGACCGTGATCGCGAAAGACGTTCTGGAGGCGGACCGTTTCGCCACCGCGGCCTTCGCGATGGGCCAGGCCGGCATCGAGTTCATCGAGGATTGCGATGGGCTCGAGGGCTATTCGATCACCCCCGACGGCATGGCGACGCTGACCACCGGTTTCGAGGCATTCGCACTGTGATGATGAGCTATATCGACGCGTTCATTGACCGCATAACAATGTATCGCCTGGTGCTCTACTACCTGGTGGCGACATTGGGCGCCGCATTCGTGCTGGGCCTGTTCCACGTTTCGCGGGTGGACCCCACGGCGCTGGCCTTCTCCACGATCGTGATCCTTGGCGCCTGCTGGGTTGCCAACGAACTGTTCGCCCGCGTGTTCCGGGTCGTTCCCAATATCGAGAGCGTCTATATCACCGGACTGATCCTTGCGCTTATCGTGGATCCGGTGACCGCCTCGGACATGCGCGGCGTCGGCGTCCTGGTGTTCATCTCGACCTGGGCGATGGGCTCGAAGTTCCTGCTTGCGATCAATCGCAAGCATCTGTTCAACCCCGCAGCCTTCGCCGTCGCGCTTTCGGCGCTGGCCATCGACGCGCCCGCCACATGGTGGGTGGCGGGGGACCAGGCCCTGATGCCCGTGGTGATCGTGGGTGGCCTGTTGCTGACGCGAAAGCTGCGGCGGTTCGACCTCGTGCTGAGTTTCATGGCAGCAAATCTCGCCGTGGTGGTGCTGACCTCGGCTCCGGCGGATTACCTGCAGTCTCTTCAAATCACCCTGCAGCATTCCCCGTTCTTCTTCTTTGCCTTCGTGATGCTGACCGAGCCGCTCACCGCGCCGCAATCGCGGGTCTGGCGCATGGTCTACGGCGCGATGGTGGGTATTCTCTCGGCGCCCAGCTTCGCCATCGCCGGCTATTATCTCACGCCCGAACTCGCCCTGCTGGCGGGCAATCTGCTCACATTCGCGGTGGGACCGCGCGGCCGGGTGCCGATGACGCTGGACCGGATCGAAAAGGCGGCGTCGAGCGCATATGACTTCGTGTTCCGCACCGACCGCCAGCTCGCATTCGCCGCCGGTCAGTACCTGGAATGGACGCTCGACGTCGCCCGACCGGACAACCGGGGCAATCGGCGCTACCTGACCATCGCGTCGGCTCCCACCGAGAACGAGGTGCGGCTGGGGGTGAAGTTCAATCCTGCCGGCAGCGCGTTCAAGCGCGGCCTCGCCGCGATGAAGCCCGGAGACACCATTGTGGGCGCACAACTGGCCGGCAGTTTCGTCTTGCCCGCAAACCGCGACGAGAAGCTTGTGTTCATCGCCGGGGGTATCGGCATCACGCCGTTCCGCTCGATGCTGCGCTATCTCATCGACAAGGGAGAACGGCGCGACATCGTGGTGCTCTACGGCAATGCCCGGGCCGAGGATATCGCCTATGCCGATGTGCTGGAAGAAGCGCGCGACGAACTGGCCATCGATACCATCTATGTGGTGCAGGACGCCGCCACCGCCCGCCCCGGCATGGAGGTGGGACTGATCAACGCGGCGCTGATCCAGCGCGAAGTTCCCTATTTCCGCGAGCGCACCTTCTACATCTCCGGGCCGCAACCCATGGTGGCGGCGATGCGAAAGACCCTGCGGCACATGGGGGTGCGTCCCACGCGAATAAAGACCGATTTCTTTCCCGGCCTGGCCTGAGGTTCCCGCAGCCAGCCGGGTGCGGCGGCGCAAGGCCCGGCGCCGCCGCCTCTCTTTTCCCGTTGATCTGCGTCAAGGTGGAGCGCAGGCGATGTGCCTAGGCTCGACCATGCCGAGGAGGGCATGGCGATGCCGATGGAAACAATCCACAAGCGCGCCGAAGACGCGGCGCGGGCCAACCTCAGGGACTACGCTGAGGAAAGACGCAATTTTTCCTGGGACAACGCCCGGGCGCTGCTGGACGGGCTTGGCGATGGCGCCCTGAACATCGCCCATGAGGCGGTGGACCGGCACGTCTCGGCCGGCCTTGGCGAGAGGATCGCCCTGAGGTGGATCGCCAGGGACGAGACGCGCCGCGATTTTACCTATTCCGACCTGCAGGGAGCCACCAACCGCTTCGCCAATGCCCTCACGAAGCTTGGCGTCGCCCGCGGCGACCGGGTCTATTCCCTTTTGGGGCGTGTACCCGAACTCTACATTTCCGCACTCGGCACGCTGAAGGCCGGCGCGGTCTTCTGCCCGATGTTCTCCGCCTTCGGACCCGAGCCGATCAAGGCCCGCATGGGCATCGGCGAAGCCAATGTCCTGGTCACATCGAGGGCGCTCTACAAGCGCAAGGTCGCCGCCTGGCGCAAGGATCTGCCCAGCCTCAAGCATGTGCTGATCATCGATGCCGCAGACGAGCTGCCGGAGGGCTGCGAGGATCTGTCCGGGCTGCTCGATGCCGCACCGACGGAATTCGCGGTCGTGCACACGGATCCCGAAGACATGGCGCTCCTGCACTTCACCTCGGGCACCACGGGCAAGCCCAAGGGCGCGGTGCACGTGCATGGCGCGGTGGTTGCTCACAACATCACCGGGCGCTATGCGCTCGACCTGCATCCCCACGATATTTTCTGGTGCACCGCCGACCCCGGCTGGGTGACCGGCACCTCCTACGGGATCATCTCGCCGCTGACCAACGGCGTGACCATGATCGTTGATGAAGCCGATTTCGACGCGGAGCGCTGGTATCGCATCCTGGAAACGGAGAAGGTGAACGTCTGGTACACCGCCCCCACCGCCATCCGCATGTTGATGAAGGCAGGCAAGGAACCGATCCAGGGTCACGACCTCGGCGCGCTCAGGTTCATGGCCAGCGTCGGGGAACCGCTCAATCCCGAGGCCGTGGTCTGGGGGGTCGAGGCGTTCGGCATGCCGTTCCACGACAACTGGTGGCAGACCGAAACCGGCGGGATCATGATCGCCAACTACGCCGCCATGGACGTGAAGCCCGGCTCCATGGGCCGGCCCCTGCCCGGCATTACCGCGGGCATCGTGGAAAAGACCGCGGATGGCGTGCGCGAGGTGATCGAACCGATGACCATCGGGCAACTGGCCCTGCGGCCCGGCTGGCCCTCGATGATGCGCGCCTATCTGCATGAGGAGGCCCGCTACAACAAGTGTTTCGTGGGCGGCTGGTATCTCTCGGGCGATCTCGCGATGCGCGACGCGGATGGCTATTTCTGGTTCGTGGGCCGCGACGACGACGTGATCAAGAGCGCCGGACACCTGATCGGCCCCTTCGAGGTCGAAAGCGCCCTGATGGAGCACAAGGCGGTCGCGGAGGTAGGCGTCATCGGCATCCCGGACGAAACGGTGGGCGAAATGGTCAAGGCATTCGTCGCGCTCAAGCCCGGGTATGAGCCCAGTGACGAGTTGATGCTCGAACTGATGGGGCACGCCCGCAAGCGGCTGGGACCTGCCGTGGCGCCCAAGGAAATCGCCTTTCGCACGAACCTGCCCAAGACGCGCAGCGGCAAGATCATGCGCCGGCTTCTCAAGGCGCGCGAACTGGGGCTGCCCGAAGGCGACATCTCCACGCTCGAAAGCGACGAGAAATGACCCACGCCGAAATCAAGCCCCATATCGACCGGGCCCACGCCCTTGACCTGCTCCAGCGGATGATCCGCGTCAGGCGCTTCGAGGACAAGTGCGCCGAGCTCTACACGCAGGAAAAGATCCGCGGGTTCCTGCATCTCTACGACGGAGAGGAGGCCGTGGCCGCCGGGGTGATACCGGTGCTCAAACCCGAGGACAGGTTGGTGGGCACCTATCGCGAACACGGACACGCGCTCGTACGCGGCGTACCGATGAACGCGGTGATGGCCGAGATGTATGGCAAGGCCGAGGGCTGTTCAGGTGGCCGCGGCGGCTCGATGCACCTGTTCTCCAAAGAGCACAATTTTTACGGCGGCAACGCAATCGTGGGCGGCGGGCTGCCGCTGGCCGTCGGCCTGGCGTTACGCGACAAGATGGCGGGCGAAGACCGGGTGACCGCCTGTTTCTTCGGCGAGGGCGCGGTGGCCGAGGGCGAATTCCACGAAAGCCTCAACCTTGCCTCGCTGTGGGACCTACCGGTCCTGTTCGTTTGCGAGAACAACAAATACGCCATGGGTACGGCGCTCGATCGCTCGGAGGCCGAGACCGACATCCACAAGAAGGCGGCGGGCTATGCCGTCGCCAGCGAGGTGGTGGACGGCATGGACGTGGTTGCCGTCGAAGCGGTGGCGCGGCGCGCACTTGAAGTCATGCGGGAGACGCACGAGCCCTATTTCCTCGAATGCCGGACCTATCGCTTCCGTGCCCATTCGATGTTCGACGCCCAGCTCTATCGCGACAAGGACGAAGTGGAGACCTGGCGCGGCAAGGGACCGATCACCCGTTTCAGGGGCTGGCTCGAAGAGAACGGCATGATCCATGCCCGTGACCTCGAAGCCATCGAAGCGGCGGTAAAGTCGGAGATCGATGCTGCGGTCGCCTTTGCGGAAGCAGGCACCTGGGAACCGCTCGAAGACCTGACCGAACACGTCTACGCAAGCGAGCGTCCGGCGCCTCCAGAGCCCGTTGCACCCTCGACCGATACCGTGGAAATCACCTATCGGGAGGCCGTCAAGCAGGCCATTGTCGACGCCCTCAAACGCGACGAGCGCGTCTTCCTCATGGGCGAGGACGTGGGGCGCTATGGCGGCTGCTACGCAGTCTCCAAGGGATTGCTGGCCGAATTCGGCCCGGATCGCATCCGGGATACCCCTTTGTCGGAATCAGGGTTTACCGGTGCGGGGATCGGCGCGGCGGCAGCCGGCATGCGACCCATCGTCGAAGTCATGACGGTCAACTTCTCCATGCTGGCGCTCGACCAGATCCTGAATACCGCGGCGACATTGCGGCACATGTCGAACGGGCAGTTCGGGGTGCCGGTGGTGATCCGCATGGCGACAGGCGCCGGCAAGCAGCTCGCCGCCCAGCATTCGCATAGCCTTGAGGGCTGGTACGGCCATATTCCGGGCATCAGGGTGCTCGCCCCCGCAACGCTGGAGGATGCGCGGGGCATGCTGTGGACGGCGCTTGAAGACCCTGATCCGGTGATCATCTTCGAGAACGTCATGCTCTACAACATGACCGGCAAGCTGGCCGCCAATGCCGGGCCGGTCGACATCGACAAGGCAGCGGTTCGGCGGGCAGGCAAGGATATCTCGCTGATTACCTATGGCGGCTCCCTGTTCAAGACGCTCGACGCGGCGGAAGCCCTCGCAAGGGACGGGATCGACGCCGAGGTGATCGACCTGCGCACCCTCAGGCCCCTCGACATGGACACGGTGCTGGCCTCGGTGAAAAAGACCCACCACGCGCTGATCGTCGACGAAGGCTGGCGGACGGGCTCGATTTCGGCAGAGATCGGCATGCAACTCGCCGAGCGGGGCTTTTTCGAGCTGGACGCGCCACTTGCAAGGGTGTGCAGCGCGGAGGTTCCAATTCCCTATCCCAAGCACCTCGAGGACAGCGCCATTCCGCAAACGGACCGGATCGTCGCCCAGGTGCGGGCCATGTTCGGCAAGGCGTGAGCGATGAGCGAATTCCGCATGCCCTCGCTGGGCGCCGACATGGAAGCGGGAACGCTGGTGGAATGGCTGGTCAAGCCTGGTGACGCGGTGAAGCGCGGCGACGTCGTCGCCGTGGTCGAGACGCAGAAGGGCGCCATAGAAATCGAGGTGTTCGAGGACGGTCTGTTCGAAAAGACCCTCGTCGAGATCGGCCAGAAGGTTCCGGTGGGCACCCCGCTCGCGCTGATCGGGCATCAGGGCGAACCGGAGACCCCGGTTCCGGAGCCGCCTCCCGCGCCGCCATCACCCGTCAAGCCGGAGATTCCGGCTCCGGCGCCCGAGGCTCCGCAACCGATACCCGCTCCACCACAACCGCCGTCGGAAATTCCACCCTCACCCACAGAGGTACCCCCTGCTCCGCCGCCCGAAGCAGGCGCAGCTCACATTCGGATTTCGCCGGCGGCGCGCCGGTTGGCGGAACAGTCCGGCCTCGACATCGCGCGGATCGCGGGCAGCGGCCCCGAGGGCGCCATCGTTCTGGCCGACATCGCAGCCCGGATTGGCAAGAGGGTGGAGACGCCGCAAGTGCCGGAGCCAGCTGCGGGCGAGCGCGCCGCCCCCCTGTCGGGCATGCGGGCGGCCATTGCCGCCGCGATGGCCCATGCAAACCGCGACATTCCGCACTACTACCTGTCGCATACGATGGACCTCAGCGCCGCCGAAGCCTTTGTGGCGGCGCGCAACGCGGGCAAGGAGCCTCAGGACCGGCTGCTGGTCGGGGCGCTCTTCGTCAAGGCGGTCGCGCTGGCGGCGCGCAAATATCCCGAGTTCAACGGTCACCATGTCGACGGCGCCTTCGAGCACAGCCCCGTGGTGCATGTGGGGGTAGCGATCAACATAAGGGGCACCGGCCTCGTCGCGCCGGCAATCCATAATGCCGACCAGCTCGATCTCGACACGCTGATGGCCGCCATGCGCGATCTGGTCACCCGCGTCAGGGCGGGGCGGTTCCGCAGTTCGGAAATCTCCGATCCCACCATCACCATATCGAGCCTCGGGGAGCGCGGTGTGGATACGCTGTTCGGCGTGATCTACCCGCCGCAGGTGGCGATCGTCGGTTTCGGCACGCCCGCCCTGCGCCCGTGGGCCGTGGACGGCATGATCGGCGCCCGCCGGACGGTCACCATCACGCTCTCGGGCGACCACCGGGTGAGCGACGGACATCGCGGCGCGCTGTTTCTCGGCGCCATAGCAGGAAACCTTGAAAAACCGGAGGCCCTATGAGCAACACGGACATGGCAGCGGCGCTCGCCGAGGAACTGCACCGCATCGCACCGGACGTGGCACTGGAAGACATCGACAGGGGCGGCGACCTGCGCGAAGAGTACGACATCGACTCCATGGACTTTCTCAATCTCGTGACGGCATTGGCCAAGCGCTTCGGCATTCCCATCCCCGAGGCCGATTACGACCGCCTGTCGAGTTTCGACGCGGCAGTCGCCTACCTGACGCAGAAAGCCGGGTAACGGTGCCAACCGCTCCGGCCGCTGCGGGTTCAGCCCTTCTCGTGCGCGCGCGACAGCGTCGCGATGACCCGCTCAAGGCCCTTGTCCAGGGAAGCGAGCGCGTTCTGGCCAAAAAGGCCGCGCAGCTCGGCCTCATAATCGCGTGCCAGGCGCGCGATGTCCTCATAGGCGCGTTGTCCCGCCGGCGTGAGTTCCAGGTGCTCGACGCGCCGGTCGTCGACGTCGGCCTGGCGCCTCAGCCAGTGCCGCTCCTCGAGGGCGCGCACCGCACGGCTGATCTTTGTCTTGTGCATGGTTGAAAGCGCACCGATCGCGGTCGCCGTGAGCCGGCCATTATTGCCCAGAAGCGCAAGGGTACGCCATTCGGGGCGCGTCATCCCGTAGCGATCCCGGTAGCGCCTGGCAAAGCGCAGGCTGACAAGTTCCGCCGCCCGGTTGAGCCGGTAGGGCAGAAAGGCGTCGAGGTCGAATTCGTCCGGCATGGCGCGTCCTTGATAGTTACAAAATCAACCATTACCACGACTGGCAACAGCCGGTCCCTGCCGTTTCGAACACGAAGGAACATGCCATGCCCGACCCTTCACCGCACTCTGACGCGGGCGCCCGGAGCGCCTTGCGCTACATGCCCGGTTTCGGCAACGATTTCGAGACCGAGGCCCTGCCGGGCGCTTTGCCGCAGGGACAGAATTCGCCGCAAAAATGCGCCTACGGGCTCTACGCCGAACAGCTTTCGGGCACCGCGTTCACCGCAACCCGCCCCGAACGGACGTGGTGCTATCGGATCCGCCCATCGGTGAAGCACACGTCGCGCTTCTCGAAAATCCCGCTGCCCTACTGGAAGTCGGCACCGCATGTGGTGGATGACGTGATCTCGCTTGGCCAGTATCGCTGGGACCCCACGCCGATCGGCGGCGAGCCCATGACCTGGCTGACGGGCATGCGCACGATGACCACGGCGGGCGATGTGAACACGCAAGTGGGCATGGCGAGTCACATCTATCTCGTCACGCGCTCGATGCAGGACGAGTATTTCTATTCGGCCGACAGCGAACTGCTGGTCGTACCGCAGGAAGGACGGCTTCGGTTCTGCACGGAACTGGGCATCATCGAGCTCGAGCCAAAGGAAATCGCCATCATCCCGCGCGGGCTCGTCTATCGGGTCGAATTGATCGAGGGACCGGCGCGCGGCTTCGTCTGCGAGAACTACGGACAGAAATTCGACCTGCCCGGACGCGGGCCCATTGGGGCCAACTGCCTGGCCAATCCGCGGGATTTCAAGTGCCCGGTCGCAGCGTTCGAGGACACTCAAGGCCGTTCCCGGGTCGTGGTGAAGTGGTGCGGTGAGTTCCACGAGACCTTCATCGGCCATTCGCCGCTCGACGTCGTCGCCTGGCACGGCAACTACGCCGCATACAAATACGACTTGCGGACCTATTCCCCCGTCGGGGCAATCCTGTTCGACCATCCCGACCCCTCGATCTTCACGGTGCTGACCGCGCCTTCCGGCCAGCCGGGCACCGCCAATATCGATTTCGTCCTGTTTCGCGAGCGCTGGATGGTGGCCGAACACACCTTCCGCCCGCCCTGGTACCACAAGAACATCATGTCCGAACTGATGGGCAATATCCACGGGGTCTACGACGCCAAGCCCGAGGGCTTCGTGCCGGGAGGCATGTCGCTGCACAACATGATGCTGCCGCACGGGCCGGACCGGAACGCGTTCGAGGGCGCTTCGAGCGAAGTCCTCAAACCGGTCAAGCAGGACAACACCATGCAGTTCATGTTCGAAACGCGCTTTCCCCAGCACCTCACCGAGTTCGCCGCAAGGGAGGCGCCGCTGCAGGACGACTACATCGATTGCTGGGACAGCATTGAAAAGAAGTTCGACGGCACGCCGGGCGTGAAATAACACTTGGTGATGGCAACAAGCAGCGCGGCGCACAGTGCCGGCATGGGAGAGAGATGAAACTCGCCACACTCAGGAATGGCACGCGCGACGGTCGGCTGGTCGTTGTCTCCAGGGATCTGACGCAGTGCACAGACGTGTCGCATATCGCGCCTACCCTGCAACGCGCGCTTGACGACTGGAAGCGGATCGCGCCGCATCTGGAACTGGTTGCGCAGGGCCTCGAGATCGGCGCGCAGCCTGCCGAGCGCTTCCACGAGCACGACGCGATGTCGCCCCTGCCGCGCGCGTTCTGCTGGGCGGACGGCTCGGCCTATGTCAATCACGTGGAACTGGTGCGCAAGGCGCGCAATGCGGAAATGCCGCAGAGTTTCTGGACCGACCCGCTGATCTACCAGGGTGGGTCGGACGGGTTCCTCGGGCCGCGCGATCCGATAGAGATGGCGCAGGACGAGAATTTCGGCATCGACATGGAGGGCGAGGTCGCGGTGATCGTCGACGACGTGCCCATGGGTGCCTCTGTCGACGAGGCGCGCGAGGCGGTCCGTCTTGTCATGCTGGTCAATGACGTGAGCCTGCGCGGCCTCATCCCCGCCGAGCTTGGCAAGGGATTCGGCTTCTTCCAGTCCAAGCCCTCCTCGGCGTTCTCGCCTGTGGCCGTAACCCCGGATGAACTGGGAGAAGCCTGGGACGGCGGCAAGGTTCACCTGCCGCTCATCGTCGATCTCAACGGCGTGGCCTTCGGCCGGGCCAATGCCGGGATCGACATGACCTTCGATTTCCCGCAACTGATCGCCCATGCGGCAAGAACCCGGCCTTTGGGCGCCGGCGCGATCATCGGTTCGGGCACGGTCTCGAACAAGCTCGACGGCGGCCCAGGCAAACCGGTCACGCAGGGCGGCGCGGGCTATTCCTGCATCGCTGAAATCCGCATGATCGAGACCATCGAAACCGGCAAGCCGACGACGCCATTCCTCAAGTTCGGCGATACGGTTCGCATCGAGATGAAGGACAAGGCCGGACACTCGGTCTTCGGGGCCATCGAGCAGACGGTCACGCGTTATGAGAAGGGAGCCTGAGCGCATGAGCAAACCATTCGCATCGCAAGGCGATCTCGCCGACAAGCAAGTCTCGTTCACCGAAATCGGCGACGGTCTGTGGGCCTTCACGGCCGAAGGCGACCCGAATACCGGCGTGATCATTGGCGATGACAGCGTGATGATCATAGATGCCCAGGCGACGCCGCGGCTTGCCCGCCAGGTGATCGAAAAGGTGCGATCGGTTACCGACAAGCCCATCCGCCATTTGGTGCTTACCCACTACCATGCGGTCAGGGTGCTTGGGGCTTCGGCCTACAATGCCCCTGAAATCGTGATGTCGGACAAGGCGCGCGCCATGGTCGTCGAGCGCGGGCAGGAAGACTGGGACAGCGAATTCGCGCGTTTCCCGCGCCTGTTCCAGGGCCACGAGGAAATCCCTGGACTGACATGGCCCAGCCAGACGTTCTCGAACGTCATGACGCTTTACCTCGGCAAGCGCCGCGTAGACCTGAGGTTCCTGGGCAAGGCGCACACCGCGGGTGACATCGTCGCCTTCGTGCCCGATGCCAACGTCATGTTCACGGGCGATATCGTGGAGTACCACTCGGCCTGCTATTGCGGCGACGGGCATTTCGCCCACTGGCCGACGACGCTCGAAAACATCCGCGCCCACGATGTCGACGCCATCGCGCCGGGACGCGGAGATGCGCTGGTGGGCAAGCAAAAGGTCAATCTCGCCATCGACAAGACCAAGGACTTCCTGGTTTCGACCTATCGCCCCGTGGCGCGGGTGGCGCAGGGCGGAGGCAGCCTCAAGCAGGCCTGGGACGCCTGCCGCGCCGCGTGCGATCCCAAGTTCTCGGACTATGCGATCTACGAGCACTGCCTGCCGTTCAACGTCTCGCGCGCCTATGACGAGGCGCTGGGCATTCAGACGCCGCGCATCTGGACCGCAGAGAGGGACCGGCAGATGTGGGACCTGTTGCAGGGCTGATGGCCGGGCCGATGACGCGGATATTCGAGACCCCGCTCTATGCCTACCGGCGTTCGCCCGATCAGGATGCGGCGCGCCCGGTGCGCCACCCTGTCGTGGTCGTGGGGGCGGGTCCGGTGGGGCTGGCCGTCGCCATCGACCTCGTGTCGCGCGGCGTGCCGGTTGTCGTGCTCGACGAAAACGACCGGGTCAGCTTCGGATCGCGGGCCATCTGCTTTGCCAAGCGGCCGCTGGAAATCCTGGACCGCCTGGGGTGCGGCGATGCGCTGGTCGACAAGGGCGTGGTGTGGAACACGGGCAAGGTGTTCTTCGATCGCCGGCAGGTCTATGCGTTCAACCTGTTGCCCGAGACCGGGCACAGGCGGCCCGCATTCATAAACCTGCAGCAATATCATTTCGAGAAGTTCCTTGTGGATCGCCTCCGCGAACTGCAGGCCGAGGGACGGCCAATCGACTTGCGCGGCGGCAACAGGGTAAGCGACATTGCCCGGCTCGATGACGGCATACGCATCGGCATCGAGACGCCGGAGGGCGCCTATGCCATCGAAGCGGACTGGCTGGTCGCCTGCGATGGTGCAGGGTCCCCCGTGCGATCGATGCTCGGACTCGACTTCGTCGGGCGGGCGTTCGAGGACAATTTCCTGATCGCCGACGTGGTGATGCAGGCCGATTTTCCCACCGAACGCTGGTTCTGGTTCGATCCGCCGTTCAACCGCCACCAGTCGGCGCTGCTGCACAAGCAGCCCGACAACGTGTGGCGTATCGATTTGCAGCTCGGCCGCGACATCGACAAGCAGGCGGAGAAATCGCCCGACAAGGTCAAGGCGCGGCTCAGGGCCATGCTCGGCGAGGATGTGGAATTCGACCTGGAATGGGTTTCGATCTACACTTTCCAGTGCCGCAGGATGGAGCGCTTCCGGCACGGCCGGGTGCTGTTTGCCGGGGATTCCGCGCACCAGGTTTCACCCTTTGGCGCGCGCGGCGCGAATTCGGGCATCCAGGATGCCGACAATCTGGCCTGGAAGCTTGCGCTGGTGCTGGCCGGCAAGGCGCCTGGAGACCTGATGGACAGCTATGATGCCGAGCGCGTCCAGGCGGCGGACGAGAACATCCTGAATTCCACGCGCTCGACCGATTTCATCACCCCAAGGACCGAGACGAGCCGTCTGTTCCGGGATGCCGTGCTCGAACTCTCCGAGGACTTCGAGTTTGCCCGGCCGCTGGTCAATTCGGGACGGCTTTCAGTGCCTTGCGTGCATGATGGATCGGTGCTCAACGGGCCGGACGTGAAGACCATGCCCGCACGCACCCGGCCCGGAGCGCCGGCCGTCGACTGCCCGTTGGGCCATGGCTGGCTGCTCGACCATCTGGGGGACGGGTTCACGCTGATGACGATCGACGCCGACGCGCCGGATCAAATCGAGGCCGGCGGAAACACTGCGCGTCGGCTTGCGCTGTCGCGGACCGACGACCCGACGGGCGCGCTGGTGGAACGATATCTGGGGGACGCGCCGAGCGGGGTCTACCTGATCCGTCCGGACCAGCATGTCGCGGCGCGCTGGGTGCGTTTCGACCCCGGTGCGTCCGAGGAAGCGCTGCTCAGCGCAACCGGAGGAGGAGGAGAAGAAAGGCGATGAACGCGCTGATCACCACGCCCAACCTTGCGGGACCTGACGATTTCTATGCCGAACTGCTCAAGGCGCACGATGGCCTGACCAAGGCGCAAAGCGATGCGCTGAACGCGCGGCTGATCCTGGTGCTCGCCAACCATGTGGGGGATCGCGCCGTGCTGACCGAGGCGCTGGACGCGGCGCGCAAGGCTCTCGCCAACAAGGATCCCGGACCCAATGTCTGAAATCGTGCTCCATGACTACTGGCGGTCATCGGCGAGCTATCGGGTGCGAATCGCGCTGGCGGCGCTCAGACTTGATTACCGCCGTGATCCGGTCGACCTGCTGACCCATGAGCAAAAGGGGGCGGCAAACCTTGCGCGCAATCCGCAGGGCCTTGTGCCCACGCTCAGGATCGACGGGCAGGTTCTGACCCAATCCCTCGCAATCATCGAATACCTTGATGAAACGCGCGGCGCGGGCTTTCTGCCGGAGGACGCGGCGGGCCGGGCCCGGGTCCGGGCGCTCGGCCATGCCATTGCCATGGATATCCATCCGATCTGCAACCTGAGCGTTGCCGCTCATGTCGTCGAGCTGACCGGTGGAGGCGATGCGGTGCGAAAGGCATGGATGCAGCGGTTCATCGGCGCCGGACTTTCTGCGCTCGAAACCATGCTCGATGACCCGCGAACAGGGGATTTCTGCCACGGCGACCGCCCGGGCCTGGCCGATTTCTGCCTCATTCCGCAGCTTTACAACGCGGACCGCTGGGAGGTCGATGTCTCAGGCCTCGCCACTATCGGGCGGATCGCGGCGAACTGCGGGGAACTGGACGCGTTCAGGGCGGCACACCCGGACCGATTTGCCCCTGTGAAATAGCCCCGGGGCAAGAGGGCTGCACAAGGAACGCGCGCCGGACTATAAGGACGGCAAGATTCTCGCCCGGTGCACAAGGACTGCCGCCCATGAACCGCTCCGAAGTCAACCAGATCATCCGCGAGGCCGACGCCTTCATCCGTTCCTTCGGCTACCGGCTGCCGCCCTTCGCCTATTGGAGCCCGGAGGAGTTCAGGGCCAACAGGCAGATCGCGCAGGCGATCATCAATGCAAACCTTGGCTGGGACATCACCGATTACGGCCTCGGCAATTTCCTCGATACCGGGCTGTTCCTGTTCACCGTGCGCAATGGCGATCCGGCCGACCTTTCAAGGGGGCGGGGCATGCTCTACGCCGAGAAGGCGATGATCTCGCGCAAGGACCAGTATTCCCCGATGCATCGGCACAACATCAAGGCCGAAGACATCATCAACCGCGGCGGGGGCACGCTGGTGATCGAACTGTTCGGCGACACGAACGGCGAATGCGACCGCGAAAAGGGCACCGTTGTCTTCACCGACGGTATCCGGCGCGAACTGGAGCCGGGGCACAAGCTCAAGCTCGCGCCCGGCGAGAGCGTCACCCTGATGCCCAACGAACACTGGCACGCCTTCTGGGGCGAGGGTGGCGATGTGTTCGTGGGCGAAGTCTCCACGGTGAACGACGACAACACCGACAATGTCTTCGAGGACAAGCGCATTTCGCGTTTTTCGGGCATCGAGGAAGACGAGGCGCCGCTGCACCTGCTGGTTTCCGACTACAAGAAATGGCTGGCCTGAGCCGGAATCGGTTGCACTCCGATCGATGGCGAGGGGGCGGGCTTCCGCCTGCTCCGGCCTTGGCAAATTGCACAAGATACTTGTCAGTTCGGCAAGCCGGATAGAATAGCCTGCCACAATGCTCCGTTCATATTGCCAGCAAAGAGTGCTTGGATGCAGCCAGAATACATTGCCTGCCGGTTGTGGCGGGCGGCTGGATCGGAGCACTCTTCAATGCAGGCCAACCTGAACGTTGTCCCCTTCGTCAGCGTCGACAACATGATGAAGCTGGTCAATGCGATCGGCATCGAGACTTTTCTTGGCGAACTGGCGGGCCATATCGAGGAAGATTTCCGCCGCTGGGAACTTTTCGACAAGACACCGCGCGTCGCCTCGCACAGCCGCGAGGGCGTCATCGAGCTGATGCCGACCTCGGATGGCACGCTTTACGGCTTCAAGTATGTCAACGGGCACCCCAAGAACATGCGCGAGGGACTGCAAACGGTCACCGCGTTCGGTGTTCTGGCCGATGTCGGCAATGGCTATCCAATGCTGTTGACCGAAATGACCATCCTGACCGCGCTGCGCACCGCGGCAACTTCGGCCCTGGCCGCCAGATATCTCGCGCCAGAAGGCTCGGACACGATGGCGATCATCGGGAATGGCGCCCAGTCAGAGTTCCAGGCCCTTGCCTTTCGGGCGTTGCTCGGCGTCGACAAGCTCCGCCTCTACGATATCGACCCGCAGGCCTCGCAGCGCTGCGCCCGCAATCTGTCGGGCCGGGACTTCGATATCGAGATCTGCAACAGCGCCCAGAGCGCGGTGGAGGGCGCGCATATCGTGACCACGGTTACCGCGGACAAGACCAATGCCACCATACTCACCGACAACATGGTGGGCAGCGGCCTGCATATCAACGCGGTCGGCGGCGATTGCCCGGGCAAGACAGAGTTGCACCGTGACATCCTGCTGCGTTCGGATATCTTCGTCGAATACCCGCCGCAGACGCGCATAGAAGGCGAAATCCAGCAATTGGGTGAGGACCACCCGGTAACCGAACTGTGGCAGGTGATGGCCGGAAAAGCGCAAGGCCGCCGTGGCGGTTCGCAGATCACCCTGTTCGATTCTGTCGGTTTCGCAATCGAGGATTTCTCGGCCCTCAGGTATGTCCGCGACAAGCTGCAGGCCTACCCCATGTTCGACGAACTCGACCTGCTGGCCGATCCGGACGATCCGCGCGACCTGTTCGGAATGCTGCTCCGCTCACAAGCGGCAAACCAGAAGATCGGCGCCGCTTAGGCCCGGCGCGCCAATGCCCATTCGAAATGCCAGGGGCGCCCGATGGGGCGCCCCTGATCGTGTCGGCCTGAACCTTTTTTCGATCAGTCTTCCGGCAACCGGCGCACCGCGCCAAGCGCGGCACTGGTGGCGAAGGTCGCATAGGCCTTGAGGGCGTTGGAAACCTTGCGCGTGCGCGGATGGGCCGGTTTCCAGCCTGCCGCATCCTGGTCGCGGCGACGCTGGGCCAGTTCATCCTCGGACACACGCAGATCGATGGTGCGCGCGGGAATGTCGATATCGATGATGTCGCCCTCGCGGATCAACCCGATGGTCCCGCCTTCGGCGGCTTCCGGTGACATATGGCCGATGGAGAGGCCAGACGTGCCGCCAGAGAAACGCCCATCGGTGATGAGCGCACAGGCCTTGCCCAGCCCCTTGGATTTCAGATAGCTCGTGGGGTAGAGCATCTCCTGCATCCCCGGACCGCCGCGCGGCCCCTCGTAGCGGATCACCACCACGTCGCCGGGCCTGATCTCGTTCGAGAGGATGGCCTTGGACGCGGCATCCTGGCTCTCGTAGACCCTTGCCGGGCCGGAGAATTTCAGGATCGCCTCATCGACGCCAGCCGTTTTCACGATACAGCCGTCTATGGCGATATTGCCCTTGAGCACCGCCAGTCCGCCATCCTTGCTGAAGGGATGTTCCACCGAGCGGATCACGCCGGACTTGCGGTCGGTATCCAACTCTTTCCAGCGCGAGGACTGGGAAAAGGCGACCTGGGTGGGCACGCCGCCGGGCGCGGCCTTGTAGAAAGTGCGCACACTTTCGGAATTGGTGCGCGTGATGTCCCAGCGGTCGATGGCGTCGCCGATCGTGGAACTGTGTACGGTCGGAAGGCCGCGACTGATGAGCCCGCCGCGGTCCAGCTCCCCAAGGATCGACATGATGCCGCCGGCACGGTGCACATCTTCCACGTGCACGTCGGCAACCGAGGGCGCCACCTTGCAAAGGCATGGCACCTGGCGCGACAACCGGTCGATATCGTCCATGGTGAAGTCGATACCGCCCTCCTGTGCCGCGGCAAGAATGTGCAGCACCGTGTTGGTCGAGCCGCCCATGGCGATATCGAGCGACATCGCATTCTCGAACGCCGCCCTGGAGGCGATGGACCTGGGCAGGACGGATTCGTCGTCTTGCTCGTAGTAGCGCCGCGCGAGGTCGACGATCAGGTGGCCGGCTTCCTGGAACAGGCGCTTGCGATCCGAATGGGTGGCAAGGGTCGAGCCGTTGCCCGGCAGGCTCAGCCCGAGCGCCTCGGTGAGGCAGTTCATCGAATTGGCGGTGAACATGCCCGAGCAGGATCCGCAGGTGGGGCAGGCGTTGCGCTCGAGCGCGACGATATCGGCCTCCGAAACGCGATCGTCCGCTGCCGCGACCATGGCATCGACCAGGTCGACGGCGTGTTCCTTGCCGTCGCCCAACACCACCTTGCCCGCTTCCATCGGCCCACCCGAAACGAAGACGGCGGGGATGTTGGTGCGCATCGCGGCCATCAGCATTCCCGGCGTGATCTTGTCGCAATTGGAGATGCAGACCATGGCGTCGGCGCAGTGCGCGTTGACCATGTATTCCACACTGTCCGCGATGAGTTCGCGCGAGGGAAGCGAATAGAGCATGCCGTCATGGCCCATGGCGATGCCATCGTCCACCGCAATGGTGTTGAATTCCTTGGCAACACCCCCCGCGGCTTCGATTTCACGCGCCACGAGCTGGCCGATGTCCTTGAGGTGGACGTGGCCCGGCACGAACTGGGTGAAGGAGTTGACCACCGCGATAATCGGCTTGCCGAAGTCGGAGTCCTTCATTCCGGTGGCACGCCATAGGCCGCGCGCACCGGCCATGTTGCGGCCGTGGGTGGTGGTGCGGGAGCGATATGCGGGCATATTGCGGTTTCCTGTCGATTGAATGAGCTGGCTAGCGGAATCGCACCCGACGCGCGCGGGGTCAAGCGTCCTGCGATCAAAATGAGTTTCCAACGTACATCCGCCGATCCGTCGAGAGCAACCGGTCGCCCTCAGGGACCGGGTAGCAGATCGATGGCGCCGACGGTCTCGAGCCCCCCAAGCACGGCATCCACGGCGATGGTCGCAAGGATGATACCCATGATCCTGCTGACAACGTTGGTGCCGGTTCGACCGACCAGCGACCTGATGCGTGGGGCCAGCAGCAGCAGCAAGAGCGTGATCGCCATCACCACCAGCAGCGTGATCGCTGTCATGGCCTGGTCCCGCAACGAGTTGCGATGGTTGTCGGTGAGAACGACGATGGCGAGCATGGCGCCCGGCGACGCAATCGACGGCATGGCGAGCGGGAACACCGCGCCGGCAAGGTGGTCGCGCTCGGCCTCATGTATTTCGCGCTCGGGCTTGGATTCCCCGAATATCATGGTCATGGCAAACAGGAAGAGCACGATACCGCCCGCAATCTGGAATGATCCGAAGCGCAGGCCGAGGGTTTCGAGCAGGAGTTGGCCGGCCACAAGGAACAGCATCAGCACGATGGTGGCTATGATCACCGCGCGAAGGGCAAATGCACGATGCAGTCGCGAGGGAACGCCGGACGTCGCAAAATAGTATACGGGCAGCGTGCCGATCGGATCGACGACAACAAGGATCGTTATGAATTCACGGCCGATCGCGGACCAGTCAATCGCTTCAAACATCCGGCGCCGCCTACCCCCTCATTCGTGTCCGCCTAACCCGCCTCATAGGTGAAATGATCGAAGTCCGCCGCCAGCACCTGCCCGGTCAGATCCTGGGCTGCCATGCCGACAAAGGCTCCGGTGAAAGACCCATGCTCGCCCTTGCCCGCCTCGTCCGAGAGGATTGAGGCATCGAGGACGGGCCCGACGCTTCGCCAGTCGGCTTCTTCTGTCGCGTAGAAGAACTGCAGGGTGTTTCGGTCGACTTCGACCTTGAGATGCACCGGTCCATCCTCGGGGAGCAAGATATCGTTTTCAAGCGGAAACTGCAGCTTGTAGTCGGGATAGCTTCCAACGCAGGCCTGAATGGACAGGATGCGATTGCCGGCGTCGTCGGCGGTCACGTGCAGGTAATGGAACCGGTCGCGGGCATAATACGCGGTCAGGCCCGCCATCTGCTGGAATGAGCGCGGAGAAAACTCGACCGTGGTGGAGGCGGTGTATCGGAAGTCCGTCTGGCGGCGGGCGACCAGAGCCTGTTCATACCAGCTTCCAATGGATTCGCGGCCGTAGAGCCGCAAGTGCCCCGGACGCGCGGTGAGCGAGAATATGCGATCCCTCTCGGGCGTGCGCAGCCACTGGAACACCGGCGAAAGCCGCGGCGCGTCGAAATCGTCCCGCGTTGGCAAGTCGGGCACCGGCGCAGGCGGCAGGTTCGGCGCCTCGACGGTCACATCGGGCTCGAGGCGACCCGAACTCCGATGCAGCCACCCATCCTCCCCCCAATACATCTTCTGGATCGCGGTCTCGCGGCCCATGGGCGAGCGGCGCGTGCCGTCCGGGCCGCGCAGTGGCCTGGAGCACAGATGCGTATGGTAGACCGAGCCGTCGGGCAATTCGACCATCTGGCCATGGCCGGCGCGCTGCAGGGGCCAGTCCGGCGCATGCCTTGATGTGATCACGTGAATGTCGGGATGCAGTTCGTAGGGTCCCCAGATATCGCGCGACCGTGCATGGGTGACGGCATGATTGTAACCGGTGCCGCCTTCGGCAACCGTGAGGTAGTACCAGCCGTCATGCTTGGTAAGGTTGGGGCCCTCGGTCATGCCCAGCGGCGAACGATGGAATATGCGCCGCGCAGGACCGACCAGTCTCTTCTCGGCGTGATCGTATTCCTGCATGACGATCCCGTGGAACAGCCTTGCCGGATCGGTACTTCCGCCCTTGGTTGCCCGATGGTCCCAGACCATGTTCAACAGCCATTTGCGGCCATCGTCATCGTGGAACATGCCGGGATCGAAACCCGAGGAATTCAGATAGACCGGATCCGACCACGGCCCCTCGATGGAGGACGCGGTGACCAGATAGTTGAAGACATCCTTGTAGTTGCCGTCATAGCGGCGCACGTCCGTGTAGATCAGCCAGAACAGGCCATCGGCATATTGCAGGTTTGGCGCCCATACGCCGCAGCTGTCGGGCTCGCCGCGCATGTCGAGCTGGCTCTTTCGGTTGAGGGCCTGTGGCAGCAGCCGCCAGTTCACCAGATCGCGCGAATGATGAAGCTGGACGCCGGGATACCACTCGAAGGTGGAAGTGGCGATGTAGTAGTCGTCGCCGACCCGGCAGATCGAGGGGTCCGGGTTGAACCCGGGCAAAATCGGGTTGGTGATAAGCGGCATCTGTGTTCTCCGGACGCCCCTGACCGGCGGCTTGCTGCAAGATGCCCACCGGCGAGGGAATGGTGAGCCCATACAATCGCCGGGGAACCAGGCAAGATCAACTCGGCACAATCGAAATGGGCCCGTTTTGCCGCCCGATTCCGCGCCATGCATCCGCCAAAAAAATGGCCGGGGCATCGCTGCCCCGGCCCAATGGATTCGCAAGGCCTGCGATTACTGGATTTCGGCCTCCAGGGTGCTGTCGACATGAGCGACGCACTTGTTGATGGCGGCTTCATACTTGTCGAGGAAAGCCTTGTTGTCCGGGTTCTGCTTGATGAACCAGTCTTCCATTCCGCTCGTGGCGTCCTTGAAGGCCTGCTTCTGCTCGTTGGTCAGGCTGTGAATGGTGCCGCCCGCCTTGACGAAGGTGTCATAGGCTTTCACGTCGTTGTACTTGGGATAGGCGCGCAGGTACTGCTTGACCACGTCGAACCCTTCCATGACGATCTTGCGCAGATCCTCGGGCATGGACATGAACTTGTCGTTGTTGATGAACCAGGTGCCGCCCATATAGGCGTGACCATCGAGCGTGATGTGCTTGAGATATTCCTCGAAGTGCATCGTCACGATGTCGGTGATGCCGTTCTTGGTGCCTTCCACGACGCCGGTGGCGAGCGAGGTATAGACCTCCGGCCAGGAAATGCCGGTGGGGGCGCCGCCGAGTTCACGCACCAGTTCCTGCTGGATTTCGGCGGGAATGGTACGGATCTTCATGCCCTTGACGTCTTCGGGGGTGAGGATCGGCTTCTTGGTGGTGGCGAAGTTGCGCCATCCGCCGGAATTGGAAATCACCATCAGGCGGACATTGCCGGTATTGTCCAGCATGCCCTTACGCAGATAGCTCATGAAATCGAGATCATCGAAAACGCATTCGGCGACTTCGTCGTCACGCAGCATGTAGGGCAGGTCGAGGCCGGCGAAGGAGGCCCAGAGATTGCCCGGCTCGCCGAAATTGGACTGGTAGATGTCCACCAGGCCTGCCTGCATGCCCTCGAAGCATTCACGGCCGGACGCGCAAAGGGTGCCGCCCGGGTAGATCTCCACGTCGATCCTGCCGTTGGACTTGGTGTTCACCAGGTTCCGGAAGGCCTCCATGGCAAAGTAGTTATAGTTGTCCTTGCCGGTGGCGAGCGGAACGACGAGCTTGTACTCGGCATCCGCGGCCATGGCCGGTGCGGCGACCAGTCCGGCGCCAATCGCGAGCGCGGCCAGTGCGAGTTTGAGTGATTTCATCTTTCTCTCCTTCAGTGTTTGAGCGGCGCCTTGGCAGCGCTCTTTTTCGACCAGTCCGATCACCACAGGGCGCCGGATACGATGTCACCCCAATGCTCCCAAACCCAGGGAAGGCCGGTGGTGAAAACGGGGACATAGGCCACCATCAGGATGACCACGACTTCGGCAATCAGGAACGGAATGATGGCGCGCACGATCTCGGAGAAACGGGCGCCCGAAATCGAGGTAGTCACGAACAGCACGAGGCCCATGGGCGGCGTGGCGAGGCCGACCGTGACGTTGAGGCACATCATCACCGCAAAGTGGATGGGATCGATGCCGTAGGCCGCCGATGCCGGCGCCAGGATCGGACCAAGGATCAGGATCGCCGGGCCGGCGTCCAGCACCATGCCCACGATGAACAGGAAGACGTTCACCAGAAGCAGGAATACCCAGACATTGTCGGAAATCGACAGCAGCAGGTTGGTCAGCATTTCCGGCATGTGGGCGATCGCCACGACCTGTGAAAAGCCGGTCGAAACGCCAACGAGCAACAGCACCACGCCGGACTGCACCGCGGTGCGCTTGAGAATGCCGCCGAAGGCGCGCAGGCCAAAGCCGTCTTCCTTGAGCCAGCCCAGCTTGTAGCCGATCTTTACGCCGATATTGAGCAGCAGCGCATAGGTAACCGCGACCGCCGCCGCCTCGGTGGGGGTGTAGTAGCCCGAAAGGATGCCGCCGAGCAGAATGACCGGGGTCAGCAGCGGGAAGAATGCGCGCAGGCCCGCCTGCCCGCGGTCGCGCCACGCCATGCGCTCGTTGGCCACGGGGAAATCGTACTTGCGGGCCATGAACGCGGTGACCAGCATGAGCGCGCCGGCCAGCATCAGCCCGGGGATGATGCCGCCCAGGAACATCTTGGCCACGTCGACGTTCATCACGAAGGCGTAAAGGACCATCAGCCCCGAGGGTGGAATGACCGGCCCGATGACCGAACTGGCGGCGGTGATGGCGGCTGCGAACCTTGTGCTGTAGCCATTGCGCTCCATGGCGGGGATCAGCATTGAACCAAGGGCCGATGCATCGGCCACCGCAGAACCGGACAGGCCGGCGAACAGGACGCTGGCGGCAATGTTCACATGGGCCAGCCCGCCGCGAATATGACCGAGCATGGCGCGCGAGAAATCGACAAGGGCCTTGGTGACCATGCCCGAATTCATGATCTCGCCAGCGAGAATGAAGAAGGGCACGGCCATGATGGGGAAGGACGAGATGCCCGAATAGACCCGGTTCACCTGCATGCTGAGGAAGGCGATGCGATCGAGTTGCCAGAGCTGGAACACGCCGGCGCCGATCATGGCGAAGAACACGGGCACGCCGAGCGCCAAAAGGAGCAGGAAGCCCCAGAAGACGGCAAGACCCTTCATTGCTGTCAGTATGCCGCCCATGGCTCAGCGCTCCACGTAATCCTGGTCGTTGTCGGTCTGGCGCTGGATCACCTCGGGCGTATCGGGCGTGTGCTCGACCCCCTTGAGGTGGAAGCCGACGCGGTGCTCTTCGCCCGTGCGCAGGGTCTGGATGGCGCGCAGGACGTGTTCGACGGATACGAGGAACAGCCCGGTGAACCCTGTGGGCAGGATGACGTAGACATACTTGTTCTTCACCGCCAGCGCCTTGACCGCATCGCTCGAGGTGAACGGAGCCAAGAGATCGCGCATCAGGTGCGTCATCTGCGGAAGAATGCTGTTGCCACCCAGAAAGAAGCGCCAGCTGTAATAGGTCGCGCCGACCGTGATCGCCGCCTCGAACAGATGAATGAACACCTGAAGGATCGAACGGGTCCGCAGCGGCATGGCCTCGATCACCACGTCAATTCGGGTGAACTCGTGATTGCGATAGGCCCAGGGACCGACAAGAAAGGCGACCCAGACCATCGAGGCCAGCGCAACTTCCTCCGTCCAGCCGATGGGATTGCGCAATTCGCGGCTGGCAACCTGCAGGATCACCGCGGAGGTCATCAGCACCAGAAGCCCGCAGGCGATCACAACGCCGATATTGGAGATCAGCCTGTTGAGGCGCGACATGAGATCGATCATCAGGCGCATTGGCGGCCCCTCCCCTTCGCACCGAGATCGAACCAGTTGACCAGTGCGCTGTCGCCGAATACCGCAGCGCTCCCAGGATCGGAGAACAGACGGAATTCTTCTTCTCGCGGCCGCGCCATGTGTGGCGCGAACACGGACGTGTCGTCGGGCGCATTGGCGTGCATCGCAAGCCAGTGCAGGCCCTCGCCCGCCCCTGCGACCATTTCCGCATAGAACGCGCGGGCCGAGACGCCGTCAGGGGTGAACCCGATCACGAAGCTGTCGAAGACCGGATCGCCGCGGTTTTCGGCCTCGGCGACAAGTTCACGATAATAACCGGCATCGGGCTGCGCGGTCCGAACCATGGCGAACAGGGGCGCCAGATTCCGGCAAAGCGGCAAAGGCAACCCATGACGCGCCGCCACGGCCCAAAGCCGTTCCATGAAAGGCGGCAGGAAAGCCGTCCCCATGTGCGCATCGATATGGGTTGGGCGAATGCCGTCCGAAATCGCCCGCTCCACCTGCGCGGAAATCTCGTCCTCGACAGCCTGTGGATCGGCATTGGCAAGGACTGCCTCGGGACGGCGATGGAAGAATCCCTCATCGTCGACCAACCCGCCAGCCGGCCCGATGAGCGGCCGCCAGCGATAGCGGCTCCATTCGGAATTGAGCGTTACGTGAATTCCCAGGTCCTGGTCGGGCGCCTCGATGAAGTCCTCGACCGCGTAGCGATAGTAGGGGCACGGCACCATGACGGACGCCGAGCGCACGACACCCGCCGCCCTGAGGGCCGCCCAGGCGCGCACCGAGCCGGCGGTGACGCCGACATCGTCGAGATGAGGCAGGATCGTGCACATGACGGTCATCTCAGGCGAGGCTCCGGTTCGGCGAGAACCTCGCGGACGACGTCAAGCGTAGCGTTGGGGTGACGCTGGACAAGCGAAGCGGGAAACGCAGCGGTAACCGGGCCAAGAAGCATCCGCCGGATCGCGGCACACTGCCAGTGCCGGTTCATCCAGATACGCAACATCGCGGCGGACAATATCTCCTTCATGCCCACCGTGATGGCGAGTTGGGGAATGCGCTGCACATTGCCGAATGCGGCGGTGACCGAATTGATGAGGCGGGTTTCGGGAAGCAGGCTGACAACGCGGGTGCCCAGTCCGGCGAACCAGTCCGGGTCATCGCGCCCGGGCACGGGGTCGTTGAACGCCAGGTGGCCGGTAATGCCAACGCCGGCATAGGTGAAATCAAGGCCCCGGCGCGCAATGATGTCAGGGATCGCCTCGAGGGCATGCGGATCGGGAATGACGATTTCCGGACGCAGCGCCTCGGGCATGCGATCCCTCAGATTGCGATGGATATGGCCGCGAAAACTCAGCGCATCGTGCTCGCCGACCCAGTTGCCATCGAGATCGAGATATTCATCCATGATGATGAAGGTGACCGCGGAGAGCGAGATACCCTCCTTCACGCAGCGCTCGGCCAGCAGCTCGTATTGACCGACCGGCCCCACCGGCACGATCAGGGTGCAGGTCGGCTGGCGCGCCAGCGTTCCGGTAATGTCGTCGAAAAGCCTTTCCGCCATGGCGACGCGCATGGCGTCCGCATCTTCGTGAATGCGCACGGGACAGGCCGACCCGGCGAGAAGTTCCGCCTCGGTCGACTGCAGAGCCCTACGGGTCGCGCTGTCGATGCCCTCGTACACAGTCACGAAAAGGAGCCTCCCTCTCCTAATCTGCTATCTTATAACTCTTATATATGACTTGCCGCTATCGCAAGGGGTTTTTCTGCTTTCGTCGCACTATCCTCAGGAGAGATCGGAAAGGTAGGTGAAGCCGTTCGTCAGGCAGTTGGTCTGGCGCAGTTCGGCAAGACTGCCGTCAAGCGCGAAGGCCCGCCGGTCGATCTGCAGCAGCGGATCGCCGACCGCGCAACCAAGCACTTCGGCCTCTTCGCGGCCAGCACTCACCGCGCGCAGGTTTTCCACCGCGCGCGCGATGGTCGTGCCGTAGTCGCGCTCATAGAGCTGGTAGATGTTGTTCGGGAGCGGGACATGGGAATCGAGCCTTGGGAAGCGCTCGGCGACCAGCGAAACCCTTTCGGTCAGCGTCACCTTCCCCTTGAGGGCGCGATGGCGATGGATGTGCCAGATCCTGGCATTCTTGCCGAGGCCGAACGCCTCGCGCTCCTCGGGGTTGGCGGCGACGAGGTCGAGCCGGCTGAATACCGTTTCGGGGAAGCGGCGCTCGCCGTCGGCATCCACGAGCTTGAAGAACTGGAAGAGCGTGCGCTGCTGATCGTGTTCGGCCACGAACGTGCCGCGGCCCTGGTGGCGCACGACAATGTTCTCGTTGGCCAGCGCATCCAGCGCCTTGCGAACGGTCCCCTGGGACACGCCCATTTGCAGGCCCAGTTGCTGCTCGGAGGGCAGCAGCGCCCCAGGAGGCCAGTCGCCGGCAATCATCTTTTCGACCAGCTGCTGCTTTACCTGCAGGTAGAGCGGGCTGTAGCCCATGGCACCGCCGGTTGCAGCCAGTGGATTGGGGGTGCGCGCCATGGTCCCATCCTGGTTGTCGACGGTGACCGCCCGCCGGTCATTCGTCTTATATATGAGTAACAAGACCGAATGAATACCACTGAACCGGCGGCCTGTCACACTCCAACGACACCTGTCGCGCGATCCTGCGTTCGCGGCACATTCGGCCGACCGGATTGGACATATGCGAGTCAGGGGATCGCGAATCCCGTGGCGCTTGGGCCTGCGACCGTCCGGCGCCGTTCCATCACCCTTGCATAGAGATCGGCATAGGCCATCGCCATGTCCTCGGCGCGGAAAAGGGCGTTGAATCGCACCGCTGCCGCCCGCCCCATCCGGTTGGAGAGTTCCGGATCGTTCCACAGGCGCTGCATCGCCAGCCCCAGGGCCCCAGGGTCGTCAGGAGGCACGACCAGACCGGTCTCTTCGTGGCGGTTGACATAGCTGGTGCCTGTGCCGATTTCGCACGAAATCATCGGCTTTCCGGCCCGCGCCGCCTCTGCCAGCGCGACCCCGAACGCCTCGGTGCGGATCGAAGAGGGAAACACGAACGCGGTGCACGCCGAAAGGAGCGCGAACTTGTCCTGCTCATCGACCTTGCCCAGCATGGTGACATTGGGCAGGCCGGCCCGCTCGAGATCGCGCCGCAACGGACCCTCGCCCACGACGGCCAGCGGCAGGCCCGTGCGGCGCGCGGCCTCGACCAGTACGGGCAGGCCCTTGTAGTAGCGCAAGACGCCAACGAACAGGAAGAACCGCTCGCCAAGGCGCTGCCGCCAGGCCGCAACCCGTTCGGGGTCCACGGCGGGGGCGCTGGCGAGACCGATCGGGATGACCGAGGTCTTGTTCCGGAAACGGGCGAGAACCGGGCTTGTGGCCAGATAGTTTGGCGAGGTCGCAACGATATGGTCTACCGCGCCGAGAAACCTGTGTTTGACCGGCCGGTAGAACCGCAGAAGAAGCCTCTGCCGCACGATATCGGAATGATAGGTCAGGACGGTCGGCTTGCCGCGCCCGGCGCGAAAATGCAGCGCATCGGCCATGGGCCAGGGGAAGTGATAGTGGATGACATCGACATTCGCCGCCAGCGCGGCGAACCTGGCAAATGCCGACCGCGACAACCCGGTCGAGGCGACATGCAGATCCTGTCTGACCTGATGGACGGTGTGATTTGCGACGGCCAGGGGTGCGCGGTGCGGACGCTTGCTCAGCGCAAGAACGTGACTTTCGACACCCAGGCGATAGGTGCTCTCGGCAATCTCCCAGATCACGCGCTCGATGCCGGTGAAGCTGTCCGGCAGATAGGTCTTGAAGAGATGCAGAACCTTCACGACGCCAACATCTCCGACGCCCCGGCGATGCTGCGCTCGGCCCGTTCGACCATGGCGCGCATGCTCGCCGCGAACTTCTGCAGCGAGAACGAATGCGCGCGCAATTCGCAAGGCTCGCGCATGCGCAGGGCACGGTCGGGATCCAGTGCGCGCACGGCCGCGGCAATGTGATCGGGAGTGAATTCGGGGGGCAGGAGAATGCCCGTGCGACCGGGAATGATGGTTTCCAGCAATCCGCCCTCGGCAACCCCGATCACCGGTTTTCCCGCGGCCATGGATTCGACCGCAGACATGCCGAAATCCTCGGCGCGCGGCACGTAGATCGTGGCGATGGCCTGACCGATGAGACGCCTGAGCGTCTCGTCGTCTATCCAGCCGGTGAACGCGATATTCGGCGCGCCGGCGGCAAGGCGCTTGAGCGCTTCGAGTTGCTCGCCGCCCGAAGCGACGACCAGCTTGCGGTCGGGTATGGCGATGAACGCCCGAACGATCGCGTCCACCCGCTTGAGCGGGGTGAGACGGGCTGTCGACAAGTAGTAGTCGCCCTGCCCTGCCCACGCGAACAGCCTCGTATCCACGGGCGGATGCACCACCGTGCTCTCCACCCCCAGATAGCGGGCAATGCGATTGCGGGTGTTCTGCGAATTGGTCACGATCAGGTCCATGCGCCCCACCACGTCTCGATAGGCTCGCTCGAACCCGGCGAGGATGGGGCGAGCCAGCGTACGCTGGCCGGATCGCAAACGGGCGGCGAAATGCTCGCGCTGGTCGAACAGGAAACGCGGCGGGGTGTGGCAGTAGTAGATGTTGAAGCCGGCGAGCGATCTGCGTGGGGCGGCGAAGGGCGCCGCTATGCCGCTGAAGATGCGCACGCCGCCACGGGCCGCCTCTGCCCGGCGCAGCCTTGCGAATGCCAGCGCAAGGGCCAGCGGACGCAAGCCCGAACGCCGCAAGGGCGGCGGCAGGTCGAGGCTCGCGGTCAGTTCGGGGAACATGGCGGCATCGTAGGTGTCGGACGTGCGATAGCCATGCACGAGCGACCCTCCAAGGGCAGAGGCCAGTTCCAGAACCAGCCGTTCGCCACCGCCCCTGATTGCGAAATAGTCGTGGAAGATGCGCGGCCCCGCACCCCTCGCCAACCGCTCCCGCGCGGTGCCACCCCGATTGGCAGGGCGCAGGGCAACGGCGGATTCGGCGGTGCTGGCGGGGTTCATGACGCCTGATTCTGGCAACGGGTGCATTGGTGAAATGACTTAAGCGCAAATACACATCCGGAGTACCCGCTTTCGCCGCCCGCTTCAATCGCGCCGTGGGATTTGGCGCCGAGTTATCCTCGGTCGGAGCTCCGGCCCTAGCATCTGCGCGACGCCCAGGATGCCCAAGGAGCCCGAAGATGGATCAGTCGCCCCGCCTCAAGCTGCCCTATATCGCGCCGAGCCAGGCGCTCAAGCACATCACCCACAACGAGGCCGTGCTGGCGCTGGACGTGCTGGTGCAGCCCGGAGTGGCGACAAGCAACCTCACGGTGCCGCCCGCGGATCCCGCTGAAGGCGATTGCCATATCGTGGCGAGCGGAGCCACGGGCGACTGGGCTGGCCGGGATGGGGCCATGGCCGCATTCTCCGCCGGGGCGTGGAACTTCTTCACACCGGCCGAGGGCTGGCATGTCTGGGACGCCGGCCAGGGCATATTGCTGCGCTATTCGGCAAGCGGCTGGCAGGTGGCGGGCACTGGCGGCCCCGCCCTCGACCGTTTCGGCATTCACACCGACGCCGACGCAATCAACCGCCTGGCCTCTGCGGCGGAGGCGACGCTTCTCACCCATGACGGGGCGGGGCACCAGCTCAAGATCAACAAGGCGGGCGCCGCCGATACCGCGTCGGTGCTGTTCCAGACCGGATGGTCCGGCCGCGCCGAATTCGGCCTGGCCGGCGACGACAACTGGCACGTCAAGGTCAGTCCGGACGGCGCCGCCTGGACGGAGGCGATCGTGGTGGACAGGCAGACCGGCTTGGTGTCGATCCCCACCGGATTGCGCGCGCCCGGCGTGCGCGAGCAGATCGCGGCTGACCGCGCCTATTACGTGGACGCTGGCAGCGGCTCGGACGACAATGACGGCCTTGTTGCCGGGGCGGGGGCCTTCGCCACGATACAGAAGGCCGTCGATGCCGCGACCGCCCTCGACTGCGGCATCCATACCGTCACGATCAACGTGGCCGCCGGAACCTACAACGAGAATGTCGAACTGTCGGCATTCGTGGGATCGGGCTGGATCGAGATCGTGGGCGACACCACGGCACCGGCCAATGTGGTGGTGAACGGCAATTTCCACGGCACGAGTTGCGGCAAGTGGCGCATCCGCGGTTTCAGGATCGGCGGCACCAGCGCCTATCCGCTGGTGTTCAACGGCGGCAACGTGGCGATCGAGGCGGGCGAACTCGACTTCGCCGCCGCGTCCGCGGCAAACCATGTCTCGGTGGCGAACGGGGCCTATCTCAAGATGATCGGCGACTACGCGATCTCAGGCGCGCCGAGCTATGCGCACCTGTCTGTATCATATGGCGGCATTGTCGAGATGTACTCGAAAACCGTCACGGTGACGGCGGACATCGCGCTCAACAGGTTCGTCTCGGTCAACCAGGGCACCATCAACAGCGGGTCGATGACCTATGAGCTTGGCGCATTCTCGGTGACCGGCATCCGTTACGGGGTCGGCCTGAACGGCGTGATCCGGACAGGCGGCGCGGGGCCGGACTACTTCCCCGGCTCATCGGCGGGCAGCGCGGCGACGGGCGGGCAGTATGTGTGAGTAAATCGCAACCGCCTAAATCGACCCATTTCAGCAAAATTCGCGGGCCTCCGAGGTATTCAGTGCGTGAGCTTGCTCGTCACCGCCAACCGCAGGCGCTCTATATCCATCGGCTCACCCAGCATTTCGAACAGTGCGGAAAGTGAAGAAGGGTTTGTCGAAGTCTCCTCGTGGTGCGCATGAAATGTGCAATGCGGCGCAGATTGTGAATATGAAGAAAATCTCGCATCCATTTCAGAGATAATTTTCGCTACATTATCCGGATCCATTTTTGCCCACCACCCAGATTCTCGCACTGCCGAAACGTTTCTCGAGTTAAAAACAATGAATAAATTTGGAAATACTTTTCTGGCAAAATCGAAAAATGATACGAAATCCTCCTTTAGCTCTGAATATCTTATTTCTTTGAATCCTACCCAGCGAACATTGGATTGAGGGCGAATAATTTCACGAATAAATACCTCTGATAGTTGCTCCCCAAACGACTGTGGATCAATCCTATCAGCCCCAAACCACGGGTTGTCGCTGGCAGTCGGTAGTTTTCCGAATTGCCCTCTAGCAAAATTGGCCTTCTGATAAGCTCTATACAGTTGCACCAAAATCCCATCATTCTCGCCTCGAATGCAGGAGTCTGGCAGAGTTTGCAACGCCTTCTGGAGCAGCGTAGACCCTGATCGCCCGTACGTCACTATAAAGATACACCCTTTTAGACGAGGATAAAACTGATATAAGCTCATATGTCAAATATCTCTTCTGTACAAATCCAGATCTTGATATGCGTTTCCATTGTATCTACAATACTTGTAGCCGTTCTTATTGTAACTGTATTTTTGATAACCGATTCGTTGATTCATTTCATTGCGCCTTCGCGTCGCCAGATACCCCCCTAAATTTGTCTCTCATTACCCGCAGAGCCTTGGCACCTCTAACCCCGAACCGATGCAGGCGTCTTCGCACGACCGCCTGAATCATCCAAACGACCGCAGGCTCTTCAAGCATTTTCACCAGTTCAGCCAGGTGTTCGGAGTCGAATTTCCAACGTAACGCAGAAAGGTGATCGGGCGAGATCTTCCCTTCGAGATATCCCAATTGCGGGTAGCTCAGGGAACCATTGTTCCAGAGCCATCCGGGCCCATTTGCATTCATAAGCTGAAAGAGCTCCTCCCCCCAAGTGCCATAGATGTCCGCGTTCAGTTCGCACATCCATTCGCGCAAGAGAACCTCAGTGCCCCTATTCCAGACCCGGGACATTGAATCTTTTCTCACGCGATAGTCGGCCAGGATCTCAGGGATCGAGATGCCGAGGCATCCGGATGCCGCCATGCGCATCCAGGCTTCATAGTCCTCCATGCCATACGACATAGCCGGATTGTTTACACCGTGGCGAAGGAAATCAGCCGTTCTCACCACCTGAAGCGGCGCAAGCATGTTCCCGACCAGCATGTAGGGAGTTCGGTGTCGAAATTCACCCACACATCGTTTGCGCCGCCGAAATACTGAAGCCATGAGAAGACAAACGACGCATTCTGATACCGGTTGAGCAGCGAGATGCAGCGCTCGTAATAGGTGGGACGAACCTTGTCGTCGGCATCAAGGAATGCGAGGAACTCGGTTTCGGCCGCTTCAGCACCCAAGTTCCGGGCTCTGGCCAACCCCCCGTTTTCCACCGTCAAGACACGCAGTGGAAAACGCCAATCGCGGCTGGCGGCGTCTTCGATGACTTCAATTGATTTCTTGTCGGTTGATCCATCGTTGACAACGAGCACCTCGATATCATCGCAGGTGGACTCCATCACCGAGTCGATGGTTTCCATGACGAAGTCGCCAAGATTGAAGTAGGGAATTACAACGGTGAGCTTTCCGCGTTGCGTGGCAGGGACAGCTCGAGGCCGATATTTTGGCGTCTGTCGTTCCGCGGGCAGAAGCTGGTTCAAGAACGGATAGTTCTTGCCCTGACTTGCGCTGGAATGCGCGCGCCGCGCCAACTCGAGACGCCTGTCCACAAATAGGTCGGGATCGGTAATATCTTGAATGCGCTGGCGTGCGTTGGCTGAAATGGCAGCCCTCTGATCGGCCGTCAAACTAAGCGCCTCCTCTATACTGCGGCGGAGACTGCCGTCTTGTACCCAATCGAACACGATCCCGCTTGTTCCGTCGTCGCCTACCATTTCCGACTGACCACCGCTGTTCGATGCGATGACTACCGCGCCATTGGACATGGCTTCAACGCAGACGTAAGGGAAATTCTCATAGAGCGAAGGCACGACGACTGCCTTTGCCCAGCGCATTGCGTCCGCCACCTTGTTTCTGGGAACTTGCCCTCGAAAGACCAGCAAGCCTCTTTCGACATGCTTTCTGTAGCGATTGGAAAGGTACTCGCGAACGCCGATGCCCTTGGCGTGCCATTTGGTGTCGGCACCAATCATCACCAACTTTGCCGTGGCGCCACTTTCCCAAAGATCGTTCATTGCAGCCAAGAGCTGAATGACACCCTTTCTGACTTCTAGTCGCCCCACATACAAGAGATTGCCTCCATCGGCTTTCGGGCCGTCAGCCGGCATCAAATCGATGGGGTGCATCGGGAGCGGACAGACGTCGACCTTCCTTCCAATTTCTGCCTCAATCCGGGACGCAAGGAACTTGCTGGGGGCAACGATCTGATCTGCCGCAAGGAGGCAGAAACGCTCGGAACGGCCAACCCAGTACTTCGGGAACTTGTAGCGTGGCTCTTCGTTTACGGCGGCGATGTCATAGGAAGGTGTGTGGCAAAACACCGAAATGGGCACCGATCGCAAGAAATCATCGGAAAGGAGTTTCTTCTTCAGCAGAAAGTAGCCAAGTGCATTGTAGTCCTGAACTTCGATGAGGTCGGGCGGATTTCGCCCGGTTGAAATTTGCCGCTCAATCTCTTCCGCGAAAGAATACGAAAGACGGTGGTCGAACCCCATACCCTTGGTCTTGGACAGAGCGACCCAAACAACGGTATAGCCGTCGTCTGAGACTTCTTCTCTGGTTTGCTGATTGTTTGGTGCCCTGGCAAAAACGACAGGCTGATGCCCCTTGCGCACCAATGCGCGAGCAAATTCCATGACGTAAGTGGCAATACCGCCTCCTGGAAAATGCGGCGGCAACTCCGATGTCAAGATCCAAATGTCCAATTTCTCTCTTCCAACTCTTTCAATTGTAATAGTTATCTAATGACTGCGGCCTCACGACTGGCAACAATTGCGCCATGGCTGAGACAAATTACTGTGTCACAGAGCTTTTCAATCAACTCGCCCGAATGCGACGCCAGGACCAGAATGCTCGACTTCTCGACGAATTCGGCCATGCGCATTTTCGCCTTGCCCTGGAAATCCGCGTCGCCAGCGCCGAACACCTCGTCGACAAGCAGAATCTCGGGTTGGGCGGCCGTGGCCACAGCGAAGGTCAGCCGCGTGCGCATGCCCGCCGAATAGGTGTGGACGGGCACCTTGAGGAAATCGCCCAGTTCGGTGAAGGCCTCGATTTCGGGGATGCTCGCCTCGGCCTGCCCGCGTGTCGCGCCGAGCATCATCGCCATGCGCACGATATTGTCGTAGCCGGTGAGTTCAGGCTGCAGGCCCGCGCCCAGGCCGAACACCGTGGAGACACGGCCCTCGATCTCGATCCGGCCCCGGGTCGGGGTGTAGATGCCTGCCATGGTGCGCAGAAGGGTGGACTTACCCGACCCGTTGTGCCCCACCAGCCCCAGGCGATCGCCGTCGCCAAGTTCCAGCGTCACCCGGTCAAGCGCGGTGACGGTGCGCACGCGACGGGCTTCACTGGAAATTCGCCCGCCTGTTCCGATAGCCAGAAGGTTGGAGCGCAGCGAGAAAGCCCCCGCATTGTAGATGGGGTATTCCACGGTGACATCTTGCAGGGAAATGCGCGCCATCGTTCAGACCCAATATGCCAGCCGGTGACCCTTGGCCCGCGTCATCCAGAGAGCGAGCCACCAGCCGACGATCGCCATGGCGACAGTCATGGCATAGGTGAAGGCGGAAGGCACACTGCCCACTATCGGCTCGCGAACCACCTCGACCCAATAGCCCATCGGGTTGAAGCCCATCAGGAAGGACCGGGTCCCAAGCTGATGCGAGCGATAAAGCACCGGGCTCATGAAGAACAGAACCGGCATCAAGGCGCCGATCAGAGGTTCGAAATCGCGGAACCGCGCCCCCAGAAAGCCCAGAAGCTGGATGACCCACAAGAGATTGACCAGCACCAGGGCAAGCCCCGGGATGGCCAGCAGTGCCATGGGCGACAGGCTTTGCGGATAGATGGCGAGCACCACCGCGACCAACACCAGGTTGTGCACGAAATTGACGGCCTGCTGGAACAGAAGTTGCAGCGAGATTCGCAAGGACGGCGTCCTGATGTTCTTGATTACCGTCGCGTTGCGCGCAAACACCCCGGCCGAGCCGGTGACGCTGCCCGAAATCATGTTCCAAAGGACGAGGCCGATGGTCAGCGACGGCACGAACTGCGCCGCGTCGACCTTCATCAGGGCGGCCCAGACCAGCGCAAGGCCGCCAATGCCGATCAGCGTGCTCAGGACCAGCCAGAACGGCCCCAGGACGCTGCGTTTGTAGCGCGCACGCGTGTCGCTCCAGGCAAAATACCAGGCCAGGGCGACCTGGTGCGATATTTCGGCAGTCTGGGCGCGAAAGCCGGTCCGCGCCGCTGGCACGGATGCGGTATCCCCGCCGGTTCCGAAGCGGGCGCCGCGGCCTTTGCGCTCATCTGGGGCGGACATGAACAGCCTTCTTGAAATATGAATGGCCACGGCGGGGCTGCGGCTCTGGAAATCGCTCTGTTCGGGTGTATCCGTACATGGTGCGGTTTTGTCAACCGAGCACTCCGTATAGGTACGTAAGTCCTGCAGACTGCGCTGGCAGCGGGTGCCAGAGGGCGTACGGGGCGCCGATGCTAGCTGGCCGCGAGCGCGCCCAGCCGTTCGCGCAGCGCACCGAGCGCCCAGGCGAGGCGAACCTGGGCCTTGCCCTGATCCCCGGCTTCGACGTAGCAGCGCAATTCGGGCGCATTGCCGGACGCGCGGACATGCACGATTTCGCCATTTCCCAGCGTGAACCTGAGGCCGTCTTTGGCGTCCAGTTTCCTCACGCCCCCCAGATCCGCGAACAGCGCCTCGGCATAGCCGCGCTCGCTGGCGAGGCGGCCCAGCAGGGCGCCGCTTTTTTCAATGGCGACCCCGACGATGCGGTCGCTTGCCACCGCGCTGAACCGATAGCGGGCGGCCAGTTCCGAAAGCGGAATTGCCAGTGACCGAACCTGCGCGAGCACCGCGAGTATGGGCAGAACCGCGTCGCGGGTGGGAAGGGCAGACAGGGTGCGCCCGTCGCGCGACACGTCCCACCCCAGAAGAAACCCGCCATTGGCCTCGAACCCAGCCACCCTGCCACCACCCGCCGCCGCCATGCCGGCGATGACATAGGGCGAACCGACCTTCGTGCGGATAACGCTTTCGAACCCGCCATGGGCTTCAAGCGCAGAATTGGAGGTGACGGGCGTCACCACGGTGGTTGCGCCAAGGTGAGCGGCAGTGATGGCTCCGACGAGATCACCCCGGACGAACACGCCTGTCTCGTCGGCGATCAGCGGCCGGTCGGCATCGCCATCGGCGGAAACGATGGCGTCGAATTCGCCTTGCGCCGCCCAGGTCCGCGCGAGCGCAACATCCTCGGGGCGCAGGGCTTCGGTATCGACGGCAATGAAGCTGTCCGAACGGCCCAGCGCCACGGTCGCGGCGCCAAGCGCCTGCAGCAGTTCGACGAGCAGGTCACGTGCCACGGTGGAATGCTGGTAGACGCCGATCTTCAGGCCCGCGAGCGCATCGGGGCCATAGAAGTTCCGATAGCGCCCACGATAGGCATCGAGCGCCGCGCCGTCCCTGGCGATGTTCCGACTGGCGGCGAAGGCCTGCCCGCCTTCCGTCGCAACCGTTCGCTCCAGCCCGGTTATGTCCGCCTCGTCGGCCTTGTCGATCTCGCCAATCGCGCGATAGAACTTGAGCCCGTTGCGGTCGTCCGGAATATGGCTGCCCGTCACCATGATCGCGGGCCGCCGCATCGCCCTTGCATGAGCGGCAAGGGCCGGGGTGGGCAATTGCCCGCAATCACGCGGAACAAGCCCGGCCGCCTCTATCGCGGCGGCGCATATGCTGACAATCTCGGGGCTGCTGGCGCGCAGATCGCGGCCCAGATAGACCACATCGCCGCCCCCGATTTCACCCCGGGCCAACAGCAGGCGCGCAAAGGCCAAGGTGTATCCGAAGGCTGGCGCACCGACGAGTTCCGTAACAAGACCACGCAGGCCGCTTGTGCCAAATTTCAGGCTGGGCTGGTGCATCGGCAGGTTCATCATCCGTGGCGTCATTGGCATCCGCCCCACCGGGCTAACCGAACCGCGAGGGAAATCCAAGCCGCCCCTCGCGTCATTCGCATTCGCCACTAGCCAGCTATCCCGGCTTGACGTCCGTCGTCTGGACATCTGGCGCGACAGACGATGGCTCCAGCGTCTCAGCGGTATTGGGGAAAGGGCAGGCTCCAGTCGAACTGGATGGCCAGCAACCTCAAGGCCAGGCCTGAACCGACGCCGAGCCATGTCGCGAGATCGCCCCCGGTCACGCCGGAGAGCAGCGCATAGACGGTGCCGGCAAGCAGCGCCGCGGAAACATAGATCTGGCCGCGAAAGACAACCGGCGGTTCCTGGCAGATCACATCGCGAATGATCCCACCGAACGCCGCGCTCATCGCCCCAAACAGAACCGCAACTGCCGGGTGCGCGCCAGCCGACAGAGCCGTGGAGGTGCCGAGGACAGCGAATGTCGCCATGCCCGCGGCGTCGGCATAGATCAGGCCCTTGAGCCGCCGGCCGTCCAGCCAGGGATTGAGCAGGGAAACCAGCAGCGCCGCCAATCCGCAAACACCGAGAAGCGAGGGATCCGATACCCAGCTGACAGGCACCCGACCCAACAGCAGATCCCTCATGGTGCCGCCACCAAGGCCTGTTACCCCGGCAAGAAACAGGACGCCGATGACATCCATCCGATGCCGCAGCGCCAGAAGCGCTCCGCTGACGGCAAAGACGGCGGTGCCGGCAAAAGAGAGGAAAACGAGCACGTCAAGGGTCCGACCGTTCAGGCGCGCAACCTCTCGAAGGAGGCCCACGCAATTCCAAAGTGGGCGAAGTCGAAACCGGGCGGCCGGGCCGCGTCAAGCACAATCGACTCGGCGCCGTTGCGCACCGGCAAGCTTCTTGCCGTATCAGACGGCGTCCAACGCACAAAGCGTATTGACCAACCGCATTTGCCCGACCGCGTCGCACACTACCAAAACCGGGAGGAGGTTGAGGAACCCGGGGCACTCCCTTGAGTCTGACATTTGCCAAGCCCCCAAGCTTCCTTGGCGTTTAGGACTTTGGAATCCACGCTCAGTTCTCGATTGCCCGCCTCTTGCTTCAATGAAAACTCGCCTGAAAGGACGTCGCGGACAGCGAGACATGCGCATCCAGCGGCGGGTGCAGTTCGAATGCCTTCGGCTCGCGCGCAAAGTTCCAGAGCCGGAACAGGGACCATTCCGAGCGGCGCTCTTCGGCCACAGCCAGCTCGTTGCGGCTGATGTGGAAGAGTGTGCGTTCCCAGCCATTCGTCGTTTTCACCTCGATCAGGCGCGAACGACCGTCCGGTGCGAAGCTGGCGATGTCGTAGCCGGCGCCATCGCCATCCTCCTGTGACACCCATCGCACCTTACACGCCAGATCTTCGCGTCCTGCCGTCCGCAGGGTTGAACGTTCGTGCGCCAGAACACGTTCCTCGCCCGCTCTACCGAGCGCGCGGTTGCGCTCGTCCCGGCCCGCGACATCGAATTTGCGAGCGATGTGCAGCATCTGCTCGAGCTCTTGTGGCGGTGTCTGGTTGGACAACGTGGGCGGTGGACCGATCCAGATCGGCGCGGCGTCGGCCAAGCCGCTCGGCGCTATTGCACCCGCATGGCGGCCGAGCCACGCTGGGTTCAGCGCCAGCCAGCGCGCCACGGCATCCACCAGCGTCATCTGGAAGTTGAACGCGGGCTTGTAGCCCGGGATCCAGTCCTCGCCGAGCCCCTTCAGCACGGCGCTGATGTTCTGGTACTTGAACTCGATCGACGTGCGTGTGCGGTCGATCCGTTCCTGAAGCTGCCGGTTGTGCACAGTCTTATTGTAGGGGCGCCCAGCGATGTCGTCGGCCAGCATCGCGAAGTAATCCGCGACGATCAGGTCGTTCTCTTGATCGGTCCAGGCCCCGTTCGACATGGCGCCAGGCTAGGGGCGGAAACTGCTCTTGTCATCAGAGACTTCGCGCAAGACTCCCAAGACATACCAACGACCACGCCGCCCGTGTCGCGTCGCCATCTGCATCGAGACACGCCGGAACCTACGAAACAGGGGCGCGACGCGACCCCGTCAGTTCATTGAAATGTATGGAGGTTTTGAATCCGTCTCGCCCAGAGCGAGGGGCGGGTGGAAAGAGACGGTGGGCGTTCAGAGACCGATCTCGCGCAGTCGGCCAGTCTCCGAAGGGCGGATGGTCCCTGCAAACCCCTTTGGCACATAAAGAAAAAGGCCCCGCGAGGGACCTGTTTTCGGGTTTGCAATGTGCAAGTGGCGGAGATAGAGTCTGCCATTTCATGATCTCAGCCCGTTTCAAACTGTCTCGAATGACTGACTTAATATGTTGATAAAGATAATGTTTTTTCTCTATGTCGTCACTTGACGTTTCAATCTGTCTCAATCAATCTCGGCATCAATGTGGGGCTGGATGTGGGGCTGGGAGATGGGCGGAGCGGTTCTGACAGACGTGAGGGCGCGGCGTATCGGCCCCGGGGCCAAGCCGGTTTATGACGGGACCGTACCGGGTCTTCAATTGGTCCCGTCTTCTGTCCGGGGCACGGGCAAGTGGATCCTGCGGTACGTTTCACCGGTTACCGGCAAGCGCCGTGACATGGGACTGGGACGGTATCCCGAAGTCGGGCTTTCCGCGGCGCGCAAGGCGGCCTTTGAAGCGCGTGAGGTGATTAGTGGTGGTTCCGATCCACTGGAACTGCGTCGTGCCGAAAGGGAAGCGCTGCGGGTCGAGAATGAGGTTCCCACCTTCGAGGAAGCGGCCCGGCAGGTGTTCGAGGACATCCGGCACGGGTTCCGCAACCCCAAGCATGCCGATCAGTGGATCAACACGCTTGAACGCTACATCTTCCCCAAGATCGGTTCGCGGGTGGTGTCTGAGTTGAGAGCCTCGGACTTTGCCGATGCTCTTCGGCCCATCTGGCTCGACAAGCCCGAAACAGCATCCCGGGTTCGTCAGCGCTGCGACACGGTGATGAAGTGGTGCGCGGCGCGGGATTACGTCGTGGCCAGTCCGGTCGGGGTGGTTGGCAAGCTCTTGGCCCGTCAGCCAGGCAAGCGGGAACGGGTCGAGCACCACCCTGCCCTTCCCTGGCGCGACATACCGGCCTTTGTGAGGGACGTGTTGCACACGGAGAACCCGAGCATCGGCAAGCAGGCGCTGGAGTTCCTCATTCTCACCGCCGCCCGCTCCGGCGAAGTGCGCGGCATGACCTGGGCCGAGATCGATTTCGACAAGGCGATCTGGACCGTTCCGACCTCACGCATGAAGGCCAGGGCCGCCCACCGCGTTCCGCTTTCACCCCGCGCTCTGGAAATCCTCGCCGCCAGAAAGGCGGTACGGACCGAGAGCCCTCTCGTCTTTCCCTCGCGCCGTAACACGCCGCTCAGCGACATGACGCTGAGCAAGATCCTGCGCGACGCCAATGTCCCAAGCGATATTCCCGGTCGCCGGGCCACCGCCCACGGGTTCCGATCATCGTTCCGGGACTGGGCCTCGGAAAGCGGCTATCCGCGCGATCTTGCCGAGCGCGCCCTCGCCCACACCATCCGCAACGCCGCCGAAGCCGCCTACCACCGCACCGATCTCCTCGACGCGCGGCGGGAAATGATGCAGGCGTGGGCAGTCTTCACGTCCAACGCATCGCCTACCTCTGTTTGATTCTTCCGACCGCTCCTGCATGTGTCGGGATTGATCAGAACCGAATCCACTCACCCGCCCCTCAATAGTAGCGCTCTGGGTTCACGGCGACACTGCGAAATTGACAGCGTCAGGACGTTCTCCTGCCACGTGAGCATTCTCTGCAAGACCGTGGGGGCTAGCTTTTGTTGCCGCCAGTGATAGCCTGCGGCGGTTGTTACTCAATTGAATATCGCTTGGTATCGCTTATGGATGTGTTCAATCTCGATCATGCGCTGATTGAGGATTACGAGCGTTTCGCACGCTCATTCACCCAAATACGCTCGAACGACATCCGACAGCAGGTCGATGCGATCTATGCGAGCCGTCAGTTCTGGCCTGAGCCCCTTATCAGCATCAATCCCCATTTCCGCTCAGGCGCGACGATCGAAAATCTCGTTGCCGACGGCTCCATTGCGCCCGAGACGGGACAAATATTCCGAGTTGGCGGGAAGGGACTTACCCTGCATTTGCATCAGTCCCAGGCGGTTGCAAAGGCCGCCGCAAAGCAGAGCTTCGTGGTTACGACCGGCACCGGATCCGGTAAATCCCTCTGCTTTTTCGTTCCAATTATCGATCAGGCGATCAGAGCCCGGAAGGCAGGTGAAAACCCGCGCACAAAAGCTATTGTCGTCTATCCCATGAACGCGCTGGCCAACAGCCAGATGCAGGAGCTCGAGAAATTCATTGAGCAATCGGAGCTCCCGCTGGATCTTCGGCCGACCTACGCGCGCTACACCGGACAGGAGACGCAGCAAGAACGAGACAACATCAGGAACGCCAAGCCCGATATTCTGCTTACCAATTTCATGATGCTTGAACTGCTCATGACACGTCAGAATGCGCGTGACAGGGATGTAATCGCTGCGGCCGACGGATTGGATTTCATTGTCCTTGACGAACTCCACACCTACCGGGGGCGCCAAGGGGCTGACGTTGCGATGTTGATCCGGAGGGTGCGGGAACGGCTTTGCCGGGAGAAAACCCCCACTTGCATCGGGACCTCGGCGACAATGGCGAGCGAAGGAGGCGAAGCGGGCAGGAAGGATGCCGTTGCACAGGTCGCCTCAAGACTGTTCGGTGCCGACATCGGTTCTGACGCTGTGATCGACGAAAGTCTCAAACGAGCAACCGACGACAAGCTGAAAGTGGCGGACGTTGTCCCGCAACTTGCGGAATTCATTAGCGGGGACATTCCCAATCAACTCACTGACGAGGAGCTTCGACGCAATCCGCTTGCCGTCTGGATAGAGCTGGCCGTCGGGCTTGAGGACGGTGTGCGATTAACCCGTCGACGTCCGCGCACTGTAGAGGAAGTCGCCGAAGAACTCGCTTTGGCATGCGAGATGGACAAGGACCGGTGCCGTGAGCATCTACAGGCAATGCTCACGCTCATGAGCTTTCCTGAGCAGGAGCGTGGAGGTGAAGGCGATCGCGCTTTCATGGCCTTCAAACTTCATCGCTTCATTTCGGGTGCGGGGACAGCCTATGCCACCTTGCGCGCGCCTGGGCAGCGGCGCGTCACTCTGGATGGCCAGCAATACGACCCCGAGGACAAGGAAGCTCGCCTCTACTCGACCCATTTTTGTCGATCCTGCGGGCAGGAATACCATCCCATCGCGCTTGCCAACAAAGAAGGCATGGTTCGCGCACTGCCGCGCTCGATCGACGACACCCCCATAGAAGACGACGATGAGGCGGATGTCGCTGGCTATCTCATGCCAATACCCGTCGACGATCCGGATTTCGCCTTCTTCGGCCAGCCGGAGGATTATCCCGAGGAGTGGCTCGATTTCACCGCGAACGACGTCCGCATCAAGAGCGGCCGTCGCAAGCAGCAGCCACAGCGGATGCGCGTGAGTGCAGAAGGGCACGTAGGTGTCGCGGGTCACGAATTCTGGTTCATCCCAGGCAAGTTCCGTTTTTGCCTGGCCTGCAAGGATCAACCGGCCGTCCAAGCGCGCGAGATCAACAAGCTGGCGGGTCTTTCCGCAGAAGGGCGAAGCTCGGCCACGACGCTCCTTGTTGGCAGTGCGTTGCACTGGATGAACAACCCATACAGCGGTGTCGAGGAAAAAAAGCGCAAACTCCTCGGCTTCACGGACAACCGTCAGGATGCGGCACTCCAGGCGGGTCATTTCAACGACACGCAATTCGTTTCGCTGCTTCGAGCCGCCATTCTCGCGGCAGTGAAAGCGGCGGGACCGGAAGGGTTGTCCGATGACCAGTTTGGGCGCGCCGTTCAGAATGTCCTGAGGTTTACGCCCGAAAATGTTGCGCGTCGGACCGAGTGGATGGCGGATCCAAATGCCAAAGGCGTAGGACAGCAGGACGCCGGTCGAACGCTGACGCGCGTGCTAAGTCATCGGGTATGGGCCGATCAAAGGCGGGGTTGGCGTTTTACCAACCCAAACCTTGAAGACACTGGCCTCATTCACGCCACCTATGTGTCTCTTGACGAATTGGTGGCAGATGATGAGCTTTTCGAGGGCGCCCCCGAGATCTTGCGGTTGGCCACGCCACAGGTGCGCAAGAACGCCTTGACAGAACTTATGCACACCCTCCGTGGTGGATTGGCGGTGACAGCTGAAGCCCTGGAGTACGGTTTCCTTGAGACAGTGGGCAACGCGTCGCGGCAGTACCTTCGCGACCCGTGGTCGATCGGTCGCAGCGAGCAGCCTCGAACCGGGGCTGCGCTCCTGATTGATGCGCCGCGGCGCCAACAGACCCAAGCGAGAGACGAACCACTCATCATACGCGGGGGGCCAAGGAGCGGGTTGGCGCGCAGGTTGGTAAAGGCGGAATTGTGGGGGAGGCGGCTCTCATCAGAGGAGTACCTGGCTCTCGTTCATGGTTTGCTTGCAGCAGCCGAGACCTACGGGCTCGTCCGCCAAATCAACACAGCATTCGATGTGCCGGGGTGGCAGCTTGAGGCGAGTGCAGTCAGACTGAAGCCGTCGGTCGGTAGGGCAGACGGAAAAAGCGCAAACTCCTATTTCACGGATCTCTACACCACTCTCGCGCAGGCGCTGCTGGACGGGGGAGATGGGCTCTTCGGCCTGGAGGGACGAGAGCACACTGCCCAGGTTGATGCCGAGCGACGAGAATGGCGCGAATGGCGCTTTCGTTGGGGCGAAGATGACCAGAAGAACCTGATCGAACACAAGGAAGACCTCAGAAAAGAAGGTGAGCCCGATGATTTCCTTCCCGTTCTCTTCTGTTCTCCCACTATGGAGCTCGGCGTCGACATTTCTGCGCTGAATGCAGTCTATCTGCGGAATGTGCCGCCGACCCCGGCAAATTATGCACAAAGATCCGGCCGCGCAGGACGTTCCGGGCAGGCGGCCCTCGTAGTGACCTACTGCGCGGCCCAGAGCCCGCACGATCAGTATTATTTCAGTCGGCCAGTCGAGATGGTCAGCGGCATTGTGCGGCCGCCTGCACTGGATCTGGCAAACCGCGACCTTGTCACAGCACATCTTCATGCGATCTGGCTCGCCGAGGCGGGGCGCGCGTTTGCAGACGAACTGCCGCCAGACATTCCTCACATTCTAGATGTCGGTGTCGAGGAACTGCCGGTCGCAAGGGGCATTGCGCACGTCTTCGCGGCGGACGAAGTCGCAGCCGCGGCCAAGGCGCCGATGATCCGGGTCTTGGAGAGCATCGCCGATGAACTGCCTGCCGGTTCAGAACCGTGGGCAAGCGATCTTGTGAGATTTGCCGATGACACGGCGGAGAGTGCATTTTCGCAATTCTCCGCAGCCTTTCGGCGGTGGCGCGAGCTCTATTCCAGCGCCCATGCACAATTGAAGGAAGCCAACAAGCGGTCCGAACAGTTCGGGCTCGGCGCTGATGAACGACGACAGGCCAAGATCCAACACGCGCAGGCCAGCGAGCAAATCACGCTTCTTGAGCGGGGCAGTGCCAATGGAACATCCGATTTCTATTCCTACCGATACCTGGCAACCGAAGGCTTCCTGCCCGGGTACAACTTCCCGCGTCTGCCACTCTATGCCTTCGTGCCATCCAGCGGCTATCAGGGCGGCAAGGGTGCGTTTCTGCAACGTGCGCGGTTCCTGGCGATTGCAGAATTTGGCCCGGGGAGCCTCATCTATCACGAAGGGCGCGCCTATCGCGTGCACAAAGCCCGGCTCCCTGCTGGCCTGAACACCCGAGAAAGTGGTCGGCTTGCGACTGATACTCTCTATGTCTGCGATAACTGCGGCGCGGCGCATCGGGCAGAGCCCGAGCGATGCCATGCGTGCGGGGCTTCAATGGGCGGTTCCCATCCCATTCGCAACGTGTTGCGCATCGACAATGTCGAGACACAACTCGCTGAACGGATCACAGCAAATGACGAAGAAAGACAGAGGCGGGGCTACGAGATCCAGACACTGTTCTCGTGGCCGGTTCGAGAAGGCGCGATGGACGTGGTATCCGCAACGGCCAATGACCCGGACGGCATAGTCCTTCAACTCGATTATGCCAACGGCACCGAAATCAGTCGTGTGAACAAGGGGTTGCGGCGTCGCCGCGACAAGGCGATCCTTGGGTTCAAGATAGATCCTGCCACAGGGAGCTGGGTCGGCAACGCGGATGAAACCGACGAAAGCTCACCTCCGGACCAACCCGCCAGCCAGCGTGTGGTTCCAATTGTTCAGGATCACAAGAACGCGGCGCTGCTGCGGCTTGCGGGACAGATGCCATCCGCCGAAGTGATGGCCACATTGCAGCATGCCTTGGCGCGCGGGCTCGATCTTGTCTTCCAGCTTGAAGAGAGCGAGGCGCTGACCGAGCCGACCCCCACACGAGACAACCGCAAAGCGATCCTTCTATACGAGGCTGCGGAAGGTGGCGCCGGTGTCCTCGGCAGACTTCTCAGCGAACCACGGGCACTGGCGGACGTCGCACGCGCAGCACTTGAGCTCATGCACTACGACAATATCGCCGAGGCGATTGACGCCGGCGATCCGAGCCTATTGACCGAGAAGCCTGACGCCAAGTGCGTCAAGGCTTGCTATCGCTGCCTTCTGTCCTACTACAACCAACCCGACCACGAACTCATCGATCGAACTGACGAGGATGTGCTTCGGATCCTGCTTAGGCTGGCCCGATGCGAAGTCCGCAAGGTCGCTGCGAATTCCAGTCGACCGGATGGCGGCTGGATCGCGGCCTTAGAACGATGGCGTTTGCCGCAGCCCGACGACCGGCCGGTCTCTATCAATGGGCGTGAGTTTTCGATGGTGTGGCGGAGCCAAATGGTCGTTGCCACCGAAATACCCCCGGACGTGGACGCAAAGGGTGCTCTGGAAGCCAAAGGTTTCATGATTGTGGATCTACCAGACGTTCCGGGCGAAGCCCCGCCGAGCCTTCTTGTCGAACTGCTGAGGACCAACGGCTGATGGTGGACTTCACCCCGGGAGATCTCGTCCGGGCCCGCGGGCGCGAATGGGTTTCATTGCCGTCGCCCGAACCGGATTGGCTTCGCCTGAGGCCGTTGTCCGGATCAGAGGCCGATATCCAGTTGCTTCTTCCTGAACTCGAGCTGGAGCCAGTCGTCGCGGCGCGGTTTGATCTGCCAGCGCCGGACGAGATCGCGACCCAGGACGCTGCGCGGTTGCTGTCGGATGCCCTGCACCTTTCGATGCGCCGAGGCGCCGGACCGTTCCGGTCGGCCGGCAGGTTGGCATTCGAGCCACGAGCTTATCAACTCGTACCGCTCTTGATGGCGCTGCGCCTGCCGACCGTGCGACTACTGATCGCCGACGACGTCGGCATCGGAAAGACCATTGAAGCCGGGTTGATCCTGCGGGAACTGATGGATCGCGGTGAGGCGGATCGTCTGTCGGTTCTGTGTCCGCCACATCTCGTCGAGCAGTGGACCAACGAACTCAAACAGAAGTTCGACATCGACGCGGTAGCGGTCACGTCGGCTTCTGCGGCGCGCCTTGAGCGGGGGCTTCCCGCATCGCAAACGCTGTTCGACGCGCTTCCATTCACCGTCGTTAGTCTCGACTACATCAAGGCGGATCGCCGGCGCGAGAGTTTTGCTCGATCCTGCCCGGATCTGGTTGTGGTCGATGAGGCCCACGCCTGCGTTGGTACGCATCTTGGCCGCCAACAACGCTTCGCCATGTTGAGCCGCCTGGCCGAGAAGTCCGACAGGCACATGGTCTTCCTGACCGCGACGCCGCACAGCGGTGACGAGGACGCTTTTGATCGGTTGCTGAGCCTGCTTGATCCGGAATTCGGAGCTGGGCGGACCGACGATGAAAGAACGCGCATTCGTCTCGCGCGGCACTTCGTGCAGCGGCGGCGCATCGATATCGTAGGCAAGGACTGGGGCGAGGAACGCGCATTTCCCAGACATGAGACAGCCGAGCACCCTTACAGGCTGGACGGCGCGCACCAAGACTTCCACGACGCCGTGCTGGATTACTGTCTGGGGGTTGTTGAAGGCGCGGGCTCAGATGATCGGCAGCGTCGGCTCGCGTTTTGGGGTACGCTCGCCCTGATGCGGTGCGTGGGGTCGTCTCCCGCAGCTGCGGCGAGCACGCTGCGCAACCGCATGGCGGCTGATGGGGACAAGCTGGCTGAACAGGTCTTCGATGAAGACGGCGAGGACGAGGACGCCGTCGACATAGAACCAGCAGCCGGTATGGATGACAGCAATCCACTGCTGCGTCTCATCGCACAAGCAGAGCGGTTGGCTGGCGAAGCGGATCCAAAGCTCGACACGCTGAAGACGATATTGAGGCCATTGATCGCGGACGGCTCGAACCCCGTGGTGTTCTGCCGCTATCTCGCGACAGCAGACCACGTCGGGACGGCCCTCAAGACGGCATTCCCGAAAGTCCGGGTCGAAGTGGTCACCGGCGCGCTTACCCCGGATGAGCGTCGCGAGCGCGTGGAGAACATGGCCGACGACGATCAGAGGCTTCTCGTCGCCACGGACTGCCTGTCCGAAGGCATCAACCTTCAAAGCCTGTTTGACGCGGTGGTGCACTACGATTTGTCGTGGAACCCCACACGGCATCAGCAGCGTGAAGGGCGGGTCGACCGCTTCGGGCAACCGGCAAGCCTGGTCCGATCCGTCCTGATCTATTCGCCTGACAGCGCAATCGATGGCGCCGTGCTGGACGTGATTTTGCGCAAGGCCGAAGCGATCAGACGGGCGACCGGGGTGACCGTGCCCCTGCCTGAAGAGCGCGGCGCGATCACGGGCGCGTTGATGAACGCCGTCCTGCTGCGCAAGGGGCGTGAGCTCAAGCGACAGATGAGTTTTGATTTTGCGGCAGACACTCTCGCGATCGAAACGCGGTGGCGGGATGCAGAAGAGGGCGAGAAGGTATCGCGCGCACGCTTTGCCCAGAACGCCATCAAGCCCGAAGAAGTGGCGCCGGAGTGGAACCGTTGGAAGGAACTGCTGGGCGACAGCGCAGAAGTGCGCCGCTTCGTCGACCGGGCGATGATCCGCTTCAATGCCCCTCTGGAGAAGATGGCAAACGGCCGGGTCTACAAGGCCGTGCTGACCGAACTCCCGTCGGGAATTGCCGAGCGTCTTGCGGCGCGCGGGCTCGAAGGATCGACGCGAGTGGTGTTTGACGAGCCGATACTGCCCAGGACCGAACTTCTGCTCCGCAGCCATCCGCTTCCGTCGGTCCTTGCCGAGGCGCTTCTGGAAAGCGCGCTGGATCCGGGTTCCGCCGACGCTTCTCTCGGCCGTCTGGGCGCGTGGCCAAGCCCTGGCGTCGACGTCGCAACGACGGTGGCCCTGCTGCGCTTGCGCTTCAAACTCACGGTGCATGGTCGCCGTGAGCAATTGCTGCTGGTCGAAGAGGCCAATGCCATGGCCTTCGACAATGGGGGAAAAGTGCTTTCCACCGGCGAAGACGCTCGCGCCCTCCTCGAAGAGATTGCGACAGGCAACCTTGCTCCGGGTGCGAGGGATCGGCTCACGTCCGCAGCCCTGGAGCGTATCCGTGCTGCGCTTGGGGAAACGGTGGCCGATTTCGCGCGCGAAAGGGCGCACAAGCTCGCAGCGGACCACGAGAGGGTGCGCCAGACAGGCGTTCACGTGTCCCGGGTCAGCGTGGAGCCGGTCCTGCCGTCGGATGTCATCGGTTTGTTCGTCCTGGTTCCGGGAGAACTCTGAGATGGCCCGGCGTCGCAAAACACCATCCCTCGCGTTCGACGCGCTCAGCGTCGAGGGTTCGCTGATCGCCCCGGCAATGCTGTCGCGCATTGCGTTGCGCGAGGCCGACGGCCAGAAAGAGGCCGACTATCAGGTGCCAAAGGGATTGACGCTGCGCGACGAGATCGCGCGCTACTTCCGCATCGGCCAGGTGCTGTCTCAGGACTTGAACGCCTCCGCAACGCCGTCTGTCGCCGCCGCCCACAAGTTCGCCCAAGACCTGTTGCAGCAGGTCTTCGGGTTTCACGACGTCGCACGCGTCGGGTCGCGGGTGTTGGGCGAAAAGGTCTACGCGGTTACCCTGGAGGCTCTCGGCGGGCGCGTGCCGGTGGTGGTCGTCCCGCCGTCGGATGAACTGGACCGGGCCAGCGAACATCTACCCGGCGACGGGCGGAAGCGCTCGGCTGCCTCCGCAATCCAGGATTGGCTGAATGCCAGCGAAGAAGCGCTCTGGGGGCTCTGCTGCAACGGCGACAAGCTGCGGCTCGTGCGTGACAACGAGAGCCTGACCCGGCCCGCCTATATCGAGGCAGATCTCAGGCAAATGTTCGAGGACGAGGCCTTTGCCGATTTTGCGGCGCTCTGGCTTCTGGTCCACGTCTCGCGCTTCGGTGTGCCATCTGCTCCGGTCACCGATTGTGCCCTGGAGCGATGGCGGGAGGCGGGCGCGAAGGAAGGTGTTGCTGCGCGAGACCGACTGGGCAAGGAATTCGAGGTCGCGTTGTTGGCCCTCGGCAACGGGTTTCTCGAAGATGCCGATTTCCGCTCGCGCATTCTCACGGGTGATCTGGCGCTGGATGAATACTTCAGCCAGTTGCTGCACCTTGCCTATCGCCTGATCTTCTTGCTCGTGGCAGAAGACCGCGGCCTGCTGCACGGCCCGAACGCACCGGCATCGGCGCGGCAGCTTTATGCCGAGGGTTACTCCCTGACCCATTTGCGCGAGCATGCCGTCCGGCGAACCTCGTGGGACACGCATCACGACCGCTGGCAGGGCCTGCTTGTCGCCTTTGCAGCGCTGCGCAATGGAAACCGGCGTCTCGGACTGCCGGGCCTTGGCGGATTGTTCAGGTCCGTGATGATGATGGACCTCGAGAAGGTTCCGTTGCCCAACCGCGCGCTGATGGAGGCGATCTACCGGCTTTCCTGGCTGAGAGAAGGCGACACGCTGGTGCCGGTCAACTGGCGCGACATGGAGACCGAAGAACTCGGATCGGTCTATGAAGGCTTGCTGGAGCTCACGCCAAGGATCAGCGGCGACGGTCGGACATTCTACTTTGCCGAAGGCGTGGAGACCAAGGGCAACCAGCGCAAGACCACCGGCTCCTACTACACGCCCGACAGCCTCGTTCAGGCGCTGCTCGACACTGCGCTCGACCCCGTGCTCGACAAGACCGAGGCCGAGGCGGACGATCCCGCCAAAGCACTTCTGAAGCTCTCGGTCATCGACCCAGCCTGCGGCTCGGGCCACTTCCTTCTGGCCGCCGCCCGCCGCATCGCCACGCGGCTGGCGCGCATCCGGGCCGAGGGCACGCCTTCGCTCGCCGATTTCCGCCATGCGCTGCGCGATGTCGCGCGCTGCTGCATCCATGGGGTGGACCGCAACCCGATGGCGGTGGAGCTGACCAAGGTCGCGCTCTGGATCGAGACGGTGGACCCCGGCCTCCCCCTCGGCTTTTTCGACGCGCAGATCCGCTGCGGAGATGCGCTGCTGGGGGTGTTCGACCTGCAGGTGCTGCAGGACGGCATACCAGATGCGGCATACAAGCCGCTGACCGGCGACGACAAGGATACCGCACGATATTACCTGCAGGCCAACCGCGCCGCGACTTCGGGGCAGGGCGGGTTCGACTTCGGTACTGGTCAGGCGACGATGCCCGCGATGAAACCTTTGGCGCTGGATTTCTCTGGGTTCCGCGACCTGCCCGAGGATACGGTCGAGCAGATCGGCGCCAAGGCCAAGCGGTTCAAGGAACTGCGCAAGGGGCAGACCTTTGTCCGCGCCAAGGCGGCGGCGGACCTCTATGTGGCGGCCTTCCTGCTGCCCAAGGTTGGCGGCGCGCCGGCGGGGGCATCGGCCCGCACCGTGCCGACGACTGAAGAGCTCTGGCTAGCCCTCAATCAGGGCAAGACCCGGCAGGCGATGCTTGACGCGCCCAAAGCCGCCCGCCGTGCCCGCGCCTTGCATTGGCCACTGGAGTTCCCAGATGTGATGCAGCGCGGCGGGTTCGACGTCGTGCTGGGCAACCCGCCGTGGGAACGGATCAAACTGCAGGAAAAGGAGTTCTTTGCTGCCCGCGATGCCGCGATCGCCAATGCATCCAACAAAGCTGTCCGAGACAGATTGATAAAGGCTCTTGCGCTGTCTGAGCCGGGTTCCGCAAAGCACAGGCTGTTCCAGGACTTTGAAACTGAGAAGCGTTTGTCGGAGGCGACCTCAGCTTTCGTTCGAGTGGCCGGTGAGGATGGCGGGCGCTTTCCACTTAGTGGAACTGGGGACGTAAACACCTATGCGTTGTTTGCGGAGCTCTTTGCTCACCTGCCAAATAATCGAGGGCGCTCCGGAGTCATTCTGCCGACCGGAATTGCGACCGATGCTACGACAGCGCCGTTCTTTGCGAGCTTGGTTTCGGAAAAACGCCTTTCGCAATTGATCGACTTCGAGAACCGCGAAAGAATATTTCCTGGCGTTTACTTTCGGGTAAAGTTCTGTTTGTTGACCATTGGCCGCCAAGAGAGCAAGGCTGGCTTTGCTTTCTTCTTGACGCAACCCTCGCAGTTGGCCGACCCCGAGCGAAGATTCACGCTTTCTTCTGAACAGATTGCAGCGATCAACCCCAACACAAAAACTGCATCTGTGTTTCGCTCCCGCTCAGACGCTGAACTGACCGCGAAGATTTACGCCAATGTTCCCGTGCTGATGGACGGTAGTAATGCAGCAAACGGCAATTTATGGGGGGTGAACTTCATGGCCATGTTCCACATGGCCAATGACAGCAGTTTGTTCCGCACGGCTTCTGATCTTGAAGCTGCAGGTTTTCACCGCGAGGGAGCAAATTGGGTGCGGGCAACTGGGGATAAGGCCCCCAACCTTTTTGTTCCATTCTATGAAGCGAAAATGGTGACGATCTATGATCACCGATACGGTGACTTCGCTCTCGCGAAGGAACGCACGGACGCAGACTACCGAGAGATTCCTTCTCCTCCCAGCGAACTGTTGAGCGACCCAAATTTTGAGGTGACGCCGCGCTACTGGATCTCTGAAGAAGCACTAACATCAAGACTACGAGAGAAAGCTTGGTCTCATCAGTGGGTTCTTGGGTGGAGAGATATCACCAATGCCACCAACCAGAGAACGCTTATTTCCTGCATCCTGCCAAGGGTTGCATGCAACGATAAATTCCTACTGATGATGCCAGATGTTGGCGCAGCTTTGACTGCTGGCCTCTACGCAAACCTTTGTAGTCTGGCCACCGACTTCGCTGCGCGTCAGAAAGTTGGAGGCACATCGTTTAAGTATTTCACGATGCGCCAAATTCCTGTCCTGCCACCCGACTTTTACACCGAACCGCGCCTAGCCTTCGTCACCCCGAAGGTGCTGGAACTCACCTACACTTCGCACAGCCTCGCTCCCTTCGCCCGCGATCTGGGCCATGACGGCCCGCCCTTCGCCTGGGACGAGGACCGCCGCGCCCTCCTGCGCGCCGATCTCGACGCCTTCTACGCTCGCGCCTACGGCCTGACCCGCGACGAGCTGCGCTACATCCTCGACCCCGCCGACGTGAAGGGCCCCGACTACCCTTCGGAAACCTTCCGCGTCCTCAAGGAAAAGGAAATCCGCCAATACGGCGAATACCGCACCCGTCGCCTCGTCCTCGATGCCTGGGACCGCATGGAGGCCAACGGCGAATTCACGGCGATGGGGATGTGATGATCGAGAACCCGCCCGGCTTTGTGGTGCGCAGCGAAGCCCAACAGGCGGCGAGCGATCATGGCTTTCGACGCGAACTGGGTCAGCGGGGCGGATGGCTCGGCTTCGGCTCGACGACGGCACATGGCGAGGTGTGGATTGCCGGAGGCGGATCGCAGGGTCCGTGGTTCCTCGCCGTCACTCATCCCGGAGTGGCCGCCGAACTGGGGCCGCCCACGGCTACGTCCGCCGGATTGGACAGGCCGGCCTGGGTGTTTGCCCGGCTTGGCGAACTCCATGAAGCCGTCGACCGCGCCTATCGTCTTGGCGTCAGCCTGCCCGACGCGCCTTTGCGCGAATTCCAGAAGAAGACCGCAGCACTGCCCAGAACGACCGAGGCCGAACGGCTTGTCGTGCAGCGGGTCGGGCAGGACCTGTTTCGCGACGCGCTGCTTGAATACTGGGGTGGCCAGTGCCCCTTGACCGGCATCACCGACACGGCACTGCTCCGTGCTTCCCACATCGTTGCCTGGGCGGAGTGCGACAGCGATGCTCAGCGCCTCGACGTTCACAACGGCTTGCTGCTCTCGGCCCTGTGGGACGCCGCATTCGACAGGGGGCTTGTCAGCTTTGCGGATGACGGGGCGGCGCTCGTTTCACCTGCGCTCAGCGACGAGGCCCACGCCGCCCTGGGACCAGTCGAAAGCATGCGCCTGCAGGGGTTGACCGCGCTGCATGCCGCCAACCTCGCGCAGCATCGGGCGAAGTACGGGTTCGTTGACTGAACCCTGCCCAAGGAGATGCGAACACCAGCGGGTCGAGCCGGTGGGGTGAGAGGGGAGAAGAGAGGATGGGAAGAGGGACATATCTGGGTGGCAGTACCGTGGTCCGGCGGGGGTCGGGCTGGTTTTCGGGGGAACCGAAGCGCCGAAGGGGAGCGCCCGGTCAGAACCGGGGCGGTGCCATGGACCAATGCTCTCCCGAAGCTTTGGCGTTCCTCAAACAGGTGATCGCGAGCCGCAGCAACCTCATCGAAATCCCCAAGACGATGTCCTATGGATTGGCGCGGGAAATCGAACGGGCGGGCGGGCCGCTGGTGTGGGCGATGACACGGCGCGAATACGCCGCTTTGCGCGCTAATCTCTCGAAGAGCCGCGCAACCGGTAACAGTCGGGTTCAGCCGGCGGCGAAAGCACAGCAGGAGCAACGTATCCGGCAAATTCGGGCGAATTTTGTCAATGCCGTGTTGGCAACCGCGCGAACGGGCAAACCACTGCCGCCAACGCCAAAAGCATTGCGCGCCGAGATCGAACGGGCCGGTAAGGGCGTTCTAGCCTGGGCGAAGGCGCAACCGGAGGCGGACGAGGTCATCCAGAAGCTCGCCACCGGATCGGTCGGAGTGCGCCGGGAGCCTCAAGTGGTCGTGAGGCACTCGTATCTCGGGTCGGTGGTGGCAGCGATCATGCGCGGGGGTGCCATGCCGAGGGTGCCCAAACACGGCGGCGACTGGTTGGAAGCAGAGATCGCGGCCGCAGGTGACGTCTGCGCGTGGGCCAGGCAACAGCGGGACTATGAAGCGCTCGCCCGCCGGGCGCTAGACCGAATGAAGCGCAAGAATGGCGTGACCTCTTGAACTCTCTACCGGCCGCCGCGCCTACGCAGGCAATAACCGGTTGGGCGCCTTGCAGAAGTCAGTGCCCCAGAACAAGTCACCTTCTGATGGAATCAAAACGCATGGTCCTGTCTTTGGGCGGTCGCACGTTCGAACCGGAAAACCGGCACCCACTTTTCCTGAACGTGCCCTAGTGGGGCCGCCTCTCAGAACCTGCAGCCCTTGAAAACTCAAGGGAATGCTGCAAAAAGCCCAGGATCAGGGCCTTGAAGATCGTTGCGGTCTCAAGTGGATCGGCCGGATCCGCTCCGATGACGCCGAGGATAACGTCAAGCGGATCCGCCCCCACTTCACCCTCCAAGGACCAGGTGACTGCATCGTCGCGAGGTTGCAGCGAAGCTGCAATCGGCGCCGCTATCCATACTTGCCGGGTAATCTGGCTGTCGGTATCGACACTCCTTATTTCCCGATACCTTTCGATGCTATGGAGTCGATCCCACACGTTTCCCGACGTAGTGTACTTGGCATCAATCACCGCGGCGTACGCAAGGCGATAGTCACGCGGATCGGCGCCCGGCACGAGAATCTCCAGAACAATGTCGGGTGTCCATGGCGAAGCAGAATGTCCGCGGTAGAGCGAGTCCATGCCTTGCGCTGCTTGGCGAGGAAGAATCGTTGGTTCATATCGCAGACGAGCTATCCGCTTGTCCGGCCCTTCAAAGACTATCGCCGCGTTCCGATCCAGATCGACGGAAAAGCGGTCACGCGCGATCGGTTCGAATATTGAGTTGTGCGAAATGCAGGACAGCCCAGACGCCTGGATCGCGGCAGACACCTGAAAGAAGACCCATTGCTCGAAGATCGTCTCGATGGCCTTAGCGCCTTCGGTGGCGCCTTGCTCCACGACAATCGACGAATTATTGAGGAAGGCATGCATCATCCGCCCAGCCTGTGAATATTGCGGATGGCTGCGGAAAGTCGGACTGTCAAAGCTCTCGAGGAAACCCTGCAACCCAATTCGTTTGACCGGCACTTCGAAACCGCGGATCGCCCTGCGCATCTCCGTCGCCACCCCCTCAGAAGTCTCGATGATCTCCTGCAACTTCGCGATTTTGGGCTCCTCGCGACGCTCGACGAAACGCTTCAACGCCGTGTCGTTGGCTCTGTAGCTGCGCAGTCTGGCAATGCGCATATCGCGCTCTGCCCTCGCGCGCTTCAGGCTCCGCTCCACACGGCGTTGGAGAAGGTCAATGAATCCAACCATGACCCTGTTCTCCCGGGTATCGCGGTCGGGTATCGCCGTCGGAAGCTCTAGCAATCCGCCCGAGCGAACAGCCTCGCGCGCCCTCAGCCCCTGTTGGGCGAAACGCCGTAGGACGCCAGCTTTCAGCCTTTCTCCGGGTTTTGCACGGCGGATGACATTACGGTTGCGCAGTTCGACATTCGGCTCTTCGAGGATCGCTGCGACGATCAACGAAAACCTTTGCCAGAAACGCCGAATCTGACCCAGTTCGAGACGTGCCGTGAGAGGTCGCACTCCGCCGTTGCGAGGCGGCGCGCGCCGCGAGAGCGCCCTTCGCGACTTGGAAATCAAGTCCAGCAGCAGTTCGACGCTGATGCGCCTCATGTCATCGAACATGATTTCGTAGGCTCTTGCGGACAATTTACTTGGTTCGACCAGCGCAAGCGATCGCACAAGAGTGATCCCTTTCCCCTTGTCGCGAAGGCTGATCGGGGTAATGCCGGAAGCCCCATCCAAATAGGGCGACGCCGGCCAGCGGAGACAAGTGCGATGCTCCTGGGGCTCTTCAGCCAGGGGCATATCCCCGATCATCACCTGATAGGGCACGCGCTCATCGAAGTCATCGACCTCGAAGCCGATACGGGCAGTCTCCTGTACCTCGAAGCTATTGTCACCCGCAGTTGTCCCGAGAGGTAGTTCGAGCAGAGGGGAGCGACCAGAGAAGATGATGAATTTTGTCATTCGTCCCCAAGGAACATATCATCTGAAGCGCGCGCATCAGCTTCAAGTCGGGCGATGGCGGAAAGAGTCCTTGGCACATCGCAGGCCTTTTCGAGCTTGTCCGACAATCGACGGACAGCTTCCAAGGCACCCGGACGATAGAGCCCGCGGATCTGAGGCAAGATGCGCTGACTCAATTGCATGTCGAATGCTTGATCGAAGCTGCACAGACGCTCGGGCGCGTTTGCCACGAAACGGCAAATCGAGGTCAGGCGGCGGTGAGTTAATCCGCAACCGAGATCGTTCAGTTCCGGTTGTATCTCACCCAACAGCTCAATCGCGCGGGCGGGTACGTTTGTGTTCCGCATCCACCGATCCCTATCGGATTGGAGCACTGGTTGGCCATCGACTTTGTGCGACCCTGCCTGCGCGGCCATACCAAGTACGGGCAAACGCTCATCGACCGCAAACTCAATAAGGTTGCAGCGATCCAAGAGGCGCATAGACAATGGCCGCGTCGTTTCATCGAAGTTCACAGTCCCCGCGATGATCAGATTTGGTGAGAGCTCGACTTGCGCGAATGGTCTGAACGGATCGTCGATCCGCACCGCATGCTGATCGAATACGCTGATGTATTGGTTTCCCGGCGCACGCGATATCGCCTGAATGATGTCCGCGAGGTAGTGTTCTGGCTGAGCGAGATTGAGTTCCTCGAGGCACACCATGTAGACTGGGGCAGAAGACCCAAGTGACTTACGCGCGTGGGAAGCGAGGATGATCTGGTTCAACATTCCGGATGCCGCCGGAATGAATCGTTGTTCCAACGCATCGGTATAGCCGAGAAGGTCCGAAGGGCTGGTCCAGGATGGGTTCACATCCACCGCCTTGAATCCTTTGTCCGACCCAAGTCCGGCAAGGGCTTCCGCATACAGGACTGGCAGAGAGGACTTTCCGGAACCCGATACGCCTCCCAGAATAACCGGTGCCTGTTCTTTCGCTGAAAGGTGGAACGCCAGAAGATCATGGGGGTCGAAAACGAATCCGCATTCCCCGACATGTGACACAAACCTATCGAAGAAGTCCTCTTCCGGTAGCGGAGCATGATTCGAACCAACAACGGGGAAGTCGGGCAACCTCAGGGTAGGCGTCGACGTCTTGGATCCTGACGGAAGTTCCGGCCGCTCGTCGGAATTCGTCTTCCCACCGAGCCCCAACCGCCGAAGGAGTGGCTCCAATGCAAGATAGTCGTTGAGCAGCCCAGTGCGGTCGCTCGCAAGTCGGCTCGCAACCGCTTCAAGGCTCTGGCTGATCAACTCCTCCTGACGGCCCAGTTCCTCTCGCCTCTCCTTGAGTTCCTGCTCCGCGACTTCCCTCATTGCCTCCAATTCGGCTTCGAGGGTCTTGCGGCGGCGCACCTTCTCGGCTTCGGACTTCTCGCTTTCGACTTCATATTCGGCCTTGAGCTTGTCCAACCTAGTGCTAAGTTCAGCAATACGTTCTTTTGCCCGCGCGTCGATTTGCGCAGCTTGGGCGTCCACGCGTCGCTCTACCTCGGCGGTGACCGCCTGATCGATCCTGGGCTTGAAGCTCTCATCCGCAAGTAGGACGTCGAATATTTGGTCCAGCGCATCTAGTTCCTTTCCCTGGGTATCCAGGAAGTGCTGGACACGTGCGGTCACTGTTGGGGAAGACTGCGCCTCTTCAGCAAACCGGCCCAACCGGTCCAGGAACTCGCGCCGTTCACGCCGGGACAGGAAATCTCTCGAAATCTGGCGAACAGCATCTTGCAGGGAGACAATGTCGACCTCATCAGCCCCCTCCCGCAGTTCTTCATAGAGCGCACCTGTCACTGCTTCGTATTGCACGGTGTGCCCAAACTGATCGTTAGGCTTGCTGGCATCACGTTGTACGACAACCCTGTGTCGGATGTGGCCAGGGCGCCCCTCCGCATCGCGCGCAGCAATCATATAGACAGTGTGCGGCGCAACCGGCTTGGTCAAACGGAACTCTGGCTCAATTAGGCGATCGTTTTCCGGCCTGTCGAGTTCGACTTTCAGCGGCCCATATAGGTTGTCGCCGATCCGGACCAAGACGTGCCGCGTGGGCTCATGGTCGCAGCGCATCCGGAAATCGTCGAGTAACTCATTCGGATCTGAGACCCCCGAGCCCGGCGTCACGATCTCAATGAGGTCCTTCGGACCAGGAAGCGTGGGTTGCAGAAGCTGGTAGATGTCTTTGTCGGGCGAAGAAGAGAGGTCAATCGCATCCTCGATCCCGGCCATGATCAGACATCCAGGGGGGGCATAGGTTACGCGCGCCTCGCCGCGCAGCATCCACCACGCCCGACCACGGTTGGGAAACTCTGCCTGCCGATCGTTAACAATTTCTCCGCTTGCGTCCGCGATCGGTACGACCGTGGAAAAATGGTTCGCGCTCGAACCGGCTTCGAAACTCTTTTGGCCCACCGCGAAGAAGTACCGTTTTTCCTTGAATGCCAACCTATCCCTCCCGATCCACCATCTGAAGTTCCATCAAGAATTGACTGGTGTCTGTTGGCGATCAAGTGCCAGCAGCAACTCATCATCAACTAGCAACCGCTTGAGTCGATCAAGCACACCCTCGCCGTCGGCCACATCGAAGCTTGCGGTCGCTAGGATGGTTTCTTGGCCGGTAATTCGGTGTCGGGCATGAATAGCCTCTTCGTCGCCTAACCCGGGATGGTGCGGATATAGTAGTGTGAGGTGAGGCGCACGATACAACTGCGCATAGGCCATCATCTGATAGACGTCGGCCTGCGAGACGCCTTGCTTGGGATCATCGATCCGCGAGGATATCCGCTTCCACTTGGTGTCGATGACATGGGTTACGGTACCACCCCTGCGGATCAAGATGTCGGGCTTGGTCTGGAACAGCCCACGTTCGCTGTCCTGCGCGCTGAGGCAGAACAGGCGTCCACCTTGGAGCGAAACGGTAAGTCCAGTTCCCGCCAGTGCGCGAGCGATCAGCCGTCCGATATATTCTTCGAACAGTGCGTTCATCTCGAACAGCATCGCGGTTCCCTCACCCGTTCCGCCTGTCGTCGTCTGGTAGCGGCCATGCAGGAAGAGACGTGTCATGGCGAACAGCTCTCGCCACGACCGGTTGGTCCGGTCGATGACGACCTCGTCCCATCGCAGAGCCGGAACCGGAACATCGGCGATGTCGGCGTAAACGAACGCCAGCTCGCGCAGGCGCTTCTGGTTGGCGCTGCGCCGCGAGAGGCGAGACAGGTGAACCACTGCCGCCTTCATGATCCGGTTGAGCGGCGTGTCTTCCGATAGAAGATCGAAACGGCAGGCGAGGCGTGAAGGATTGACCGCATGACGGGTGAACTGACGGTTCACGTCGAGCTGGCCACGCAAAGCCGGCAAGGCTTCTTCGCTCCCGACATAACGGCGCGGCATGCCCTTACGCAGAGTCTCGGTCAGCTTGTCGCAAAAGATGCGGATCAAGACTTCCAGGAGCGTCTCGCGCTGCCAGGCGAGATCGGTAATGACACCGAGGTCGATCTTGAGATCAAGCGCTATGGCAAGCATATGCACTAGGCGTTTCCGGGTTGCGGCGTTCTGGCGATCGGGTGTCTCACCGGGCGCCACATCGATCTTTGGCAGGATCTCTAGGCTTGCATCGCCCGCGGCCAGAATCCCGACTACGCCGCGGGCACGCAACGCGTTCCTGCCATGCTCGAGCACCCCACTGCCGCCGCGTCCGGCGAAAGCCGATCGGGCCGCCAGCCCCGCCAGTCGGTCGGCATGATGCACTGCGATCTGACCCTCGGCCTCGCCATAAGCAAGCTTTTCCCACTCACGAACCGTGTAGGCGGGCATCAAGCTGCGAAGTCCGAGAAATCAAAGCTGGTCTTCACGCTCCAACGCCGCTTGTCTCCCCCCAGATCATCATCGGCGAAGCCGGTTGGCGCCGCCAACCGTCTGGATTCGAGGAAACGGGAGCCGTTGGCACCTTCACCATCGCCGAGCACTGCGGCAACCTTTGACCAGTCTTCGTAAAAGTACTCCGCCAGAAGCGGGATGACCTTGTGGCGCATAACGTCGTCCACATCGGCGCGGGTCGTGCAACCGGTGAAGTAAGCATGGCCGATCTGGTGTTCCCGATCGAAAAGATACTCAATCCGCTCGTTTAGGGTGCGCAGAAGCTTGCACAGATCGATCCCGTCGAAATTTGCGGCATCAAGCTGCCGCGCCGCCAGCGCCCGCCGCAGCTCTTCAACGTCAGGCATCAGCTCGCGGAAGGTGAACCGGCGGCGCAAGGCGGTATCGAGCAGCGCAATCGAACGGTCCGCGGTGTTCATTGTCCCGATAATGTGCAGGTTGGCCGGCACGCCGAAACTCGTCCCGGAGTAGGGAAGCCGAACTCTGACTTCGTTTTCGCAACCGAGCCGCTTGTCAATTTCGAGCAGCGTGATCAGCTCGCCAAAGACTTTGGAGATATTGGCCCGGTTGATTTCGTCGATGATGAGGACATGCGGCCGCGCACTGGCCGCCGGCCGCTCGGCATTAGGATCGATCACCACCGATTCCAGCGCATCCCAATCGATCCTGTTTGGATCGAGGCGATAGGCCGACTGACGGCGGAAGTTCCGGGCATAGAAAGGTGCGCGCACCGCTCCGTTGTCGTCTCTCCAGATCCATTCAACGCTCCGACGATGCGGATGGAAGTCGGCATCGGCATCAAAATAATATTCGCCGCTCACGCGTCCGAAGGCGCGATAGCTGTCACGGCCATCGGAGATGACAACATAGTCGCCGACCTGAAGGCCGGACCGAAACGCGAAGAGCATTTCAATGTTGGGATCCTTGCCGGATGCATCGGGATCCTTTTGCTCGTTCCACGCCTTTCGGATTTCTTCGAAATCGTCGTACCGCTCGTCCGACCAGTCGATATCACCGCCCCAGCCGAGATGGATCAATCCGCCATCGAGGCCTTCCCGAATTCGGCTTTCCTGGCTACCGCGCTGACCGAGAGCAATCTTGTAGATCGGGCGCGAACGGTCGAGCCGCTTTGCCGGCGCATCGCCTGTGTCGAGCCTTGCTCTCTCGCTGATGATCTTGAATACACCAGCATGGGGCTTGAGGCTGAAACCGCCAGAAGCACTGGCGCCTTCGTCGTCACCTTCCTGTTCGCTCCCTGTCGTCGGCCGAAGCCCTTCGACGAAGTCCTCGTAGGAAAATGACTGGTGGAAGGTGACGAACTCGATTCGACCCTCACCAGTAAGGCGGCGGTACTCGGTCATCAGGGCATCGCGGTCATAGCGCAAGGGCTCGGCCGCGTTTTCGCCCAAGCAGAGGCGCACCGCCTCCCAAGCCGTGGCGTAGGTTTTGCCGGTTCCGGGTGGCCCGTAGAGGATGAGGTTGGTGGCCGTGGGCATTGCGGTCATGGGTTCAAAGGTCATGGGTTCGTCCGCCGAGGCGAGCTGATAGGTGAAGACGGTGGAACTGCTGGGATTTGGCAGGGTGTGCATTGGGGGCGGAACCTCTGCGAGTTTCTGGAAATCCTCGCTCCCGAGCGCGCTGCAAATCGCAGGATGCCGATCGTGCAGACCGATGTCGTGGGCGAGTTTGCCTGCGCGGATGGCAACTTCTGCTTCGCCGTTCTCGCGAGCCGGTTCGATATAATAGTTGCGCGCGCACAGGCGGATGCGGTCGGCACCTGTGATTAGGTGTTCATAGCGCTCAGGTGAAGAAACCGGCGCGTCCTCTGCATCGACGATGATGTAGCCGGCATTGTGTAGCTGGGCCGCGGCATCGGACTTTTGCCCCCAGCCTCCGTTGAGTTCCGTTTTGCCACGCAAAAAGCCGACGATCGGCTTGGAGGGGTAGATTCGGTTGGGTCGGTCGCGTGTCGAGCGCACCCAATAATCGCGCGGCTCGCCGAAGGCGTCGAAAATCGCGGCGTGCTCGCCCGATTGCCGATAGCTGTCATAGGCGTCCATCGCCGCCTCGATCGCCTCGCGCGAAAAGGATGCTGCGTCCTTTTCCTTGTAATTGTGGACGACCCACAGTGCTCCTTGCACATCGATCATGTCGCGTGGTGCCAGCCCCTGAGCCTCGAAAGCGCTGCGGACCGCCTTCATGAAGCGCCATTCGTCGCGATAGGTATCAGCCATCGACGCGTGATCGGGGAACCGACTGCCCACAGCTTCCAGCCACAGATCCTGGCGTACTGAATGACGGATATAGATGCCCTCGTCGGGCTCGAGATGCAGGAGCAGGAATTCGCCGATTTGACGGGCCGGATCGGGCTTTCCGTTCGGCACGGCCGCAATCCAGGCGTTGACAAACGCCTCCAGCGCCAAGGCGTGAGCGTCGACTGCGCCAAGCGCGGCATCGACGAACTCGCGCAAGGCTGGCCAGAGCTTTTCGCGATCGGCATCACCCTTCGGCGACATCGGCCAATAGGCGCGCCATTGCAGCAGATTGCTTTTGGCGAGCGCGGTGTTTACGGCATCGGCCAGATCCTGATCGGATCCGGGTTGCGTGATCGCTGCCTTGAGCTCGGCTGCAATCGCAAGCTTATAAGTTCGCTCCGCCTCGTCGAAATGCGGATCAGGCCGGTCAAAGCGATCGAGGGCAGGAAAGAAATGGCGAAGCCGCTCGATCCAGCGTGTGATCGCCGCCGGGTTCAGAACCAACGCATCTTCAGCATTTAACAAGGCCCCGAGCAGTCGGCGCAATGCCTCGGCGCTATCGATCCGAACGACGATGCAATCAGCATCGCCAAAGGACCAGTCGCGGCTGAGGGCGGAATGCCGCCCACCATCCTTCATGCCGCTCTGATAGGACCGCACCTCACTGGCAAAGCCGTTCGCCTCGACGCGATCGCGCCACTTTGCATGAAGAAAGATGTTGGCCGGATTCTGCATCTCCCACAGCAGGCGCTCACCTGCGCCAAATTCAAAGGACACCATTTTTTTGGTGACGCCCCCGCCCAGGCGCAGGCCCGAGCCGCGCAGCACGTCGAAAAGCGCCCTGCGCAGCGGCAGGGGTCGGTCACGCTCATTTTCATCGAGGCGAGCCTCGAAACTCTCCCACATTCAAAAATCTCCAAATTCAGGCAACGCGCAGAGCGTGTTCACCAGCTGCATCTGCTCGACCGTCTCGCATTTCGCCTCGCGCAGACGCGGCGCGCCGAAGAGCAACGCCAACCCCAATGCGCGCGACACCGCCACGTTGATCCGGTTGAGGGAGAACGGCAAGTCCATGCCACGCGGCGTTTCCGCTGGCGATGACGCGGCCATCGAGACGGGGCACACCGATCATCCCAGCTCCTACAACAACATATCGCCCTGATTGTCCTTGCCGTGTCCCGGCCTTTGGCCGCTCATGCGACTGAGGTTGAGGACGGTCGCATTGGCACAGCCCATGCACCACATCAGATCGGTCGCGGAATAGAGAACGCTTCCGCCAATGTCCCACATGGGCCCTCAAATTTCTAAGTATGCGCAGCCGATTGCGAAATCGTCGCTCTCGGTTGCAGATTCGTCAATATCACTTGTGGGTGTCAATAATGGTCAGGCTTGGTGCCGCATTTCAATGTTCTGGAGCATCGACGCCCTGTCCGTACGATAATTCGCTAGTTCGATCAGTCGGCCTCACTCTCCCCACCGAGCACTTTCCGCGCGATCCTGGGCACAGACGGAGGGGCCCTTACCACGCCCAGCGCCCCCATGTTGGCACCTAGGGTCCTGACGCGCTCTACTCATCCCAGAGTCCCAAGGTCCGGACCGGACGTGGACCTTGGGCGCCAGGCCCGAGAGCCTTCGGTGCACCCGTCTCGACGTCTCCCGAGTTCGGCAGCTTTGCGCCGGTCATGCCCTGGAACAAGTTTGCGACGGACTTGATGCCGCCTAGTGCAGCACCTCCCGGAAGCGCAGCCTGGTCCTTGCCGTAGTAGTCGAACCAGGGCAGGTCCATGCTGCTGTAATCCTTTGCATTCGGCGGCTCGTTCGGAGCTGCCTCGCCAGTAATCCCCTTCCAGTCCCTTGCGTGCAGCAACGTGATGAACACGCGCTCGGCTGCAGCGATATCCCAGTCCTCGATGGTGAACGGGTCCGGATAAATGGACTGCCGCATCCGCCCGCCGGCAGCCAGTCCCATTGATTCGCACGCCATGAAGCGGATTGATGCCTCCTCCATGAGCGTCGAACCATGCTCTCCCCTCCGCTTCCGCTGTTCTTCCCAAGCGCGACGTTTCGCCTGCCAGACCCTGGTCTTGAGCGGCACGACAAGAATCTGCAGGCCGCCCCATTCGGCTTCGCCAGTCAGTTGCTCTTCCACAGAATAACCGTCGCCGAGCGGCATCGCCACAAACTGGCGGATGACGCCTTTCTCGACGGCAAAGCCATCAAGCCATGGCTGCTCCGGCGAAACCACATAATCCTGAGGCTCTCGATGAAGCCCGGATCGCCAACCCTCTCCGGTCACCGCGTTGATCTTGCCGGCCGCCACCTTGACCGCCACCGGGAATTGAAGCCCCCATTCGGGACCTTCGTTTCGAAAACTCAGCCACATGGCCTCGGCCTGCCACATGGGCAGGATGACCCCACCGCGACTGGTCGTTTGCGGGGGAAGATTGTCGGCGTGATCTTCGACGTGCCGCAGGGGAAACGTGCCGAGGCCTGGTGGCAGGGAATAGGTCCTTTGGGTATCCGGGATCCGCAACGTGCGCTGAAAGTCGATCGAGAAGCACGCATCTTGTTCGATTTGCGGAAACCGGAAGACAAGACGATCGTTTTCGAGTGTAGGCATTGGCGACATTCCTTCTACCAGTTGCCGTCGCGGACATCCCTCACAATGCGCAACACGGCATTGTCGGGCATTGTCTTGATCGCCCGGATCAGCTCGGCAAATAGCTGAGGGCGGGCGAGAATTGTGGAACGCAGGTCCGTCGAGATCTTGCCGGCCAGGGCGAGCATCACGTCCGGATCCTCTCCCAGTTCATCGGCCAGCCTGAGGAGTGTCGCTTCGCCGGGCGGCGCCACTTCGCCCCGCTCGACACGCGAGAGATACGCGGCGGTCACGCCGCAGCGCGCGGCGACTTGCCGGAGCGAGAAGGATGGGTCGCTCCCCAGCCGCCTCTCACGAAGCTTGCGTATGTGCTCTCCAAAAGCCGCACCAGCAGCGTCTGTTTTCGTACGTTGCATGTTGCCTATATAGGTGACACTCTCTGGTCCGTCAAGTGTGATTTTGGCGGTCGAGAAAACCTGGGGGGCAAGCCTCTATCAGCAGTCGGCGCACTTCCGCCATTGCGTGATATCAGGCCCGAGCCGATCCCGATCTGTCGGCCTCGCAGCTAGAACTCTGCTAAGGCGTCACGCGGTGTGACCAAGTCGACCCACTCTCCTTCGTGGCGCTCGTCCCAGCCTGCCATTCCCGGTCGCGTCAGGTAGCCCTTCGGCGCGACATGGCTGTAGATCTCGCGTTTGGGTGCTTCGTTCCAGTTGATGTTGAACGCCCAGTACTTGGGAAAGAATTCAAGGGACGAATAGGGCAGGTGATCGTGGATCCACCAGGCCAGCTTCTGCCAGTCGCCCGGCTGCTGGAAACGGTCCCAGAAGCTCGGCACCACCACACAGGCGGTGGCGCCCATGTGACCGTCAGCATCGCGCCTGTCCCAGATGTGGCCAGCGTAATTGGCTTCATTGGACGCGCAGTTGTAGCCCGACTTGCCTTCCTTCTGCAGGCGATTTCCCAACCCATTCACTTCCGCTGAGCGGTAGGCCGAGCGAATTGCGATGCGTCCAAAGGCATCCTGCAGCGGTTCGAGCAGGTCCTCACAGAGCCGCGCACCCGCGGCAATCGCCAGATCCGGGTCATCCGGCACGTTGGTGAGGCCATGCATGGCCGCGATATCCGAGAAAAGAAAATCGCGCATGAAAAAGGTCTTCGACAGGCGGACCCGACCGAAATCCGCCAGGGTGGAAACCGAACCGGGCTTTCTCAAAATGACCTCCGGGCAATGGATGAAGTGACAGGGCGGCCCGGGAATGCAGAAACTGAGGGCGCCAGAAGTGCGTAGATAGCAAGGGGCAGTTCAGCCGGCTACTCGGTCTCGAGCACCTCGACGATCTCGTGCAATTCGTCGGAAAGCTGCCCCGGCAACAGTTCCCGAAACGCATTCGCCAGACCGCGATAGTACCAGAGAGTTTCGGATTTGGGCTGGCTGAACCGGCTCCAGATGGCCGGCCCGGGATCGTCCTTGCGCAGATCGCGCAGGATGGAGCGGGCATTATGGACCTTGTCGGCGAGAGATACCCGCAGGACATCCTCGTCGACCTCGCGCAGATGCGCCATGTAGGCCTGCTTGCGTTCGCGCCAGGGTTTCTTCTTCTCGCCCGAATTGGTGTCGGCCATGCTGTCCGAGCAGGCCTCGACAACTTTCGCGACCCGTTCGCCAAAGCGGCTGCGAACGTCCTTGAGCCGTCCCGGCCCGCCCTGGTCCTCGACGGAATCGTGCAGGAGACCAGCGATGGCCAGATCCTCGTCGCCGCCATATTCCAGTACTGTCGCCGACACGGCCATGAGATGGGCGACATAGGGAACGGTGGTTCCCTTTCGCACCTGCCCGCCGTGAATCTGGGTGGCGTAAACAAGAGCACGCTCGAAGCGGTCGGTCAGATGCTGGTCACTTGGCAGAGTATCGGCCATGGAAGTGTCCTTGTTCGTCAATCTCTGAATCTGCCGGCTTTGGACAAGGCTAGCACGCATCCCGGCTGATCCAATGCCGCAACTCGCAAGATTCGCAGATGAGGAGTGGGGCGAGCCTGGGTCGCCTGTGATTGCCCGCTCCCCTCACCTGAGCCCACCCAACCAATCGTCACTTCTCCTGGCGACCCTGGTGCGCCAAGCGCACTCCCCCTCACCCACTTTTCTCGACCAACCGTCGCTGGCGGGCATTGGCAAGCCGGCGCGCGCGCTCAAACTCCGGCGTACCCGGAGTGAGCCGATATTCGTAGAGGGCAATGAGCAGGTCCTTGTCGTCTTCGGTTGCGTCGTCGCGGGCGGTGAGACGGGCGAAGATCTCGTCGCGCTGGTCATCGGTCATTTTTGCGTAGTTGAGCTCGGTGATCTGCTCGGTCTCGTGGCCCATGTTGTGTGACCATGCCCGACGCTCGATCCGGCTGCGGCAGCACCTGTCTCCCAGCCACTTGAGATAGTGCCGGGCCGAGTGCGGATTGAAGTCGGGAAGGTCTGAAGCCTTGCATCCAACACTGAAGGCCCGCCCGATGCCGCGATCGGCCTTCCAGGGCTCGATGGGTGCGCGGCCGGGTTTCTTGAGGTGTTTTGGCGAGGCGAGCGCGGCGTCCGGTGGGAACAGCGCGTCGTTTGGTCCGCAGCCGAGTTCGACCAGTTCCTCGATCCAGGCCCTCACGATCTCGTTGGCCGGATCCACATTTGGGAACCATGTCGTGGTCTGGCTCTTGCCGTTCTTTACCCGGACAACGGTTGCGTCCTGATAGACCTTCTGCCTCTCCACATCCACACAACCAAGACGCAAGGATGCGGTGGCGCTCGCCCGGGTTCCGAACAGAAAGCTCGCCGCAACGATGGCCCGGTCCCGGCGCTCTATCAGGGTCTGTGCCGGCATGCCGGTCAGGAGTTGATGAACCTCATCGCTGGTCGGGAACGGGCGGGGGGCCGGTTGCAGGGTTTTGGCGGAGAGCCTCTTGGGTAGCAGGAAGTAGTCGCCGATGGTCCTGTTCATCCGCCGGTACCCGTCCTGCTGCACCAGCCAGGCGAAGAAGGCTCTGAGGTGCGAGGCCCGGTGCCGGATGGTCGAGCGGCCGAGTTCCGCCTCCCCTCGTGCGATCAGGTCGTTGCGATAGGCCCCGGCGACCTTCTCGGTCACCGAACCAAAAGCCCGCCCCTCGCAAAAACCCTCGAAGTCGCGGATCGAAGCCAGGTGGGCATCAAGGGTTTTGGTATCGAAACGGCCTGCATAGACCTGGTAGGCATGGATCACACTCTCGTTTTCGGGGTTGACCTCAGGACGAGTTTGACCCGGCTTTGTCCCAATACCAGCCGGGGTTGCCGCTTCCTCTTCGTTGGGGCCGGTTTCCGTCCAACACGCCGTGCGGACTTTCCGCGGCAGCCGACGAGGCTGCGCATTGGATCGTGATGGGTCAGTGGAAAATAGGCATCCGGTGTGATCTCGGCATCCGAGAATCTGCAGGCAAAGACGCATCGGCCTCGCTGTTCAACATCCAACTATCCGGCTTTGATCAATCTGCGGCCGAGTTTCACGCACTTGAAGCCAATTCTGATCGCCAGAAGCAGGCTTGCGGCCGACCACAACAGCATACCACCCAGCCTCAAACCAAGCACCATGCCATTCGTTGCGAGACGCAAAAGCTTCTGCCCTGCAAGACTGAGCAATCCAAGATATTTGCCCTTCTTGGCCGTGGATAGCTTCGAATACTGAGCCAACTCGTCCGTATTTTCGGCCAGTTCCAACGATCTTCTGGCAGCAGAAACACCGCTGTTCTTGCCAATCTCGACCGTGTTTTCGACCATCCGACCGACCCGCACGAACGTCTCCGGTTCGAAGACACGCTTCAACGGGTCGGCCATCTTGCGAAAGTCCCGTTTCTCCGCGAGGGAGACGGCATCGCGAAGAGCAGTCATGTTGATCGTGCGCTTGGCGAGCGATGTCAATTCACCGGACATTCTCTCGGAAAACCTTCCGGCTCGGCGAAGCGACTTGATCAACGAAAGGGATGACTTCAATGGAAGGCCAACAGCAAGAGAAGCCCCTACGGTCGGCAGCACGGCGGCGACTGTGCCAGCAGTACTCGCGACGCCAAACGCGGAGAGCGCAAGACCAAGCGCATCGTAAGAGTCGCCCCGCACAGCCTTGGTACCCTCCACAAGGACCGTCCTCGCGTCCCCTATGGCAAGAAACTCGGAAATGGTAGCCCCAACCATACCAGCAGTCGTACTTGAATCGCCGGTTAAAAAACTAGTTGCAAATTCCTTGCCTGCTCCAAGTGGGTTGAATGCGGATGCGGCAGCAATCTGTATATGCATCTCCGCCGGAAGAGGTATGTTCTGTTCAACAGCAATTTCCTCAAGGCTGGAAGCAAGTTCACTATCGTTTTCCTCAAGCGCTTTGGCTATCCGGGTTTCCAGCTCTTGAGGCGTGAGGGTGCTCACATAGAAATCCGCCCGCGCGATTGGGCTGTTCAAATCCACCAGAGACTTAATTGTTGCTATCGCCGGTTTTGCGTTGTGAACGGCTACTGACAGCAGCAGCAACAGACCCATGAGTTCCAGCACTGCCAGAAATCGCATTGGGTGGAGAGCCCGTCTAAGCTTGGACTATGCCGGAGTAGGATGTGAATTTTCCATTTTCGACTCCGATCACTGCCCGTTTGCCGCGCTTCCCGGAAACGGTCAAAACAACGCGATCCGAAAGGCGTTCCTTGATCCTCAGGAGATTTCCCTCAGAATCTATCAGTAGTCCTTCATCAAGCCCCGCGTCCTTCAGGCCAATCTTCTCGAGAAACGCACGGTTGTGTGCCTCGTCCGCCAGCGCGCGCCTTTGCCGCCCGCCCGCGAGCAGGCCCCAGACGGAGCCAGCTAGCGCCAACAGTCCAATGATTGCAAGCAATGGGCCCGTGTATCCGGCCGCTGCTGCGCTGCTGTCGAAAAAAATCGCACACAATGAGAACAGCGCCAAACTCCCTGCCGCGAGGCCAAGGACGGGGAGCACGATGTTCATGAAGAGCCTGGCTAGCGGAGCGCGATGCCTGCCGGTGAAGAAGCTCCGAACGCTCCATGGGATGAGTACGACAATCAAAAGGACTATGAGAAATGGCCTATTGCGGATGCCGCGATACAAATCTCGTCCGGCACTCGCCCCAAAACCGTATGTTGCCGCCCGGACTAGATCATCGATCATTTTGGGTGAACTCATTTCGTTGCCAATTTGGACCAATCGCCCGGAGTACAATCGATCAACCGTCCAAAAATACCACCCGGATCGCATGAAACCCCAAACAATGAACAATTGGAGCAACCACCAATTGCCGTCAAGTTCGCTCTGAACAACATCGGTCTACTCGAGCTGACCACCGGCACTGTGGCTGATACCATGCTCACCCACCCTTCCCCATCCGCCTCACCCGCCGAGCGTGGGCGAGTGCCTCGGCCGCCTCGAACTCGGGCGTTCCCCGAGTGAGGCAATGTTCGTAATAGCGGAGCAACAGGTCCTTGTCGTCTTCGGTTGCGTCGTCGCGGGCGGTGAGACGGGCGAAGATCTCGTCGCGCTGGTCATCGGTCATTTTTGCGTAGTTGAGCTCGGTGATCTGCTCGGTCTCGTGGCCCATGTTGTGTGGCCATGCCCGACGCTCGATCC
>DATCMU010000008.1:0-8311 GCA_036563245.1 Devosiaceae bacterium | reverse complement strand
CAGCGCGAAAAGGTGCGTGAGGCGCTCGAGACGGTGCAGTTGGGGCATCTGGCCGACCGCCGCCCGCGCCAGCTTTCCGGTGGGCAACAGCAGCGCGTCGCCTTTGCGCGTGCCATCGTCTCGCGCCCAAAGGTTCTGCTTCTGGACGAGCCGCTGTCCAATCTCGATGCTCGCCTGCGCGAAGACATGCAGGTGGAACTGATCGACATCCACAAGCGGCTCGGGCTGACCACCCTGTTCGTCACCCATGACCAGGAGGAAGCGCTCAGCCTCTCGGACCGGGTCATCCTCATCAACGAGGGAAACATCGAGCAGGAAGGCGCCCCCGCCGAAATCTACGCGCGGCCTGCGACCCGTTTCGCGTCCAGTTTTCTGGGCGCGGCGAACCTGTTGCCCGCAACCATCACCGACGGCGCCACGGGTCCAGTCGCAACACTGGCCGACGGGCAGACGCTGCCACTTGGTTCCCAGGAGATGGCGCGCGGCCGCGCCACCCTCGCGCTACGCCAGGAGGACATCGCGCTGCTGGCGCCGGACGAGGCCGTGGAGCAGCAACTCGTCAAGGCCGAGATACGCACCCGCGTCTATCTTGGCGCGCGCAACCGCTACGTGATCCGGCTCGGCGGCGAGCAGATCCGGGTGCTTGCGCCGCACGAGACGCTTTTCGACCGGGGCGACGAGGTTCGGCTGTCCGTCGACCCCGACCACATTCGCGTCATCCCCGAGGACAGCGACGCCTGAAGGGGCACGGCACGGCCGATGACCGCCCCTCGCCAACCAGAATTACCGACGCCCATGGAGATCGAAATGCTCGCTCTTGAAACCCGCCTGTTCATCGACGGCAAGTTCGTTGCGGGGCAAGGCCCGTCGGAAACCGCGTTCGAGCCCGCCACGGGCAGGGCACTTGCCGAAGTCGCTTCGGCCAGTCCCGCGCAGATCGATGCCGCGTTGCTTGTGGCCGAGCGCGCCCTGGCGCGTTGGCGGCTGAGCACGCCACGCGAGCGCAGCCGCATTCTTCTTGCGATTGCGGACCGGATCGAGGCCAACGCGGAAACGCTTGCCGAAGTCGAATCGCGCAATGCGGGCAAGCCGCGGCGCTTCGTTCAGGCCGGCGAACTGGCCAATGTCGCCGATGTCTTTCGCTTTTTCGGGACGGCGGTGCGCAACATGCCCGGCACGGCGGCGGCCGATTATCGCGCGTCGGGCATGACAAGCATGATGCGGCGCGATCCGGTTGGCGTGGTGGCCGCGGTCGCCCCCTGGAACTATCCGCTGCTGATGGCAGCGTGGAAGCTCGCGCCGGCCATCGCGGCGGGCAACGCGGTAGTCATCAAGCCCTCCGAGAACACCCCGTTGAGCCTGCTTGCTCTGATGGCGATCGTCGGCGACCTCCTGCCCGATGGCGTGGTCAACGTGGTATGCGGCAACGGACCGGATGTCGGCCAGCACCTCATTTCACACCCGCTTGTGCGCATGATCTCGCTGACCGGGGACGTACGCACCGGGCGCGCCGTGCTCAAGGCGGCGGCAGGGGAGCGCATCAAGCGCACCCATCTCGAACTCGGCGGCAAGGCGCCGGTGATCGTTCTGGCCGATGCCGACCTGGACAAGGTCGTGGAGACCCTGCGAGAAGCCAGTTTCTACAATGCCGGGCAGGACTGCACGGCCGCATGCCGCATCTTCGTGGACCGCAAGGTCGCCAATGCCCTGACCGACCGGATGGCGGGCATGGTCGATAGCCTGGTCTATGGCGCGCCTGAGCGCGACGATGTCGAATTCGGCCCCCTCATCACCGCCGCCCAACGCGACCGCGTGGCCGGATTCGTCGAGCGCGCGCGCGGCGAAGGCGCCGACATCGTTGCGGGTGGCAATGTCCCAGACCAGGCGGGTTTCTTCCATGCCCCGACACTGGTCGCGGCGCCGGTCGAGGCAGAAATCGTGCAGAAGGAAGTGTTCGGCCCCGTGGTCACGATCACGCCGTTCGACACGCCGGAAACGGCGCTCGAATGGGCCAATGCGTCCGAATACGGGCTGGCCTCCTCCGTGTGGTCGCGTGACGCAGGCGCTGCAATGCACATTGCCAATGCGCTCGAATACGGCGTCACCTGGATCAATACACACGGCGTGTTCGCCACCGAAATGCCGCACGGCGGAACAAAGAATTCCGGCTACGGCACGGACCTGTCGATGCAGTCGCTGCTCGACTACACGCAACCACGGCACATCATGATCGCAGGGTGAGAGGTTTCCGCCTGCGGGTGACGCGCCGGCAATCGGGGAACCTGATTCCCCTTTGACCGGAAAGGCACTAAGAGTCCGGCATGCGCGATCTCGACATGCAGACTTTCGTGACCCTGGCCCGCACGCGCCATTTCGGGCGGACCGCCGAACAGATGCACACCACGCAGCCGGCGATCTCGTCGCGGCTCGCCAGCCTTGAAGCAGAACTCGGATGCCAGTTGGTCAACCGGCGCGCCGGGGAATTCAGGCTGACCATTGAAGGGGAGCGTGTACTGCAGGGGTTCCTGGAAATCCTCGGCACGATCGAGAAACTGCGCGAAATCGTCCGCAATCCCGAAGGCCAGTTCCCCGAGGTCGTCCGGATCGGCGCGATCGACTCGGTGGCCTCGACCTGGATGCCGGGCGTGGTGGACTCGCTGCACCAGACAGTGCCCAATCTCAGGGTCGAACTGATCGTTGAAGGCACCCAGCATCTCGTGCAGGACATGGAGCGCGGCGATCTGGACCTGATCTTCTGCCTCGATCCCGCGATCGGGGACGGGCTGAGAACCTTCAACGCCTGTGTGTGGGAGATGATCTGGGCGGGCTCGCCAAAGCTGATCGATCCCGGCGCGACCTATGATGTCGACCAGCTGGCGCAAATGCCGATCATTACCTTTCCCAAGAACACCCCGCCCTATCGCCAGATTGCGCCCTACTTCCAGGACGAGCGGGTTCTGGCCTCCAAGATGACCAGTTCCAATTCGCTCTATGCGATCATCAACCTGCTGATCGAGGGCTTCGGCATCAGCGCCATTCCCACCGTCACCATCCAGCGCGAGATCGCATCTGGCCTGCTGGCGCCGATCAAGGTCACGAAAGCCTTCCCGCCCATGCCGATCGTGGGAACCTACCAATCGAGCGTACACCCCGACGTGACCAACCTGGTGGTGGAACAGGCCCGCGCCGCCGCCAGGGGCTATTGCGAACTGGTGGATTACAAGACGGCCTGGACGATCTAGCGTTTCCGGGGCAAATGCTCGGCAAGGCAAGCCGCCGTCGAACGGATACCCACGGAACAAGACATCCCAATTGCTCCCCGCGCGGCCTGCCCACCCATTCACGCGTGCATGGCCGGTATTCAAAAATCTATGTTCCATAGCAATAAAACTAAGTATATTAGTTTTTCATATCCTGACGCACACGAGAAAGGCCCAACCATGTCGCGCAAACGCACAGTGCTCGCCCTTATCGGAGCCGGCATCCTGGCCGGAGCCGCCGCCGTTACCGCTTCTGCCCTACCGTCTTCGGAGACCGACAAGATGACCGATCGCAACGAAATCTCCCGTTTCCTGACCAGCCCCTCCTTCCTCGACAGGCCCGAGGGCCGCATTGCCTATGACGACAGGGGCGAAGGCCCGCTGGTGGTCATGGTTCCAGGCCTCGGCGACATCCGCGCCGAATATCGCAAGGTCGCACCGAAACTGGTCGAAGCGGGGTTCCGGGTGGTCACCATGGACCTGCGGGGACACGGCCAGTCTTCGACGGGCTGGAGCGATTATCATTCAGCGTCCCTGGGCAGCGATGTCGAGGCGCTCGTGAGCCATCTCGACGCCGGCCCCGCGGTTCTTGTCGGCGATTCCATGGGCGCGGCCGCAGTTGCATGGGCCGCCGCGGATGCGCCGGAAATGGTCAGCAAGCTCGTGCTGATCGGCCCCTTCGTTCGCAGCGAGACCGATACGGCCTGGTGGCAGAACCTGATCATGGGCGCGATGGTGAAAGTCGGGCTCAACGGCCCCTGGGCCCCGACCATGTGGGGGAAATTCTACGCGTCGCTTTATGGCCAGACCCCGGACGATTTCGATGCCTATAAGAAGGCGCTGGTCGCCAGTTTCACCGAGCCGGGCCGCATGGACTCGCTGCGCGGCATGCTGGCGGTTTCCAAGGCGGACGTGGCGGCACGGTTGCACGAGATTACCGCACCAACCCTGATCTTCATGGGCACTGCCGACCCGGACTTCCCCGACCCGCGCAAGGAAGCCGGAAAGGTGGCAGAATTGCTCAACGGTAAAATCGTCATGGTGGATGGCGCCGGGCACTATCCCCAGGTCGAACAACCGACACTGGTTGCCGACAGGATCAGTGCCTTCGCGCGCCAGACCGGGGCGAACTGAGCCATGCCCAGAGCTGGACTGGACAGGCAGGCCGTGATTGACGCGGCCTGCAGCCTCGCGGACAGGGATGGGCTGGACGCCGTGACGCTCGCCCGCCTCGCCAGAGACCTCAAGGTCAAGGCGCCCTCGCTCTACAATCACGTGGGCGGCCTCGCCGATATCCAGCGCGAACTTACCCTGCGCGGCATCCGCGAGGCGAATGCCCGCATGTCGAAAGCTGCGGTCGGCCTGGCCCGAAAGGATGCCCTGATCGCCCTGGGGCGCGCCTATCGCCAGTTCGCGCTGGACCATCCCGGCCTCTACAACGCCTCGATCAGGGCCGTCCCCGGGAATGACGAGGAACTGGCCCTGGCAAGCCGGGACGTGCTCGAAACCGTGCTTGCGGTCCTGTCCGGATACGGGCTTGAAGACGAGGAGGCGCTTCACGCCACGCGCGGTCTGCGGGCGATCATCCAGGGCTTCGTATCGCTGGAAAGCGCGGGCGGGTTCGGCATGCCCATTGATACAGAGGAGTCGCTGGTCCGGCTGCTTTCGGTCTTTGCCGAGGGCCTTGGCCGGACCTGAACGCGCTGCCTGCCGTGCCGCGACAACGCAAGATCTCGGACGAGGCGGGTGGGCACGAGACGCCAAACTGCGGACCGGCAGGCCCGGGGTTCCCCTTAAATGGCAGGCCCGCTATTCTTTTGCTGGATTTGGAAGGCCCTGCACCGTCTGCAACAAGGTGACGGGTGTCAGGCCGAAGCGCTATCGAGATATTGCGCGTTTTTTTGAGGCCGAGCATCCCAAGACGCATTCATTTCAGCCCGGGAGATCTCGCATGCCGCCAACCGACCTCCCGATTCTGTCCTTTGAAAAACAGGCCGACCTTGAGACGCATATGTCGTCCTTGGAACGCGAATCCGCGGGATTCTGGCTCAGGCTTTCAAAGCGGGGAGCGCCCGCGCCAACCGTCAGCAAGCAGGAAGCCATCGAAGCCGCCATCAGCTGTGGCTGGATCGATGGCCAGTTGCAGGCATTGGATGAGCACTCCTACCTGGTCAGGATGACACCACGCCGTCCGGGAAGTCGATGGTCGGCCAGGAACCGCGATATCGCCGAACGCCTTGCAGAGCTGGGCCGGCTGACGCCTGCCGGTTTGCGCGAAGTCGATCAAGCCAAAAGGGACGGTCGCTGGGCGTCCGCGTACCAGTCGCAGGGTACAGCCGAACCTCCAGCAGACCTCATCCTCGCACTTGAAGGCAACCAGGCAGCCGCCAGATTTTTCGAAACCCTCGACAGGGCCAACCGCTTTGCCGTGATCTACCGCGTGAACGATGCCAGGCGACCCCAAACCCGCGCGAAGCGGATAGCGGACTTTGTCGAAATGCTGGCAAGAGGCGAAGCGCTCCACCCGATCAAGAAGAGCCGGGGCTAGGCGTCAAGGCACAACTGGAACGCGCGTTCTCCATCGCGGTCGATCCACCGTTCACCCGCTTTCGTTCGCCAGCCACTGCTCAGAGCCTGACCAGACTTCACTGCACCCTTGGCGGCTGCTCGACCGCAAATTGCCGGCGATGCGGTCTTTTTGCGACAGGATTTTCAGGCGCTTGCGGCATCGCTGAGCTTGCCGCCGTCATTCCTGATGGGGGTTGGCGTAATGCCGAACATGCGGCGATGGATGTTCCCGACATCCTCCGCCAGTTCGATACCGTCGATGAGGATCTGAAAGTCACTCAGGTTCTCGGCATGCGGACCTTCAACGCGTTCGGCGCGAACCTAAAGCTGGCGCTTCCGGCTACCACCAGAATAGCGCGCTGATCCTGCGCGACGTGCTGGAAACCGTATCCCTACTCGGCCTTTCGCCGGCGACCGCAAGCTAATCGAGCGCTAACGCCTCGCGGACAAAAAGGCGCGCAGAAAGGAGTTCTCGCAAGCGAAGGTGCACGACGGCTTCACCTCGAAGCGCTGATCTCCGAGATGAGTCGACTCGCCGTTCAGGTGGGTGAACAAATCCTGGTCTTCTTAACTGCCCACTGGGCTCCTGGCTTGCCCAGCCGTTTGGCGTTTGCTCAGCACAAGCGGGCCTGGCTCTCCGCCTTTTACCCGGCCGCGTTTGCGGCGGGCTCACGATAGTGAAGGGTAAAGGTAGCATCACTTGGAAGAGGCGCGCGGGTCGGGTGATGGTGAGGATCAGGGGCTCCGGGTGGGGTCCCTCGTCAGCCGGTACCGTCCGCGCACCGCACGCTTGAAGACTGCATGGAATCTATTGGGAGGCGTCCACGGCCGAGCCATCCTTGGAATTGCGTCGGACGTGCTGCCGGCTGCCCCAGAGGACTGCGCCCAGCGCGATGCCTGCGAGCAGAGCAGATACAGCAAAGGTCAGTTGCAGCCCGCCCGCGCTGCCCGCAGCGAGTCCGGGAAGTCCGACGCTATGCGATCCCAGGACGAACAGCCCACCCATGACTGAGGCGCCGGTCACAAGACCGAGATTTCGGGCGAGCGCGAGAAGCCCGGAAATCACCCCGCGCTGCTCCCTGGACACGCCAGTCATGATGGCGGTGCCGTTCGCTGCCTGGAAAAGGGCATAACCGGCGGTCACCAGCACAATACTGCCGATATAGCCGGCAAGACCGGTCACGACGGGCAGCACCGACATCATCACGGTGCCGGCCACGACGGTGGCAAGTCCCGCAAGGATCATCGGCGTCGCACTGAACCGGTCGACGAGATGGCCGGCGGGAATGCCGGTCAGAGCCGCGACGCTCGGGCCGATGGACATGATCAGGCCGACCGCTGCCGGATCGAGGCCGAGTGAATCGCCGAGATAGAACGGCCCGACGACAAGGCTTGCCATGACAACGGCGGAGATGAGCGCCACTGACACAAGGCCCGTGGACACGGATAGAGCGCGCAGCGCGGTGATCTGCAACATCGGCGCGGGGGCGCCGCGTTCGATGCGGACGAATGCTATGAACCCGAGAGCGGCGATTGCGACCAGCACGAGCGTAATGCCGATGCCAACTTGGAGCGTGGCGGACAGCGCATAGGCGGCGAGCGCCAGCGCCAGGGTCAGCATGCCAGCGCCGTCGAACCCCAAAGGCCGGACGGCCTTGGGCGTTTCCGCCGGCAAGGACAGCAGTGCGATGGCAAGGGCCGGCGCGCTCGTGCCGGCCATGACGGCAAAGACCGACGGCCAGCCATAGTGCGCGACCAGAACGCCGCCGAGCGAAGGGCCAAGTGCCGTGCCGACGGCGGAGACAGTCCCGAGCAAACCCATGGCGCGGCCGGTTTTGTCGGGCGGCACTATATCGCCGACCGATGCGACAGTCAGGGCCATCATCAGTGCCGCCCCGAAACCCTGGATGCCGCGTGACGCGATGAGCCAGACAAGGTTCGGTGCCAGGCTGCACGCTACCGAGGCCAGCGCGAACATGCCGATGCCAGACACGAGGAGGCGCCTGCGGCCGAACAAGTCGCCAAGCCGCCCGGCCGCGACAACAAGTGTTGTCACGGATAGCAGGTAAGCGATAACAACCCATTGCACCGCCTGAAACGGTGCGTCGAAGGACGACGCCAGGGCCGGCAACGCCACATTGGCGATGCTGGTGCCGAGTGAGGGTAGCAACATCGCCAGCGACAACGCCGCCAGCTTCAGGGTCTGCGAGGCGGATACGCGCGTATCGGTCATCATCTCGATATCACCGGGTCGTGCCGGAGGGCGCCTTGACAAGCATCCCGACCAGTCGCCGTGCGATCGGTGCGACGACGAGCACCACCGGGAAGGCGATGGCCCAGCTGAGAATCCAGGCGCTCAGCCAAAGGGGGATGAATCCGTCGACGAAACCGGCATTGCGCAGGGTCGCGATGCCGGAAACGATTAGCGACATGAGCGCCGACAGGATGAATCCGAACAGGACAGGGGCGAAACGGGCAGGCAT
>DATCMU010000043.1:0-62064 GCA_036563245.1 Devosiaceae bacterium | reverse complement strand
TTCGGGTGCAGGCTGAATACCTACGAATCGGAAGTCATGCGGGCCGAGGCGGAAAAGGCCGGGCTCGAAAACGTGCTGATCGTGAATTCCTGCGCGGTGACCGCCGAGGCGGTGCGCCAGACGCGTCAGGCGATCCGGCGCGCGCGGCGGGAGTTCCCGGACCGCAGGATCATCGTGACCGGCTGCGCGGCGCAGATCGAGGGCGAGAGCTTCGGGGAGATGGCCGAGGTCGACCTGGTGATTGGCAATGCGGACAAGCTCGACGCGAGCACATACCAGGGCCTCAGCTTCGACGTGCCGGCGAGCGAGAAGGTGCAGGTGAACGACATCATGTCGGTCACCGAGACTGCGGGGCACCTGATTGACGGGATGGATGGGCGCGCCCGCGCTTTCGTGCAGGTTCAGAACGGATGCGACCACCGTTGCACCTTCTGCGTCATTCCCTATGGCCGCGGTCCTTCGCGTTCGGTGCCCATGGGCGAGGTCGTGGAACAGATCCGGCGGCTGGTGGGCAATGGCTACCGCGAGATCGTGCTGACCGGGGTCGATATCACCTCCTACGGGCCGGACCTGCCGGGCTCGCCGACGCTGGGCAAGCTGGTCCAGGCGATCCTCGGCCATGTCCCGGACCTGCCAAGGCTGAGAATTTCCTCGATCGATTCCATCGAGGCCGACGAGGCGCTGCACGAGGCGATCGCCGGGGACGTGCGCCTGATGCCGCATCTTCACCTGTCGCTGCAATCGGGCGACGACATGATCCTCAAGCGCATGAAGCGCCGCCACCTGCGCGCCGATACGCTCGAATTCGTGGCGCGGGTACGCAAGGCGAGACCGGACGTGGTATTCGGCGCCGACATCATCGCCGGATTCCCCACCGAGACCGACGCGATGTTCGAGAATACCCTGAGGATCGTCGATGAGGCCGATCTGACCTATCTGCATGTGTTTCCCTATTCGAAGCGCCCGGGAACGCCCGCGGCGCGCATTCCCGACCAGGTGCCCAAGCGCGTCGCCAGGGCGCGCGCCGCATTGCTGCGCGAGGCCGGCGACAAACAGTTCGAGAAGCTCTGCCGCTCGCGGATCGGGCTGGTGGAGAGCGTGCTGGTTGAGCGCGACGGCCTTGGGCGGACGGGGCAATTCGTGCCGGTGCGGTTCGACGGCGGGGCGCAGGGCGAGATCGTCCAGATCAGGATCGATGGCGCGGACGCGGACGGGTTGCTGGGCGAACGGATCAGGGATGCCGCATGAGTGAGGGCCGCAAGCCCGGTTTGTTCGGTCGCCTGTTTGGCGGCCGGGGCGAAAAACACCCAGATCGACCCGAAGTCGAAGAGGCGCCCGCGACGCCGCCGGACGCACAGGCAGAGGCGGAGCACAAGCGAGAGGCTGTCGAGCAGGATCTTGAGGACAGCGCGCTTGAAGCCGGGCCGCCCGAAACGACGACCGAGTGGCTGGACGCTGGCCAACCCGGCATCGATGCGACCGGAACCACAACCGCTGAAGCCGCCGCGGAACCGGCCAAGAAGTCGTGGTTCCAGCGCCTGACCGGCGGGCTAAGGCGATCCTCGGATCAGCTGACCGGCAATATTGCGGCGGTTTTCACCCGCAAGAAGCTCGACAGGGAAACGCTCGACGACCTTGAAGACGTGCTGATCCAGGCCGATCTCGGTATCGAGACGGCGACCAGCATAACCGAGGCGCTGGCGCGCGACCGGTTCGAGCGGGACATAACGGCCGAGGATGTGCGGGCCGTGCTGGCCAGCGAGGTGGAGAAGGTTCTCACCCCGGTGGCACTTCCCCTGCAGATCGACAGGTCGCGCAAGCCGTTCGTCATCCTCATGGTGGGCGTGAATGGCTCGGGCAAGACCACGACGATCGGCAAGCTGGCGCAGAAGCTGAAGGCCGACGGGCTTTCGGTGATGATGGCGGCAGGCGATACCTTCCGCGCCGCGGCCATCGAGCAATTGCAGATCTGGGGGCAGCGCACCGGCGCGCCCGTGGTGGTGCGTCCGGCGGGGTCGGATGCGTCGGGGCTGGCGTTCGACGCGGTAACCCAGGCGAGAGCCGACGGGGCGGATGTCCTGATCATCGACACCGCGGGACGCTTGCAGAACCGCGACGAACTGATGGCCGAGCTGGAAAAGATCGTGAGGGTGATCCGCAAGGTCGACGAAAGCGCGCCGCATGCGGTGCTTCTCACCCTTGATGCGACCACGGGGCAGAATGCCCTCAACCAGGTCGAGATCTTCGGCAAGCGGGCGGGCGTGACCGGGCTGGTGATGACCAAGCTCGATGGTACGGCGCGTGGCGGCATTCTGGTCGCCATCGCCCGCAAGCACGGCTTGCCGGTGCATTTCATCGGTGTCGGCGAGGCCGTGGACGATCTCGAACCGTTCACCGCATCCGAATTCGCCACCGCCATCGCCGGGGAGCGCTAGCGAAATGGATCGCGCCATCGCGGTGACCTGCCACACGTTCCTCACCGGTCACGGCATACGTCCGGTCCGGGAGCAGTTGATGGCACTGGCCGAAAGTCCATATGCCGAGCCGGCGCAGGATACCTATGGCGCGGGCGGGGCGGTGGCGCTGCTCGAGGAGCGGATGCGCGCCCTGACCGGCCGGGCGGCGGCGCGCTTCGTTACCAAGGGCATGATTGCGCAGATGGCGGCGCTCAGGGTCTGGACAATGCGGACCGGTCGGCAGACCGTGGCGGTGCATCGCCTGTCGCATCTCGATTATGACGAGGAAGGGGCCGTGGAGGCCCTGCATCCGATCCGGTTTCAGCGGGTTGGAGACGCCGCCCTGCCGTTCACGGTCGAGGATCTGCAGGCGCTGGGGGAACTGCCCGGAGCGGTGAGCGTGGAGCTGCCCTTGCGCCGCGCAGGCTACCGGTTGACGCCCTATGCCGATCTGGAGGCGATTGCAGACTGGTGCTGGGCCAACAAGGTGCCGCTGCATATCGATGGCGCGCGGGCCTATGGCGCTGCGGTGGCCTATGGCCGGCCGTTGAGCGAGATCGCGGCAATGGGATCCTCGATCTATCTTTCGTTCTACAAGGAACTGGGCGGACTTGCGGGATGCGTGCTGGCGGGCGACGAGGATTTCCTGGCCGAATGCGCACCGTGGATCAGCCGGCAGGCGGGGGCGATCTACCGCGAGTTCCCCCTGGCGATCGCAGCGCTTGACGGACTCGACGCCCATCTTGGCCGGCTGGGGGAATATGCGGAGCGGGCGCGGGCTATCGCGGCGGCCATCAACTTGGTCGATGGCGCCTATACCGGCCCCGAAGTGCCGCATACCGGCGGCTTCCAGATATTTCTTGAAGTGGATGCGGATCGCGCCGATCCTGCGCTCGAGGCGTTGACGCGCGAAACGGGGATCTGGATTTCCCCGGGCTTTTATCGGTCCAACCGGGAGGGCCACTGCTGCTTCGATGTTGAGATCGGTGCGGCATCGGCGGCCCTTGAGCCTGAGGCTTGGGCGGACCATATCGGGAAACTGATCGAGCGGGCGCGACGCGCGGCTCCTCAACAGACCAGCATCGGATGAGAACAGCATGAGCGAGAGCGAAAACCAGGCACGGCGCGAGCCGGAAGCGCCCAGCCTTGACGAACTCAAGCCGCAGCTTCTCAAGCTGGCGCTGGAACTGGGGCCACTCGTCGTCTTCTTCGTGGTCAATGCCCGGGCCAATATCTTCGCGGCAACCGCATGGTTCATGGCGGCGATGGTGCTGTCGCTGCTCTTGAGCTGGCTCATGCTCAGGAAAGTGGCGATCATGCCACTGGTCACTGGCGTTGTGGTGCTGATCTTCGGCTCGCTGACCCTGCTTTTGCACGATGATACGTTCATCAAGATGAAGCCCACCATCGTCAACGTGCTGTTCTCGGGCACGTTGCTGGGCGGGCTGGTGTTCGGCCAGTCGCTTTTGCGCTACGTGTTCGGCGACGTCTACAAGCTCAAGCCTGAAGGCTGGCAGATCCTCACCATGCGCTGGGGGCTTTTCTTCCTGGCGCTGGCCATTCTGAACGAAGTGGTGTGGCGGAACTTCCCGACCGATACCTGGGTCGCCTTCAAGGTCTGGGGGATCATGCCGCTGACCCTGGTGTTCTCCATGGCGCAATTGCCGGTGCTCTCCCGCTATGCGCTGGAGGCCGAAACCGTCAAGGACCAGTCGGTCAGCTGATTTCCTCGACCAGCTCCACAAGTCCGCCAAGGTCGTCGATCTGGCGGAAACGGAGCGCTTCGAGCGGGGCTTCGGCGTGTTCGAGCGCCCAGGTGTTTTCGTGCGGGACGTGCACGCCCCAGGCCCCTGCCTCGATGGCGGGGATGACGTCCGACCTGAGCGAGTTGCCCACCATCAGGCTGTTTTCGGCGCCATCGCCCGCTCCTGAGAAGATGCGCGCATAGGTGTGCGCCGTCTTGTCGCTGACGATTTCGACTTCGGTGAAGAAGTCGCCGAGGCCGGATTGTGCGAGTTTTCTTTCCTGGTCGAACAGGTCGCCCTTGGTGATCAGGATCAGGCGGTGGCTCGAGGCGAGGACTTCCAGGGTTTCGGCGGCATGGGGCAGGGTCTCGACCGGATGGGCGAGCATGTCGCGCCCCAGCGCCAGGATTTCGCCGATTACTCCCGAAGGCACTTCGCCGCCACTCACCTCGATGGCCGTTTCGATCATGGAGAGCGTGAAGCCCTTTATGCCGAAGCCGTAGTGACGGATATTGCGCCGCTCGGCGTCGAGCAGGCGCCCGGAGACATGATCGGGCTCGGCGTGCCCGTCGAGCAGTTCGACAAAGCGCTGGGTCGTCCAGCGAAAGAACCGCTCGTTGTGCCAGAGCGTGTCGTCCGCATCGAAGCCGATCGCAGTGAGCGGCATGTTCAGTTGCCCACCGCGGCGGCGACGATGGCCGGCAGCAGGTCCTTCTCGATATTTTGCGCGTTCAGGGGGCCGACGATCTTGTGGGTGATGATGCCGCGCGGATCGACAATGAAGGTTTCCGGCACCCCGTACACGCCCCAGTCTATCGAAACGCGGCCATCGCTGTCTGCGCCAATCGCGGCATAGGGGTTCCCGTAGCGGGCGAGGAAGGCGGCGGCGTTGGCCGGCTGGTCCTTCTGGTTGATCCCCAGAATCTGGAAACCGCCCTGTCTGGAAAGATCGACCAGCAGCGGCGCCTCGTCCCGGCACGGGATGCACCAGCTGGCGAACACGTTGACCACGCTCACCTGCCCTTTCAGCGTTGCGGTGGAAAAGCCGGGAACGGGCGCGCCATCGTGCTCGAGGCCGGCGACAGGGGGCAGGGTGAAGTCGGGCGCGGGCTTGTTGATCAATACCGAGGGAATGTATCCCGGATCGCGGCCGATATTGGTGGCGAACAGCCATACCAGCGCGCCGAGAACGATCAGCGGAAGTGAGAGAAGCGCTATGCGACGCACTCAATTGCCTCCGGACGAACGGCGCGAAACGCCCTTGGCTTCAAGTGCGGCCAGACGGCGTTTCTGGCGCCGCGCGTCGAGCATGGCCCATGCGATCAGGCCGAGTGTGACGATCCCGACGCCGAGATAGGCGGCAACGACAAAGCCGATACCTTCGGTGGACGTGAGCATGATCTCAGTTCCCCCCGGCCTCGGCGGCGTGGCGGCGTTCGAGGCTGGCGGCGCGGCGGCGCAGCACCTCGGTACGCATACGCACCACGTGCAGGGTGGCGAAGAGGAAGGTGAAGGCGAGGGTCATCACCAGCAGCGGGATCAGCAGGGAAGGGGGCATGCGCGGCCCGCCCTTTGCAATGATGGAAGACGGCTGGTGCAGGGTGTTCCACCACACCACGGAGAAAATGATGATCGGGATGTTGATCGCGCCGACCAGGGTGACGACCGCAACGACGCGCGCGGCGCGCAACTGGTCCTCAAAGGCATTCCACAGCGCCACGATGCCCAGATACATGAGGAAGAGGATGAGGTAAGAGGTCATCCGCCCGTCCCATTCCCAATAGGTGCCCCAGGTCGGCCGCCCCCACATCGACCCCGTGAACAGGGCCATGGCCGTGAAGGCGGCGCCGAGCGGCGCGGCAGACTTGGCGGCGACGTCTGCCATGGGATGCCGCCAGACCAGTGTGCCGAGCGCGGCAATCGCCATTACGCCGTAGCACAGTTCGGACAGCCAGGCGTTCGGCACGTGCACATACATGATGCGCACGGTCTGGCCCATCTGGTAATCTTCCGGGGAATTGAAAAGGGCAAACCACAGGCCGACGGCGAACAGGATGGCGGTGACAACGGCAAGGGGCGCCACCCAGTGGCGCGACCATTGCAGGAACTGGCCGGGATGCGCGAGCCGGCTGAACCAGCCCATTCTGGCGGTTTCGTCGGTCATCTGGCTGTCCTTTTCTTCATCGGGCGTTTTCTATTCCGCGCTCATGCGCAAGGCAAGCGCCGCGCCAAAGGGTGCGAAGGCGACCGCGAGCAGGCTGATCGCGCTGAGATAGATCAACGCCGCCGACGCTGCGCCGGGGGTTGCCTGCCCGGATGACGCACCGACGCCAAAGATCAGGATCGGGATCGACAGGGGCAGGATCAGGACGGGGGCGATCAGTCCGCCGCGCCTGAGCGAAACCGTCACCGAGGCGCCGATGGCGCCGAAGGCGACAAGGGCCGGCGTCCCCACCGCCAGCGCCAGCATGGTCGAGACGAGCGCACCAGCGCTCATGTTCAGCAGGGCAGCGAGCACCGGTGTCGTCACGATCAGCGGCAGGGCGGTGGCGATCCAGTGCGCGGCGAGCTTGGCCAGGACGACGGCCTCAAGGGGCAGGGCGGCCTGCCGAAGGGCGAACAGGCTGCCATCCTCGTGGTCGGCGTGGAACAGCCGGTCCAGGCCAAGAAGAACGGAGAGCAGGGCCGCGATCCAGACGATAGCCGGGGCGAGTCGTGCCAGGAGCACCCTGTCCGGCCCCACCGCGAAGGGCACGATCACCGCGACGAGGACAAAGAACAGGATCAGGGTCAGCGCATCGCCGCCGATGCGGGTCGCAAGACGAAGATCGCGCCGGACGAGGGCGAAAAAGGGCCTCATTGCTGCCTGCTCCCAATGCGAAGGGTTTGCAACCGCGAGGCGTCGGTGAGCGCCAGGTCGAGATGAGTGGCCGCGATGGCGATGCCGCCATTGGCCACGTGCTCATCGATCAGCGACGCGACCCAACGATCGCCCGCGCTGTCGAGGGCCGCGGTGGGCTCGTCGAGCAGCCAGACCGGCCGCGGCGCGACCAGCAGGCGTGCAAGGGCAAGCCGGCGCGACTGGCCGGCGGACAAGACCGAGGCGGGGTAATCGGCAAGGCCCCCCAGTCCGGCCAGATCGAGAGCCGATGCGACACGCTCGCGCATCCCCCCAAGCATGTCGGCCCAGAATTCGAGGTTTTCTGCCAGCGTGAGGCTTGGCTTGATCGCACTGAGGTGGCCGATGAAATGCAAATCTTCGCCGAAATCGCGCTCGGGGTCGCCGCCCTGCCAGTCGATCCTGCCGGCGGCGGGGGTGAGAAAACCGCAAAGCGCCAGCAACAGGGTCGATTTGCCCGCGCCGTTGGGGCCGCGCAGCAGCACGATTTCGCCCGGGTTGGCGGTAAAAGAAAGGCCGGTGAATATCTCGCGCTCCCCCCGGCGGCAGGCGAGATCGGCGACAACGAGGCGGCGCGGGGCGAGGGGCGGGTTCATCACGGCAAGTGATATTGAACCAAAGTCGAGACTGGCAAGCCAGAAATGATTTCATTATAAGGCCCCTGAGCAACGGCTGCGGCCGCTGCCCGCATTCATGCCTTTCGGCCGACCCGGCCCCGTTTCCCGGCACCGGCCGTCAGGTAGCCCTGGCAATTGCATCGAACAGGCGGCGCGCGTGACCCAATCCCTCGACAGTTTCAAAGCCAAGCAGACCCTCAAGGTCGGCGACAAGACCTATGTCTATTTCTCGCTCCCCGAAGCCGAGAAGAACGGACTGGCGGGTATTTCGCGCCTGCCCAATTCCCTGAAGGTGGTGCTTGAGAACCTGCTGCGCTTCGAGGACGGCAAGACGGTGACCCGACAGGACATCGTTGCCTGTGCCGAATGGCTGAAGACGCGGACCTCGGATCACGAGATTTCCTATCGCCCGGCGCGCGTGCTCATGCAGGATTTCACCGGCGTGCCGGCCGTGGTCGATCTGGCCGCGATGCGCGACGCGACAGCGAAGCTTGGCGCCGATCCGCAAAAGATCAACCCGCAGGTGCCGGTCGACCTGGTCATCGACCACTCCGTGATGGTGGACAATTTCGGCACGCCGCTGGCCTTCAACCAGAATGTCGAGCTTGAATACAAGCGCAATGGCGAGCGTTACGAGTTCCTGCGCTGGGGCCAGAAAGCGTTCGACAATTTCCGCGTTGTGCCGCCGGGCACGGGTATCTGCCACCAGGTCAACCTGGAATATCTCGCCCAGACCGTCTGGATCCGGGACGAGGACGGCGAGACCGTTGCCTATCCCGATACACTGGTGGGCACCGACAGCCATACCACGATGGTGAACGGGCTTTCCGTGCTTGGCTGGGGCGTGGGCGGCATCGAGGCGGAGGCGGCCATGCTCGGCCAGCCGATCACCATGCTGATCCCCGAGGTCGTCGGCTTCAAGCTGACCGGCAAGATCAACGAGGGCATCACCGCAACCGACCTGGTGCTGACCGTTACCGAAATGCTGCGCAAGAAGGGCGTGGTGGGCAAGTTCGTCGAATTCTACGGCCCCGGGCTCGACTATCTCTCGCTCGAGGACCAGGCGACGATCTCCAACATGGCTCCCGAATATGGCGCCACATGCGGGTTCTTCCCGGTCGACACCGATACCCTTGCCTATCTGCGCACTTCGGGACGCGACGAGGAACGCGTGGAACTGGTGGAAGCCTATGCCCGCGCCCAGGGCATGTACCGCCCGACCCAGACCGAAGAGTCGGTCTATACCGATACGCTCGAGCTCGACCTGTCGACCGTCGTGCCCTCGATCGCCGGGCCCAAGCGTCCGCAGGATCGCGTGGCGCTCAATGAGGCGGCGCGCAAGTTCGGCGTGGCGCTGCACGAAATCCGCGGTGGGCGCAAGGACGTGGAGACGGTTACCGACCCCAATGGCGAAGCCCGTTTCGTGGACGAGGGCGCGAGCGGGGTGGGCGACGTGCCGGTCCATGCACAGCATCGTCATCCGGTGCGCGACGCCGATCACGGTCTGGCCGACGGCGACGTGGTGATCGCGGCCATCACCTCGTGCACCAACACCTCCAATCCTTCGGTGCTGATCGCGGCTGGCCTGGTGGCCCGCAAGGCACGGGCGCTGGGGCTCAATGTCAAGCCGTGGGTGAAGACCTCGCTGGCGCCGGGCAGCCAGGTGGTCACCGACTATCTCAAGGCCGCCGGCCTGCAGGAAGATCTCGACGCGCTCGGTTTCGACCTGGTGGGGTATGGCTGCACCACCTGCATCGGCAATTCGGGCCCGCTGCCCGAGGCCATTTCCGAGACCATCAACCAGAACGATCTGGTGGCGTGCTCGGTGCTCTCGGGCAATCGCAATTTCGAGGGCCGCGTGAACCCGGATGTGCGGGCGAACTATCTCGCCTCCCCGCCGCTCGTGGTGGCCTATGCCATCGCGGGTTCGCTGCGCGTGGACCTGACGACCGAAGCGCTGGGGACGGGCAAGGACGGCCAGCCGGTCTATCTCAAGGATATCTGGCCCTCCAACCACGAGGTCGCCGAGATCGTTCGCCAGACGATCACGCGGCAGATGTTCACCACACGCTATTCCGACGTGTTCAAGGGCGACAAGCACTGGCAGGCGATCGAGGTGACCGGTGGCGAAACCTACCAGTGGAATTCCTCGTCGACCTATGTGCAGAACCCGCCCTATTTCGACGGGCTGACCCGGGAACCCGCACCCGTGACCGATATCGAGAACGCCCGGGTGCTGGGCCTGTTCCTCGATTCGATCACTACCGACCACATTTCCCCCGCCGGCTCGTTCAAGCCGGACACGCCGGCCGGCAAATACCTGACCGACCGGCAGGTGGCGCCCAAGGACTTCAATTCCTATGGCGCGCGGCGCGGTAACCACGAAGTCATGATGCGCGGCACTTTCGCCAATATCCGCATCAAGAACCAGATGGTGCCGGGCGTGGAAGGCGGCTTCACCCGGGGCCCCGACGGCCAGACGGTGCCGATCTACGATGCGGCGATGTCGCATGCGCGCAACCGCACCCCGCTGGTCGTGTTCGCGGGCAAGGAATACGGCACGGGCTCGTCGCGCGACTGGGCAGCCAAGGGTACGCGCCTTCTGGGCGTCAGGGCCGTGGTGGCGCAGAGCTTCGAGCGCATTCACCGCTCCAATCTGATCGGCATGGGCGTGTTGCCGCTGCAGTTCGCCGAGGGCGAGAGCTGGCAGAGCCTGGGGCTCGATGGAACGGAAACGGTGACGATCGCCAACCTGACGAACCTGTCGCCGCGTTCGAAAGTCAAGATCGTGATCACATCGCCGGATGGCGCCACCCGCGAGGTGGAGACGCTGTGCCGGATCGATACCGAGAACGAACTCGACTACTATCGCCATGGCGGTATCCTGCACTACGTGTTGCGCAATCTGGTCGCCTGACCGGGACAGCAAGCGCGATAGGGGATGGCATGCGCACGGACGGGCCCGGTTCTGGCCCGCCCGGCCTGTTGGGTACACGGGCCCTTCAACTGGAATTGACTGGCGCGGGCCCGCCCAAGGGCATAGAAAACGGCGCATGAGATTGCGCGCCCTTCTGTTCACCGGCCTGTCCGTATTTGCCTTGACGCCTGCCGCGCTGGCTGGCGAGACGATCGCCCGCCCGCAGGCGGTGGTCGAGCTTTTCACCAGCCAGGGCTGTTCTTCGTGCCCGCCGGCGGATGCCTTGCTCACCGACCTCAGCCGGAGCGGCAAGGTGGTGGCGCTGGCCTATCACGTCGATTACTGGGACTATATCGGCTGGCCGGACAGTTTCGGTTCGCAGGTCAATTCCGATCTGCAGCGGGCCTATGCATCAAGCTGGGGCAAGGACAGGATCTACACCCCGCAGATGGTGGTGAACGGGCGCACGGACGTCGTGGGATCCCACAAGGCCGAGGTGAACAAGGCCATTGACGGGGGCTCGCTTGGATTGCCCGTGGTGATCGATGCTGCCGGCGACATGCTGAAAGTGGCCATTCCCGGCGACAGCGCCCTGCCTGAATCGGCAGTGTGGCTGGTGAAATTCCGGTCTTCTGCCAAGGTGGCGATCCGCGCCGGCGAAAATTCGGGACGGGATATCGACTACACGCAGATCGTGACCGGCCGCCAGATCCTGGGCATGTGGGATCCGGTGCAGGGAGCGCACTTCAAATTGCCCCTGGCCGATGTGCTGGACGAGGGCAGCGATGGCGCCGCCATTCTGGTGCAGATCGAAGACAAGGGACTGCCTGGCCCGATCCTTGGGGCCGCATCCTTCGTGCAGTGAACGCTTCGCAGGCCGCAAAAGAGCGCCCCGCTCCCCCCTTGAGGGGAACGGGAAGACTTGATGACTGGTGGATTTGGAGGTGGCCGGCTCTCGGGCGTCGTGGTTTGGGGGCTCGGTCAGCCCGGGAGCCGGCCTCTGGAGGCAATGATCGTTTGTACCCAGCCATTCTGGCGGGCGAACGGTGAGAATGTGACGGAACTGCGATGATTTCGTGAAGCTTTTGCGCAGGCAAGGCTTGCATCGCGTGGCGAACCCCGCAATCATGATGCCATGAATACCGGAGGTGACGCATTTGTCTGATCTGGTTGCGCCGGGGCGCATGCTGCCCAGCCTGAGTGTGGTATCCGCGGGCGAACGGTCAGACCCATCCCATCATCGCAGGGGCCATCAGGCACTCGTCAGCTTCGATCGCCAGGAGCTTGGCCTCATACTCGGGCTCTATGGCCGCAAGATCGCCAGTGGCGAATGGCGCGACTATGCCCTGGACATGATGCGTGACCGCGCCCTGTTCTCGGTCTATCGGCGTGCCTCGGAGCGCCCGATGTTCATCATCGAGAAGAATCCCAGGCTGGGCAAGCGGCAGGGCCAGTATCTGGTGACCAATCATCAGGGACGGATCCTGAAGCGCGGGCACGTGCTGGCGCAGGTGCTCAAGGCGCTGGAGCCGGGGCTCGTGGTGGTCAAGTAGGCAAGGGACCGGGTTCGGTCACTCCCGCATCAGCGCCGTTTCGGGCTGAAGCTGGCGCTGCATGTGCACGATATCCACCCAGCGATCGAACTTGCGTCCCAGATGGGGGAAGGTGCCGAGCACATGGAATCCCATTTTTTCATGCAGGCGAATGGAGGGTTCGATGCCGCCGGCGATGATGGCGATCATCTGGTGGAACCCGGCCGCGGTGGCGCGGTCGATGATCTCGCCCAGAAGGGCGCTGCCGAGACCCTTGCCCTGCATTCCGGGCGCCAGGTAGATCGTGTCCTCGCAGGTGTAGCGGTAACCAAGACGCGGGCGATAGTCGCTGGCATAGGCGTAGCCGAGGATTTCGCCGCCCTGTTCGGCGACGATCACGGGATGGCCCTTGGCGGCCATCGTGCCGAACTTTTCCGCCATGGCCGGTTCGCCCGGGGCCTCGATGTCGAAGGTCGCCACCGATGTGCGCACATAGTGGGCATAGATGCGCGTGATGGCGGCGGCATCGGCCGGCCGGTAGCTGCGCAGGATCGGATCGGGCATCGGGGGCATCCGGACACGAAAAAAGGGCCGCAGCGCTCTTAGCACCGCGGCCCCTTTATGCTCAAGCGCCACGTGGCGCCCGGATGACCGCGGCTAGCGGCGGTCGCCGAACAGGCGCAGCAGCATCAGGAACAGGTTGATGAAGTCGAGATAGAGGCTGAGCGCGCCCATGATGGCCTTCTTGCTCATCGTGGCGGCGCCATCGCCCTCGAAATACATCTCCTTGATCTTCTGGGTGTCATAGGCGGTCAGCCCCACGAACACCAGCACGCCGATGATCGAAATGCCGAAGGCCACCGCCGAGGAGGCCATGAAGATGTTGACGATGGAGGCAATGATCAGCCCGATCAGTCCCATGAACAGGAACGAGCCCATGCCGGTCAGGTCACGATGGGTGGTGTAGCCCCACAGGCTCATCGCGCCGAACATGGCGGCGGTGATGAAGAACACCCGGCCGATCGAGGTTCCGGTATAGACCAGGAAGATCGAGGACAGCGACAACCCCATGGCGACCGCGAAGCCCCAGAACACCAGTTGGGCGGTGGAGGACTGCATGCGGTTGATGCCGAAGCTTAGCGCCAGCACGAATGCCAGAGGCGAAAGCATGATCACGAATTGCAGCACGCCGCTGTAGATGGCCGCGCCGAAAGACGTGAGCAGAATGCCGTTCTGCAATTGCCCGACGGCGGCCGTGGGGTCACTGGTGACAGCTTGTGCGGCCACGAAATAGGCCACGAGGCCGGTCAGGGCCAGGCCACCGCCCATGTAGTTGTAGACCTTGAGCATATAGCTGCGCAGGCCCTCATCGATGGCCGCAGTGGTGCCGGCGCGCGCGCTCATGGTCCGACGGTCGTATTCAGCCATGATCGGAAATCCTTTCCCGGTTAAAACCCGTGCCGCGGCATTCCTTTCACGGACGCCTTCGGCACTCCGGGGTAAATATGGCCGCGACCCCCCGGGATTACAAGACTGCGGCGCATTGCCTTTTGTTAAGGTGCAAATGCACTTGCGGCGCGCCGATGTCTTGCTAGGCTCAGGTTGCGGGGAGCGAATCGCGTCCCGCCACCGGAATCGGGGAGGCCGCTCATGCCCAGGCTCTTCACGGGTCTCGAAATACCGGCGGAAATCGGCTTCATTCTGGGGCTCAAGCGCGGCGGTTTGCCGGGCGCAAGGTGGATCGACCCGGAAAACTATCACATCACGCTCAGGTTCATCGGCGACGTGGACTATCAGACCGCGGCCGAGGTTTCCGATGCGCTCCAGCACTATTCCAGGGGCCAGTCGTTCCAGGTGACGCTCAATCACATCGGCGCTTTTGGCGGCAACAAGCCCCGGGCGGTCTATGTGGGGTGCGAGATGAACGAAACGCTCAACCGGCTGCAGGCAGCCCAGGAGCGTATCCTGCAGCGCATCGGGCTTTCTCCCGACAGCCGCAAGTTCGTGCCCCATGTGTCGCTCGCACGGCTGCGCGACGCGCATCCCGAGGACGTGGCGCGCTATATCGCGCGGCAGGGCCGGTTCGAGCCCATGACCTTCGACGTGGGGCGTTTCGTGCTGTTCTCGAGCCGCGATTCGGTGGGCGGAGGACCCTATGTCATCGAGCAGGCGTTCGAGCTTGCGGCCTGAAGTTCGCCATCCTTCTCGTTAAGCTTTGGTTTACCCATCGGGTCCAAACAAATGCGATGGGCGGCAATCGCGCCAAATTGAAGACAAATTTGCCCGTAGTTTCGCACTCGGCATCGTCGGCGGGCCAATCTTTGCTGCTTGGTAACCCTATTGGCGCATAGTTGCGGCAGCCCGGAACACATATTCGAACGAAAGGTTTCGCCATGACATCGAAAACCCGCGACCTCCTGCTCGCGTGTTTGGCCGGCGGTGTGCTGGCATGCGGACTGGGATCGGCAAACGCACTTGCGGCCGGACCCACGGCCCTGGGCACGTTCAACAAGTGGGTCGCCTGGAAAGGCACGGACGCGAACGGGGTCATCTGCTACATCTCCGCCAAGCCCGACGATACCGAACCCAAGAACGTCAACCGCGATCCCATCCACTTCCTGATCATCAACCGGCTGGGCCTTGGCACGCGCAACGAAGTGCAGACGCTGGTGGGATATCCGATGAAGGATGGCGGGGTATTTTCCGCAAATATCGACGGCACCAACTATCCCATGATCTCGGTGAAGGACGATCCGAACACCTCGGTGAAGGAGAATTACGCCGCCTGGCTGGCCGATCCCAAGCAGGAAGGCGCCTTCGTCTCGGCGATGAAGGCTGGACGCCAACTGGTGGTCAAGGGAACATCGACCCGTGGGACCGACACGACAGACACCTATTCGCTGAGCGGTGTCACGGCGGCGCTCGACGCCCTGGCCAAGGATTGCAAGTAGCGCGAAGGCCAGCCCCGGCCCATGGAGCAGCGTGCGCCATGGGCCCTGGTCGAACGTATCTTGCGCGGCGTCACGAATCTGACATAGACGCCAGACAAGAAGACTGACGGACCGACCTTCACCCGACCAATCCGCACTCGCGCAAAGAGCGACCCATGCCCGTCACCGCCATTCGTTCGATCCTTGCCGGACTTCTCTTCTCGATCATCGCCGCCAGCCCGGTTCTGGCGCAGTCCGTGCAGGTGATCGGCGACTATAACGACTGGTCGGCCTATTCGGCCTCGGGCGGTTCGGGCCGGATGTGCTTCTTGATGGCCAAGCCCACTTCAGTGGATCCCACGCCAGACGGTTATACCCAAGCCTATCTCTATTTGACGCATCGCCCGGCCGACAACGTGCGCAATGAATTCAACTTCGTTGCCGGCTACACCTTCGCCCAGGACGATACCGCGACCGCAACGATCGGGTCGCAGGTCTTCGAGCTGTTCACCAAGGACGACGCGGCCTGGCTCAAGGACCCATCCCAGGGCAACAATGTTGCCGGCCTGATGCGGGCCGGATCGACCATCGTTGTCGAAGGCACGACCGACAAGGGCATCAAGGTCACCGCGACCTTCTCGCTTTCGGGCGTGACCGCGGCCTCCCGCGCGATTGACGGCGCCTGCGGCTAGGTCGGCGTTCCTCTCTTCCTTGAAAAAGGCATCCGTGCAGCGATTGCGGCGGACGCTGGCCATGGCGTCGGGGGCGGCTGCACTGGCCCCGCACATCCCAATCGGGTCAGTGCCTCCTATCAATTTGAATAATAATGTAAATCTGTAGCCGGGTTCACATTTCCGCGAGCCGAAGCGCCCAACACGAATTCGCCGCAAACCGGGCAGTTCATCGCATTCGCCGTGATCCCCCACGGCGCATGATCTCTTGATGGAGTATTTGACATGAAGACATTGATCGCCTCGGCGGCAGCGATGGGATTCGCGGTCGCAATGGTCGTTGCGGCCGTGCCCGTTTCCGCGGCCAGCCCCTCGGTCGAGCAGTGCTCGAACGGGCTGTTCAACAAGAATCATCCGGACCTTTGCAAGGGTGTCAGCCCCACCGACGCCTATGGCCAGAATGATGGCGACACCGCAGCACCAGGCAAGAGCAGCGTGCAGCCGGGTTGACCGTTTCGAACCCGATCAGGAACCGGGCCGTGTAATTCGGCCTCAATAGCAATGGAGCCAGACATGAAGACGATATTCGTTACAGCAGCAGCCGCCGCCGCCCTTCTGGGTGCGGCAGCCATCACGACGATCCCCGCATTGGCGGCCAGCCCATCGGTCGAGCAGTGCTCCAACGGGTTATTCAACAAGAATCATCCGGACTTGTGCAAGGGCATCAGCCCCAGCGACGCCTATGGCCAGAATGATGGCGACACCGCAGGCCCGGGCTCCCGACCGGTCGTCTGATTTCGGTCCGGTTGCGGCCGGCAGTTGTGACCAGAGGCCCGGAGCGATTCCGGGCCTCCTTGATTCGCCGGTCCGGAAGCACCGCAACATGCCAAGAAACTGGCAGCCAGACACTCGTTATGGTAGGAGGGCGCTCAGTTTCGGGGTGGAGCCCGGCCGCGTCGAGCTTTCGCGATGATCCGTCCAGCCTGTGCGTCAAGAGAAATCGCAGCGCCAGTTTGGCCCTTGCCATGAAGGGCTGTCGCGCGATCCCGGAGTTTGCCAGATGACCCTTGCCCTCGACCTTTCGCATGAGAATTCAAAGCGGCCGGCGCCCGAAACGGGCACAAGGCCGCTGGTGGGGGCGACGCGAGAGGAAATCGCCGAGATCCTCGGGGCTGAAGGCATTGATGCGCGTGAGGCGCGCATGCGGGCCAAGCAATTGTGGAACTGGATCTATGTCAACGGGGTCACCGATTTCGAGCGGATGACCAATATTTCCAGGCCGCTGCGCCAGGCTTTCGCCGACCGGTTCTCCATCGAGCGGCCGGAAATCGTTTCCGAGCAGGTTTCGAGCGATGGGACGCGGAAATGGCTGTTCCGGTTTCGTGATGCGGAAAACCCAAGGCAACCGCCGGTCGAGGTGGAGACGGTCTATATCCCCGAGGAAGACCGCGGGACCCTGTGCGTTTCGAGCCAGGTCGGGTGCACGCTGACCTGTTCGTTCTGCCACACCGGCACCCAGCGCCTGGTCCGCAATCTCACCGCCGCGGAAATCCTGTCGCAGATCCTGATGGCCCGAGAGCGCCTTGGGGATTTTCCGGGTGGTACCCGACCCACCGACGGGCTGGTGCCTACCATCGAGAACCGGGCCATCACCAATGTGGTGATGATGGGCATGGGCGAACCGCTCTACAATTACGAAAACGTGAAAAAGGCGCTGCTGATCGCCTCGGACGGCGACGGAATTTCACTTTCCAAGCGCCGGATCACCCTTTCCACCTCGGGCGTGGTCCCGTTCATAGAGCCGACCGGGCGGGAGATCGGCGTGATGCTGGCGATTTCGCTGCACGCGGTGCGCGATGACCTGCGCGACGAGCTGGTGCCGATCAACAAGAAGTGGCCGATCGCTGAACTGCTCGACGCGTGCCGGAACTATCCCGGCGTGTCGAACGCCCGCCGCATCACCTTCGAATACGTGATGCTCAAGGGTGTCAACGACAGCCTCGCCGATGCCAAGGAACTGGTGCGGCTCCTGGCGCGCATACCGGCCAAGATCAACCTCATTCCGTTCAATCCGTGGCCGGGCAGTCCCTATGAGTGTTCGGACTGGGACAAGATCGAGACCTTTGCCGACTACATCAACCAGGCCGGCTACGCCTCGCCGGTGCGTACGCCGCGTGGACGCGACATTCTGGCGGCGTGTGGGCAGCTCAAGTCCGAGAGCGAACGGTTGAGAAAGAAGGACCGGGACGCTCTTGAAGCCGACTGAGCGCGGGAGCTGAGGAAATGAGTTCAGGCGGCGATCTTCCGCTGAGGCGATGAGCCAGGAGATGCGGCAATGACACTCACCTCCCGCACCACGATCAGCCAGATCGGGCAGATATCGCGGAGCGTTGCCGATATCGGCGCCGCCGAGGCCTGGTACCGCGACGTGCTCGGCCTCGATCACCTCTATACGTTCGGCAATCTCGCTTTTTTCGACTGTGGCGGGGTCCGCCTGATGCTGAGCGCTGAGGAAGGCGGCGCCCCGGGTAGCTCTATCATCTATTTCCGGGTTGCGGACCTTGAGGGTGCGGCGTCGGAGCTTTCCCGAAGGGGTGCGGAGCAGATCTCGGCGCCGCACTTGATCCACCGCCATGCCGATGGAACCGAGGAATGGATGGCGTTCTTCAACGACAATGAAGGACGGCCCATCGGTCTGATGAGCCTGGTCACCCCGAAGGCCTGACCGAAGCGCGCCGCAAGGCGCTGGGCGGGGTGGAATGGAACTGGCGCCATACCCTGCGCATATGGCGGGTCGAGGCGAATCCGGACTGTTCGCAGACATCTTCCATTCCGAGGCGGGTCTGCTGCAGAAGGTCGGTCGCCAGCGCGATGCGCAGCGCGTTCAGGTAGTCGGTGATTGGGCGGCCGGCATGCTGACGGAACAGTCTTGACAGGTGGCGCGGACTGAGGCGGCCCACCCCGGCCAGTTCCTCGAGCGACCAGTCATGGCCCGGATTGGCGGTCATGGCGTCCTGTACGCGGTGGATGGCGGGATGCATGTGATTGCGCCCTTCCAGCCACACGGAAAGCTGGGGGTCCGAGCCCGAGCGCCGCATGTAGACGACGAGATAGCGGGCGATCGCCGCAGCCTTGCCCGGCCCGATGAGGCCGGCAACGATGTGCAGCATCAGATCGGTCCCCGCGGTGATCCCGGCGCTCGAATAGACGTTTCCGGATTGCACGAACAGCCGGTTGTCCAGGACATGCGCCCGGGGCGCCATGGCGCGCAATTCGTCGCAGGACGCGTGATGGGTGGTGCATTCGTGCCCGTCGAGCAAGCCGGCCTCGCCGGCAAGCAGGGCGCCTGCGCATATCGAAACGAGAGTGTGCCGGCTGCCAACGACCTCCCTAAGCCACGAAACGATCCTGCTGCGGTCGCTGTCGGCTGCTTGCTCGTCGAATTCCGAGGGGTCCAGCGACGTCGAACTCGCCCCGCACAACATGACCATTGCATTGTCGGCGATTGCGGATGGGAGCGGCGCCAGTCCGCGAAGGGGCAGGCCCATCGAAGTCATGATATCCGGTCGCGGCGAAACATAATTCACTTCAAACCCGATCCAAGGAGCCTCCACCATCGCCCGGCGCATCACTTCGGCGGGGCCGGCGACATCGAGCAGCAGCGCATTGTATTGCAGCACGATGTACACCGGAATGACTTGGCTTTCCGTCATGCCGCGCGCGCCGGTGACAGGCGGGCCAGCGCTTCATCGACCGTGGAGATGCGCGCGAACCGGTGGGCAAGCACCAGTTCGGTACGGGCCTTTATTCCCGCCGCGTCGAGAGAAAAGCCGTTGTCGGCACGCATGTCGAAGGTCAGCGTCGCCTCGGTGACGAAGTCGACGGAGAAACCGAGATCGGAGGCATTTCGGGTGGTGGTCTCGCAGCACTGCTCGGTGCGAATACCAGACACGATGAGATTCGCGATCCGGTGCTGGCGCAGCCAGATGTCAAGGCCGGTGCCGATGAAGGCGCTGTGGCGCGTCTTGGTGAACGTGACGGCGGGGGCGATGCGAAGCGGCTCGAGTGCGCGCAGGTAACCGGAGGCCGGCGAGAACACACCCTCGGTTTCGCTATGGAGTATCTGCACGACCGGAAGTCCGAGTGCGGCGATGCCGTCGATCAGGGCCTGCTGGCGGTCGAGATAGGCGGCAAGGTCGCGTTCGGACCAGTACGGGCGATGGCGAAAGGACTCCTGGGCATCGATGACGAGCAGGGCGGTGGCGCTTTCGGACATTATTGTTTTCCTATCGTTTGATCCTGGTCGAATAATAGAACTTCAAACAGCCGGGAAAATGCAGGTACGAGACAAAAGGCGGACATATTCCGCCAAAGATACCTCATATGCTGCCGCGTGGCGCAGTCGCCAGCAAGCACGTGGATCTTGCGTCAGCCTCGGCCTTCGAGAGCCAGTATTGCCACGGCGAAGCTGGCGAACACGGCCGCAAAGCTCAAGTTCAGTGCCCGTTCGACCCATTGCGAGCGGGTCAGCAATGCGGCGAGCCAGTGGGCGGCAAGCACCATGGCAGTGACGACGGGAAAGGCGACAACGATGAATTCGATGCCGAGAAAGAACAGCTTGCCTGTCGCGAACGGATCGTCGTGGGCAACGAACTGGGGCAGGAAGGTGATGAAGAACAGGATCACCTTGGGATTGAGCAGGTTGATGCCGAGCCCGGTCAGATAGCTGTCGACCAGCTTTGGGCGCCGACGTTCGGCCGTCGACAGTCTCAACCCGCCGCCATCCTTAAGGGCGCGATAGGCCAGGTAGATGAGGTAGAGGGCCCCGCCGATCTTGAGGGCAAGGAAAGCGGCCGGGGCGGTGGTGACCAGAACGGAGATGCCGAAGGCGACAAGCGTGGTATGCACCAAAAGCCCGGTGAGCGCGCCGCTCATGGCCGCGAAACCGTGCAGGCGTCCATGGTTTATGGCGCGGGAGAGAAAGAGCACCATGTCCGGCCCCGGCGTGAAGGTGAGCACCAGCGTGCCCAGCGCGAAGGCCGCAATGACCGAGGGATCGGGGACGAATGTGGGCATCGGAAAACCTTTGAGGCGTGACGGGCGAGCGGGTCGTGCAAGAATGCCCGGCCACAACGGCACTTGTCGAGATGGATTGCGGGTGCGCAGGGGAGTTGCGCCGATCGCGGCGATTTGCTTAGTGTCCGCCCGAACCAGGCTGTTCGGCGGATCGGACGGGCGCGCAACACGCGGGGACACATGAGCAAGAATATCGACAAGGTGGTGCTGGCCTATTCGGGCGGCCTCGATACCTCGGTCATCCTGAAATGGCTGCAGGCGACCTATAACTGCGAGGTGGTGACCTTCACCGCCGACCTGGGGCAGGGCGAGGAACTCGAACCGGCCCGCAAGCGGGCGGAAATGCTCGGCATCAAGGACATCCGCATCGAGGACCTGCGCGAGGAATTCGTTTCGGACTTCGTGTTCCCCATGTTCCGGGCCAACGCAGTCTATGAGGGGGTCTATTTGCTGGGGACCTCGATCGCGCGCCCGTTGATCGCCAAGCGCCTTGTCGAGATCGCCGAGGAAACCGGCGCGGACGCGGTGGCGCATGGCGCAACCGGCAAGGGCAACGACCAGGTGCGGTTCGAATTGTCCGCGGTGGCGCTCAATCCCAATATCCGGGTGATCGCGCCCTGGCGCGAATGGGACCTGCAGAGCCGCACCAGGCTGATCGAGTTCGCCGAAATGCACCAGATCCCGGTGCCCAAGGACAAGCGCGGCGAAGCGCCCTTCTCGGTCGACGCGAACCTGTTGCACACCTCCTCGGAGGGCAAGGTGCTCGAGGATCCGGGCCAGCCTGCGCCCGACTACGTCTATCAGCGCACGGTCGATCCCGAGCAGGCCCCGGATACCCCGGAACTGGTGCGGATCGGTTTTGAGGCGGGCGACGCCGTTTCCATCGACGGTGTGAAGATGTCACCGGCCACGCTTCTCACCCGGCTCAACGAACTGGGCGGCAAGCATGGCGTGGGGCGGCTCGATCTGGTGGAGAACCGCTTCGTGGGCATGAAGTCGCGCGGCGTCTACGAGACCCCGGGCGGCACGATCCTTCTGGTGGCGCATCGCGGTATCGAGTCCATTACGCTCGATCGTGGCGCGGCGCACCTCAAGGACGACATCATGCCGCGCTATGCCGAGCTGATCTACAACGGCTTCTGGTTCTCGCCGGAACGCGAGATGCTGCAGGCGCTGATCGACAAGAGCCAGGCCTTCGTGACCGGCGAAGTCACGATCAAGCTCTACAAGGGTTCGGCCAGCCTTGTGTCGCGGACCTCGCCCTATTCGCTGTACTCCGAAGATCTGGTGACATTCGAGGAAGGCTCGGGCACCTACGATCATCATGACGCCGAAGGCTTCATTCGCCTGAACGGGCTGCGCCTGCGCACCTATGCGGCGCGCAAGCGCCTGATCGGCGGCTGATCCAGGACTTGCCGTTTACCGCCCGGCCGGACCCCGGCCGGGCGACCGCTTACCAATTGTTTGCCATGCATCCTGAAAGCCTGGAGCAGCGGGCGCCCGTTAACCCGTCCTAGGGAAATTCGGCGCGACGTTCCCTTCGCCAATTCGGGGGGGAATGATGGCGCCAGGTATTTATGGAGCAGAACACGCGGCAGCGACCGCGTCGATTCTGGATATTGCCTTGCAGAGCATGCCTTACGGCTTCTGCGTATTTGACACGAAATATCGCCTGCTGCACTGGAATGCCCGCTATCTGAGCATCTACGGGCTCGACCAGGCGTCCTTGAGCGATGGGATCGGTCTGCTCGACCTGCTTCGGCTGTGCGTGCAAAGCGGCAGCTTTCCGGGGCGCAGCGCCGAAGAGGTCGCGGCCATGTACCAGGACCTCCTGCGCGGCGGCGGGCACGAGGGCAGTTTCGTCTATCGCTCGGACGTTAGGGGGCGGGTCATCGAAACCCGGCAGTCGGCGGCCCCCGGCATCGGCTGGGTCGTGACCCATGAGGACGTGACCGACGAGGTTCTTGCGCAGCAGGCGTCCAAAGCGCACGAGGCGGAGCTGGCCCTGCGTTCCATGCAGCTTGATGCGGCAGTGAACAACATGCAGCAGGGCCTGTGCATGTTCGATGCCGAGCGGCGGCTGGTGATCTGCAACGAAACCTATGCCTCGCTTTACGACATGCCCAGGCATCTGACCTGCCCCGGCGTGCGGCTTGAGGAAATTCTCGAATTCAGGCTGGCGCACGGGCTCGATCCCGTCGGCGGGCCGGAGCTCTATCGCGAAAGCGTGCTCGAACTGGTGCGCGAAAACGCCGAGGCGAAGCGGATCATCGAATTCGAGGACGGGCGGGTCATCGCCATCCAGCATTGCCCGATGCCGGATGGAGGCTGGGTGGGCACCCATCAGGACATCACCGAGCAAAGACGCAACGAGGAGCGCATCCACTATGCCGCACGGCATGACGCGCTGACCGACCTGCCGAACCGGATCGAGTTCCGTGAGGCCATGGCGACAGCCGAGGAAGCGATTGCCAGGGGCGCGCAAATGGCGGTGCTCTGCGTCGACCTGGACCAGTTCAAGGCGGTCAACGATACCCTGGGTCACGCCGCCGGCGACGCCTTGCTCGTGGGGGTGGCGGAGCGCCTGTCCGAAGCCGCGGGCGACAAGGATCTGGTGGCCCGGCTCGGTGGCGACGAATTCGCGCTGCTGGTGGATGCGACCGGTGGCCTGCACGAGGTTGCGGTGCTTGCCGACAGGATAGTTGCGTGCATTGCGCAGCCCTTCGAGGTGGCCGGTCACCAGATACTGATCGGCGCCAGCGTCGGCATTGCAATGGCGCCTGTGGATGGGGCCGACGCCGGTACGCTTCTGAAATGCGCGGACCTTGCGCTCTATCGGGCGAAGAATGAGGGGCGCGGGGCCTATCGCTTCTTCAAGCGCGGCATGGACGATGCGCTCAAGCGCCGATGGAGCATCGAAACCGGTCTGAAGCTGGCCATGGTCCGCGACGAGCTTTCGCTGGTCTACCAGCCGCTGATCAGCGTCGAGGACAATCGGATCTCGTGCATGGAGGCGCTGCTGCGGTGGAAACATCCCGAGCTTGGCATGGTGCGCCCGGACGAATTCATCCCGATTGCCGAGGAGACCGGACTTATCGTCTCGATCGGGGAATGGGTAATCCAGCAGGCCTGCCGGACGGCCGCCGCATGGCCGGAAGACGTTCGGGTCGCGGTCAATCTTTCCGCGGTGCAGTTCCGCGGACGCGATCTGGTCGAAAAGGTCGCCGACGCCTTGTCGAGGTCCGGCCTACGCCCCGAACGGCTTGAACTCGAGATCACGGAATCGCTGTTGCTGGCAGACAATGACGCGGTGCTCAAGACGCTTCACGCGCTCAGGGACCTCGGTGTGCGTATCTCGATGGACGATTTCGGCACAGGCTATTCCTCGTTGAGCTACCTGCGCTCCTTCCCGTTCGACAAGATCAAGATCGACCGCACCTTCATTGCCGACATCGTGTGCCGGGAAGACGATCTGGAAATCATCAAGGCGGTGATCGGCCTGGGACAGAGCCTTGGCATGTCCACGACCGCGGAAGGGATCGAGACCGAGGCCCAGCTCGAGGCCGTGCGGCAGCAGGGTTGCACGGAAGTGCAGGGTTTCCTGTTCGGCCCGCCCTTGCCGGCCTCGGGGATCGCGGAGCTTTTGGGCTGCACAAGCCCGGCCCGGCCGCAGCGGAGTGCGGCACAGGCCAACTGAGCCAACGCTCAACCCCTGTCGAGGTCGCGCAACATGTAGGCGGCGAAGGCGTCCTTGTAGTCGGGATGCCAGCGGCTGAGGGCGGGGCGGTTCTCGACCATGTCGAAGGCCTGCCACAAGATGCGCTTGCGGTCCATTTCCGGGGTCGTCTCGTCGTCCGGGCAGATGATGTAGAAATCGTCGCGGACCAGGGCGGCCAGCATGTGCGCGACGACCTGTTCGGGCAACCAGGCGCCCGGGCGGTGGGTGCTGTCGCCGGTCGTGGTCCAGCCGGGAACCAGGAGATGGGCGGAGACCTTGCTTCCGGGACGCTCGCGCAGGTCGCGGGCCAGGTTCTGCGTATAGGCGTTCACCGCGGCCTTCACGGTGTTGTAGGACGGGTTGCCGGGAGGGTGGGTCAAACCCTGTTTCGAGCCGGTATTCACGATCATCGCCCGGGCCCCGCTCGCAAGCATCGCGGGCGCGAAGGCCGCGACGCCGTTCAGGACGCCGAAGAAATTGACCGCAAACACCCTGTGCCAGAGATCGAGCGGCGCGAGGACGTCGCCTTCGCCTCCATGCACGAACATCGCGGCATTGTTCATCAGCAGGGCCGGGGCCTCGAAGCGATCGAGAACCTCCTGGGCGAAGTTCGACATGGCCTTTGCGTCGGCGACGTCGAAGGCCTTCGCAAGAACGCGGTCCGCGCCGCCCGCCTTCCCCTCGACTTCGCCGGCAGCACTGGCCAGCCTGTCGGCATCCACATCCACCATGGCGATGCGCATGCCTTGCGCGGCCAGAGTGAGTGCCGCCGAACGGCCGATGCCGCTGGCCGCTCCGGTCACCACTGCCACGCGATCCTTGTGAAACAGCTCCGTCATTGTCGCAATCCTGTGTTGTTCGGTCGTGCAGAATAACCGATGCGCGAAAGGGTTTCATGGCCGAGTTGGCGATTTCGCTTGTATACGCAGCCCCCATCGCGGTAAGTGCAGCCCCTGAATTCTCCCCAAAATTGGCCGGCCAACCCATGTCCTTGCGCAATATTGCGATCATCGCCCACGTCGATCACGGCAAGACCACCCTGATCGATGTGCTTCTCAGGCAATCCGGCATGTTCCGCGACAACCAGCGGGTCGACGAACGCGCCATGGATTCCAATGATCTGGAGCGCGAGCGCGGCATCACCATTCTTGCCAAGGTGACCTCGCTGGTGTGGAAGGACACGCGGATCAATATCGTCGACACGCCAGGCCACGCCGATTTCGGCGGCGAAGTCGAGCGCATCCTTTCCATGGTGGACGGCGTGGTGGTGCTGGTGGACGCGGCCGAGGGCCCGATGCCGCAGACCAAGTTCGTGCTGTCAAAGGCGCTGTCCATCGGGTTGCGGCCGATTGTCGCCATCAACAAGATCGACAAGCCCGACGAGCGGCACCTCGAGGTGCTCGACGAGATTTTCGACCTGTTCGTGGCGCTCGATGCCGCCCCCGAACAGCTCGATTTTCCCGTGCTCTACGGATCGGCCAAGCAGGGCTGGATGGCGGCCGAGCCGGCGGGGCCCAAGGAGAGCGTGGGCCCGTTGCTCGACCTGGTGCTCGAGCATGTCGCGGAACCCAAGATCGAAGAGGGGCCGTTCCGCATGCTGGTCACCACGATCGAGCGCAATCCGTTCCTCGGCCGCATTCTCACCGGGCGCATCTTTTCCGGATCGGTGAAACCCGGCGATCCGGTGCACGCGCTCAGCCGCACGGGCGACGAGGTGGAAAAGTCTCGCGTTTCCAAGGTTCTCGCCTTCCGCGGCCTTGAACGCCAGCCGATCGAAGTGGGCGAAGCAGGCGACATCGTGGCAATCGCCGGGCTGGAAACCGCGACGGTGGCGGATACCCTTGCGGTGCCGCAGGTGGACGAGCCCATTCCGTCGCGGCCCATCGATCCGCCGACCCTGTCGATGACCTTCAGGATCAATGACGGGCCGTTTGCCGGACGCGAGGGCGACAAGGTGCAATCGCGGGTCATCCGCGACCGGCTGATGCGCGAGGCCGAGGGGAACGTGGCGATCCGCGTGACCCAGGGCAATGACAGCGACAGCTTCGAGGTGGCGGGACGTGGCGAATTGCAGCTTGCCGTGCTGATCGAGACCATGCGCCGCGAAGGCTTCGAGCTCACGGTGGGCCGGCCACGCGTTCTTCTGCGCGAGGAAAACGGGGTCAAGCTCGAACCGATCGAGGAAGTCATCATCGACGTCGATGACGAGCATACCGGCGTGGTCGTGCAGAAGCTGACCGAGCGGCGCGGCGAACTGGTGGAGATGCGCCCCTCCGGCGTGGGACGCACACGGCTGCGCCTGCATGTGCCGACCCGCTCGCTGATCGGCTACCAGCCCGAATTGCTGTCCGACACGCGCGGCACGGCGATCTTCAACCGGCTGTTCCACGAATATGTGCCCTACAAGGGCGCCCTGCCGGGGCGGCGCACCGGCGTTCTCATCTCGAACGGGACGGGCCAGTCGGTCGCCTATGCCCTTTGGAACCTTGAGGATCGGGGCGCGATGCTGATCGATCCCGGCGTCGACGTTTATGAGGGCATGATCGTTGGCGAGCACAACAGGGAAAACGATCTCGAGGTCAACCCGCTCAAGGGCAAGCAGCTGAGCAATATCCGCACGACGTCGAAAGACGAGGCGGTCCGGCTCACCCCGCCGAAGCGCCTCAGCCTCGAACAGGCCCTGGGCTATATCGCGGACGACGAATTCGTCGAGGTGACGCCCAAGACCATCCGGTTGCGCAAGATCCTGCTCGATCCAAACGACCGCAAGCGCGCGAGCCGGGCCGAATCCAAGGCCGGCTGACACGCGCCGCTGGAAGGTTCAGCGTGGGCGCCCGGTGCCTTCGGCACCGCCCACGCGTTCGGCCCGGACTCTTCCGTAGGTGTTCCCCTAAGGCTCCTTGCATGAGGCTGCCCGGCGTGGGCGCCCGGTGCCTTCGGCACCGCCCACGCGTTCGGCCCGCGCATCGCTCCACCGGAGCGATGCCTGGTGCGGGCCTCACCCCTGCGGGGTGGAGACCCTGCGGGCTGCGGCGCGTTCGAGGCCGAGCTGGCTTTCGCGCAGGATGATGAAGATGCCGGCGCCCACCACGATCGCGCTGCCAAGGATCATCTCGAGGGTCGGCACTTCGCCGAACACGAGAAAACCGATGAGTACGCCGAGCAGGATCGAGGTGTATTCGAATGGCGCGATGATCGACATGTCGGCGTGGCGATAGCTTTCGGTGAGAAGGATCTGCCCCAGGCCGCCCGCGATGCCGGCGCCCACCAGCAGTGCCGCCTGTTGCGGGTTGGGCCATACCCATCCCAGGGGAATGGTGCCAAGGGCGATGATGCTGGAGAACAGCGAGAAATAGAGGACGATGGTGGCGCTGCGCTCGGTGGCCACCAGCCGGCGCGTGAGAAGCATGGCGACCGATGCCAGCGCGGCCGCGCACAGGGCGGCCAGTGCACCGACAGCCGTTGCGACGTCCGCGTCCACGCCGGAAAATACCGTGATGCGGGGCCAGATGATGATGAGCACACCGACCAGGCCCACAAGGACCGCGGACCAGCGATAGAGGCGGACGTGCTCCTTGAGCACCAGCGCACTCAGCACCACGATAAGCAGGGGCGCGGCATAACCGATGGCTATGGCTTCAGGCAGGGGCAGGCGCGTGAGGGCGAAAAAGCTCAGCCCCATTGCGCACACGCCAACCGTCGAACGCGCGAGGTGGCTGAGGGGGCGGGCGGTCAGGAAACCCACCGCCAATTGCCGCCGCGCAATCAGGAAGACCAGGATGGGCAATATGGCGAAGGCCGACCGGTAGAAGACCAGTTGGCCGGGGGGAATGCCCTGGGCCGACTTGATCATCGTGCTCATGGCGACGAAAACACAGACCGATGTGACCTTGAGGCCGATCCCGGCCAGCACGTTGCCGGTGAGCACCAGCCCATGCGCGGGCTTTTCCAATGATGTGTCGGTCGCGGGCGGCACGAGGCGGGTTCCGGTTGCGGCGCACGGGTCCGACGCAGAGGGCGCATAACCGGTGCACGAAGATCAGTAGCGCCGTCACGCGGCGCTGCCTACCCTTGATGAGACGATTGGTCGCTTTTTGTCCGATTGCCGATCAGGGCGCGACGATTTCTGGCGTGTCGGTCGCGCAATCGAAGGCAAAGCCAAGCCGATCGGCGGCTTCGCGGGCCAACTGGTTGGCATCGGGCAACGCGGCGTCAATGCGGGCGATATGGCAGGTATTGCCCGGCGCAAGACTGGTCACCACCAGCACCTCGCCGGTGGCGCCGTCGCCCGAGTCGGTATGCCAGCGCAGGATGGTGGCGAACGGCTTCCACGGACCTTCGGTGTTGGAAAGCCGCCATTCGATCCTCGTGCCCAGCCAGTTGAAGGGGCCAAGGGTCTGGCTTGCCGCCATTTCACGCGTGGACTCCAGGCCGTAGCTGACCAGAAAGCGCGCGTCGTCTTCCGCGACCATGACCGGTATGCCCTTGTATCCCGGACAGGCGCGGACCACCGAGAAGTCATTCGCCGAAACGATGGTGCAGGCGTCGAGGTCAAGATCGGTATAGACCGAATCGAAGCGCGCCGCGGCGGCCGGAACGGCGCTGGCGGCGAGCATCAGCGCAATCGACAGCAGGCCGCTTCCGGCATGATGCATGGGCATGGCGCACTCCCTGGCGGCGTGGATCCCGAGGGTTCCAATATGGCTTGCATTCAAGGCCCTTCCTAGGCATGAAAAGGCCCGATCGAAGCCTCTGGTCTGCAAGGAAAGCCCAAAACCATGAATATCGACGCCATTCCGGTGGGCGCGAATCCGCCCGACGATCTCAACGTGATCATCGAGGTGCCCATTGGCGGCGAACCGATCAAATACGAGATCGACAAGAAGAGCGGCGCGCTGTTTCTGGACCGGTTCCTCTACACACCCATGCGCTATCCGGGCAATTACGGCTTCGTTCCGCATACGCTTTGCGGCGACGGCGACCCGCTGGACGTGATCGTGATGAATTCACGTCCCATCGTTCCGGGCGCGGTGGTGCGCTGCCGGCCCGTGGGCGTGCTGGTCATGGAGGACGATGGCGGCCGCGACGAGAAGATCATCTGCCTGCCCGTGCACAAGCTGACGCGGAACTACGATCATATCCGCGATATCGCCGACATGCCTGAAATCCAGGTCGAAAGGGTCAAGCACTTCTTCGAGCACTACAAGGATCTCGAGCCCGGCAAATGGGTCAGGATCGAGCATATGGGCGGCGTCGACGAGGCGCGCCGGATCGTGCTGGATTCCATCGAAAAGGGAAAGAAGGAAGGCGCCTGAGCGCGGCGCCAGCCACAACTGGTCGCTAGGGAAAAGGGCCGGTCGCAAGACCGGCCCCTTGTTTTGTCTGGTCGCATGTCCGGTTGAAATCGATCAGTGCGCCAGGACCGCCAGAAGCAAGAGCGCCACGATATTGGTGATCTTGATCATCGGGTTGACAGCGGGACCCGCGGTGTCCTTGTAGGGATCGCCGACCGTGTCGCCGGTGACCGCCGCCTTATGGGCTTCAGACCCCTTCTTGTGCAGCACGCCATGGGAATCGGTGAAGCCGTCCTCGATGGCCTTCTTGGCGTTGTCCCACGCACCGCCGCCGGCGGTCATGGAAATGGCCACGAAAAGCCCGGTCACGATCACGCCCATCAGCATTGCCCCCACCGCGGTGAAGGCCGCGGCCTTTCCGGCGATCAGGAGAATGACGACGAACACGACGATCGGGGAGAGGACCGGCAGGAGAGAGGGGACGATCATTTCCCGGATCGCGGCGCGGGTCAGCATGTCGACCGCCCGTCCGTAATCGGGTTTCTCGGTGCCCTTCATGATGCCCGGCTTTTCCTTGAACTGGCGCCGGACCTCGAGCACGACCGCCTGGGCCGCCCGTCCTACCGCGGTCATGGACATGCCGCCGAACAGGAAGGGCAAGAGGCCGCCAAACAACAGCCCCACCACGACATATGGATCGGCAAGCGAGAAGGTGACCGCGCCCAGACCCTCGAAGAAACTGCCCGGTTCGGCCGTCCTTGAGAAGAAGGTCAGGTCCTGGGTATAGGCCGAGAACAGCACCAGCGCGCCAAGGCCCGCCGATCCGATGGCATAGCCCTTGGTCACGGCCTTGGTGGTGTTGCCGACCGCGTCGAGCGCGTCGGTATTGGCTCTGACTTCATCGGGCAGGCCCGCCATCTCGGCAATGCCGCCCGCGTTGTCGGTCACCGGTCCGAAGGCATCGAGCGCCACGATCATCCCCGCCAGGGCGAGCATGGTGGCGACCGAAACCGCGATCCCGAAGATGCCGGCAAGATTGAAGGCGACGATGATGCCCGCGACGATGACCAGGGCCGGCAGCGCCGTCGATTCAAGCGACATGGCGAGGCCCTGGATGACATTGGTGCCATGCCCGGTGACCGATGCCTCGGCGATGGAATTCACCGGCCTCTTGCCGGTTCCCGTATAGTACTCGGTGATGACGATGATGAGCCCGGTGATCACAAGTCCGGTCAACCCGCACCAGAACAGGCTCATGGGGGTGAAACCGCCAAGATCGACGCTCAGTCCGCCAAAGACGAGGGCGATAACCGGCAATAGCGCCACCAGGGACAGCACGCCGGTGGCGATGATGCCCTTGTAGAGCGCGCGCATGATCGAGTTGCTTGCGTCGATCTTCACGAAGAAGGTGCCGATGATCGAGGTGACCACGCAGGCGCCGCCGATTGCCAGCGGCAGGATCATGCCGGCCAGCTTTGAGGCGTCCGGCAGCACGATGGCGGCAAGCACCATGGTTGCCACTGTCGTCACCACATAGGTCTCGAACAGGTCGGCCGCCATGCCGGCGCAGTCGCCGACATTGTCGCCCACATTGTCGGCGATGGTGGCCGGATTGCGCGGATCATCCTCGGGAATGCCCGCCTCGACCTTGCCAACCATGTCGCCGCCGACATCGGCACCCTTGGTGAAGATGCCGCCGCCGAGACGGGCGAAGATCGAAATGAGCGACGCCCCGAAGCTCAGCGAAACCAGGGCGTCGATGACATCGCGGCTGGTCGCCGCAAAGCCCATGCCCGTGAGGAACATGAAATAGAGGGTGACGCCGAGAAGGCCGAGGCCCGCCACCAGCAATCCGGTGACCGCGCCCGACTTGAAGGCCAGGTCGAGCCCGCCGCCAAGCGACTTGGTGGCCGCCTGGGCGACGCGGACATTGGCGCGCACGGAAACGTTCATGCCGATGAAGCCCGCCGCTCCGGACAGGATGGCGCCGATGGCAAAGCCTATGGCCGAATAGATGCCCAGAAGCCACCAGGCAACGACTACGATGACGATGCCGACGATGGCGATGGTTGTGTATTGGCGTTTCAGATAGGCCTGTGCGCCTTCGCGCACGGCGGCGGAGATTTCCTGCATTCGCGCATTGCCGGCATCGGCAGCCAGCAGCCCGCGCGTCGTCACGATGCCATAGACAATGGACAGCGCTCCGCAGACCACGATCAGCCAGAGTGCTAAGCTCATAGATGGACCCTCAATTGTGTTGTTCCTACTCCCCCCAAGAGCGGGCCAGTTTGTGGATCCGCGAATCATCGCGCCCTGGCATTCTCCTCCCGGGTCACCGGCGAGCCTATGCATATTCTGAGGTTCCGGCAACGGGCTTGCCGGGAGAGGGGGAAATGCGCCGCGCTCAAAGGGCGCGCAAGCGGCGCATGAGGGGTTCGGCGTCGCCGCTGATATGCAGGGTCTTGAACCGGGCGGTTTCGCCTGAAAGCACCGTTATGGCCGATTTCGGCACGCCGAGTGCCTTGGCGAGCAGGGCGATGACCGCCTTGTTGGCCTTGCCCCTGTCCGGGACGGCGGTGACGCGGATGCGCAGCACCGCGGTATCGTCGTCCCGGCTCTCGACGCCTTCGATCCTTTCCGCTGCGGCATTGGGCGTCACGCGCACGCGCAGGATCACGCCGGTTGCGTCGGCGCTGTAGGGAACCGCCATGTGCCCCGGCCGGGGGGCGTCAGTACAGGTTGAGCATGCGCGGCAGATCGCGGGTGATGAAGATCTGCACGAAATAGATGATGAAGAAGACGATGATGGGGGAGAGATCGAGCCCGCCCATGGCCGGCAGCATGCGCCGGATCGGGCGCAGGACCGGTTCGGTCAGGGCGTCGAGCACGCGCCACAGCGAGGCGACGAACTGGTTGCGGCTGTTGATGACGTTGAAGGCGAACAGCCAGCTCATGATGATCATGGCGATCAGGACCCACTTGTACAGGTCAAGCACGAGCGAGATCGTCGAAAGAATGGCGTACATGCGATCGTTTCCCTTTCCGGTCGCCGTTATCTAGCGATTGAAGGGGCTTGCGGCAAGGCGGAGCGGGAAAAACCCTTTATTTCGGGCGCTGGCTGGTGCGCCGCATCTCCTGGCGCAACTGGGTGCGCTGGCGCGAGGAGACCCCGATCAGCTCGGCAACCCGCCAGACCATGTTGTCTTCCAGTTCGTGGTTGCGTTTGTCGGCGAACACGACCTGCCACATCATGCGGATGATCTCGATGCGCTCGGATTCGGGCTGGCCGGCAAGGGCGGAGGTGAACTGGTAGAGATCGACGGAGTCCGCGTCGCGTCTCGCGGCTTCGGCCATGAGCTTCTTCACTTCGCCGCCGTCGAGATCGAAATGTCCCGAAAGCGTGGAGGCGATGACCTTTTTCTCCTCGGGGCCCGTTGTGCCGTCGACGGCCGCCAGGTGGACCAGCAGCGCGGCAACTGCGACACGCGGCTCGATGGCGTCGTCCTTCTGGTGCGGCTCGGAAAAGAATCGGGCAATGGCGTCGAACATGGGGCCTCCTGCGCCGATAGATATTCTTATCGCCAGGCGACCTCAAGGCGGCGCGTGGAGAATCACGGGCTGTTGAGCGGCGAGGGGAACGATATCGCATGAGGATTCGCCGCCGGTACTTGACTCTCGGCCCGAGTCTGATGTTCTCTTTTTGTTCTCATTATCGACATGAGGACGGGCACGGCCATGCAGGGTTCGGCCAAGGAACGTGTGGTAGCGGAGTTGCGGGCCCGGATCGCCGGGGTCGAAAGGCGCGCGCCGCTTGCCGGAACGGCTGAAAGGGAGCGGGACGGAGCCGCCCTGCCGTTTCGCCATGCGCCGCCAGGGCTGTTGCACGAGATCTGGAGCGCGTCGGCGCGCGAGGCCGGTGGCGCGCTCGGCTTTGCGCTCGGACAGGGGCGGAGGCTGATCGGGCGCGCGCGACAGGCGGTGCTGTTCCTGCAACTGGCGCATGAGGCGCAGGAAACCGGCCTGCCCTATGGGGCGGGATTGAAGAGCTTTGGCTTCGACCCCCAGGCGCTGACGCTGGGGCGGCCGCGCGACATCGGCGAACTGTTGTGGGCCATCGAGGAGGCGGTGGCCTGCCGGGCGGTTGCCGCGGTCGTCGCCGATATCGGAGGGGCTCCAAGGGCGCTCGATTTCACCGCCTCGCGGCGGCTGAGCCTGAGGGCGCAGGCATCGGGCGGTTCGGTGTTCCTGGTGCGCTATGGCGCGCAGCGCGAGGCGAGCGCGGCGGCCCTGCGCTGGCGGGTGGAACCCGCGCCGAGCGCTCCGGTCCGGTTCGACGACCGGGCGCCGGGGGATGCGCGGCTTAAGGTCGTGCTGGAAAAGAGCCTCAGCGCCAGGGGGGTGGGCGGGCTCAAGGGCGAATGGATCTTGAACTGGACCGAGGCACATGGCTGGGATCTCGCTGACGGCGACCAAGGGGCAGGGCGGGCTGTTGCCGGCGCGCCGGCATATGGTGCTCCACCTGCCGCGCTGGGCGACCGATTGTCTCAAGCGGGCTGACCGGCGCCTTGGCGCATTGCCCCTGCCGCTGGCGCTTTACGAGCGGCAGCAGGGCGCCATGCGGCTGGTTGCGCTCGATGCGCGCGCGGCAGGGGCCGGGCTGTCGGAGGGGCAGAGCCTTTCCGACGCGCGGGCGCTTTGTCCCGAACTCGACGCGCGCGAGATCGACCGGGGAATGCTCACCAGCGTGTTCGCCGATTTCGCCGACTGGCATTCCAATGCCTCGCCCATCGTCTCGGTGCTGACCGACAGCATGCCCTATGGCGACCTGGCGCTCGACATTACCGGGGTCGCGCATCTGTTCGGGGGCGAGAACCGCATGCTCGCGCATCTCACCGAAAGGCTCGAGATGCTGGGGTTCACGGTAAGAGGGGCGGTGGCCGGCAGCGTGGGCGCGGCCTGGGCGCTGGCCCGTTTCGCACCCGGCCAGGTGGCCGGGAACGAGGATTTGCCGGACGTTCTTGCATCTCTTCCCGTCGCTGCCCTCAGGCTCGATGACGCGCAGGTCGAGGGCCTTTTGCAGATGGGGTTGAAGCGGGTCGGCCAGCTTTACGGGCGCGACAGGGGCGCCTTGCGGGCGCGGTTCGGGGGAACGCTGCTCAACCGGCTCGACCAGGCGCTCGGACTTGTCGAGGAGCGGGTGACGCCCCGCCTGCCCATTCCGGAACGCCATGCGGAGCGGCGGTTTGCCGAGCCGGTGACGCTGATCGATGACGTGATGCTGACCGCGCGCGATCTTGGCCGGCAGCTTTCCGCCCAGCTCGAGGCGGAGGGGGCGGGCGCGCAGAGCTTTCACCTGTTCCTTTATCGGATCGACCACAAGGTGATGACGCTTTCGGTCAATGCGGCGCGGGCGACGCGGGAGGCGGGCCATATCGCGCGGCTGTTCGCCAACCGGGCCGAACGGCTGAGCGGGGAATTCGACGCCGGCTTCGGCATCGAGGCGGTCCGGCTGGCGGCGACCTCGGTTTCCCCGCTCGATACGACGCAGATCGGGGCCTTCGAGACCGACGACGGGGCGGCCGATCTCGACCGGCTCTACGATCGCATGGCGAGCCGGCTCGGACCGCTGGCGGTCAGCCGGCAGAAATTCGTCAACAGCCATATTCCCGAACGCGCGGTGACGCTGGAGCCGGCGGTGGCCCGCACCCCCGACGATCCGCAGGCCATGCCCGATGCGGGCCTGCCGCGCCCCTTGCGATTGCTGCCAAGGCCCGAACAGATCGAAGTGGTTGCCGAGGTGCCGGACGGCCCGCCGGCCCGCATGGTGTGGCGGCGGGTGGCCTATCGTTTCGCAAGGGCATCGGGACCGGAGCGCATCGGGGTGGAATGGTGGCAGCCGGGCGAGGGCGCGCTGACCCGGGATTACTACGTCGCCGAGGACGAGGAGGGCCGACGCTTCTGGCTCTATCGCGAGGGGCTTTACGCGGTGGAGACCGGGCGGCCGCGCTGGTTCATGCACGGGCTGTTCGCATGAGCTATTTCGAACTGGCCGCGATCTCGAACTTCTCCTTCCTGCGCGGCGGATCGCATCCGGACGAACTGGTATTGCGCGCGGCGGCGCTGGGGCTGTCGGGCCTTGGGCTTTGCGATCGCAATTCCCTTGCCGGCGTAGTCAGGGCGCATGTCGCGGCACGCGACCTGAAGCAAATCCATCCCGATTTCCGGTTCGTGGCGGGCACGCGGCTGGTCTTTTCCGACGGTACGCCGGATATTCTCGCCTACCCGACCGACCGGGCGGCCTATGGACGGCTGTGCGCACTTCTCACCCGTGGCAACAGGCGGGCGGAAAAGGGCGACTGCATCCTCATGCTCGACGACCTTTGCGCATTCGCCCAAGGGCAATTGCTGGTGGCGATGCCGGACGAGGCCGATCCGCAAACCCTTCTGGCAACGCTTTGCGCTCTCAAGCCGATTGCGGGGGACGGCCTGTGGCTGGCGGCCAACTGCCTTTACCAGGGGGGCGACCGGGCGCGGCTCAGCCGTCTCGCCGATCTGGCGCGGCAGGCAGGGGTATCGCTTCTTGCGGTCAACGACGTGCTCTATCACGCGCCCGAACGCCGGCCGCTGCAGGATGCGATCACCTGCATCCGCGAGCATCTGACGATCTTTCAGGCCGGCCGGCGGCTGGAAAAGAATGCCGAGCGTCATCTCAAGCCGCCGCAGGAAATGGCGCGGCTGTTCCGCGAGCATCGCCAGGCCATCGCCCAGACACAGGTTCTTGTTTCGCGCATCGCGTTCTCGCTCGACGACCTGCGTTACGAATATCCCGAGGAAACCATCGGCAATGGCGAGACGGCGCAACAGACCCTCGAGCGGTTGACCTGGGCGGGGGCGAAAAGGCGCTATCCGCAAGGGGTTCCCGAACGGGTCGTTACCGGTATCCGGCACGAACTGGCACTGATCGGCGAGCTGAAATACGCCCCCTATTTCCTCACCGTGCACGACCTGGTGCGCTTTGCGCGCGAGGAACGGGGCATTCTTTGCCAGGGGCGCGGTTCGGCGGCCAATTCGGCGGTCTGCTTCTGCCTGGGGGTGACCGAGGTCGACCCGATGCTGGTCGATCTGCTGTTCGAGCGGTTCATCTCCACCGAACGCAACGAGCCACCCGATATCGACGTGGATTTCGAGCATGAACGGCGCGAGGAGGTCATCCAGTATATCTATCAGCGCTACGGGCGGGAGCGCGCCGGACTGGCGGCGACCGTGGTCACCTATCGCACCAAGGGCGCGGTTCGGGAGATCGGCAAGGTGTTCGGGCTGTCCGCCGACATGATCGAGGCGCTCAACGGGCTGTCCTGGGGCTGGCACGACAAGGGGGTGAAGGAAGACCGCATCCGTGAACTGGGGATCGATCCCACCGACCATACCCTGTCGCTGGTGCTCAAACTGGTGCGCGAACTGATCGGCTTTCCCCGCCATCTCTCCCAGCATGTGGGCGGGTTCGTGATTACCCGCGGGCGGCTCGACCACCTGGTGCCGATCTCCAATGCGGCGATGCAAGACCGTACCGTGGTGGAATGGGACAAGGACGACCTCGATGCGCTCGGTATCCTCAAGGTGGACGTGCTGGCGCTGGGGATGCTCACCTGCATCCGGCGCGCCTTCGACCTTCTGGCGCTCCACTACGGGGAGCGGCTGACCCTTGCCTCGGTACCGCAATACGACACGCCGACCTACCGGATGATCCAGCGCGCCGACACGGTCGGGGTGTTCCAGATCGAAAGCCGGGCGCAGATGTCCATGCTGCCACGGCTGAAGCCGGAGACGTTCTACGACCTCGTGATCGAGGTGGCGATCGTCAGGCCCGGGCCGATCCAGGGCGACATGGTGCATCCCTATCTCCGGCGCCGGCAGGGCAAGGAGACGGTGACCTACCCCTCCAAGGACCTCGAACGGGTGCTCTCCAAGACGCTGGGCGTGCCCCTGTTCCAGGAGCAGGCGATGAAGATCGCCATCGTTGCGGGCGGTTTCACCCCCTCGGAGGCCGACAGGCTGAGGCGCGCCATGGCCACTTTCCGGCGCAACGGCACCATCGGCAATTTTCGTCAGAAGATGATCTCGGGCATGCTGGAGCGCGGCTACACCAAGGACTTCGCCGAACGATGCTTCTCGCAGATCGAGGGGTTCGGCGAATACGGCTTTCCCGAAAGCCACGCGGCGTCGTTCGCGCTGCTGGTCTATGTCTCGGCCTGGCTCAAGTGCCATTATCCGGACGTGTTCGCGGCGGCCTTGCTCAACTCCCAGCCCATGGGCTTTTACGCCCCGGCCCAGATCGTGCGCGATGCACGCGAGCACGGGGTGGAGGTGCGCGACGTCGATATCAATCTTTCCGATGCCGAGAATGCGCTCGAGCCCGGACCGGAGGCGGCAACCCGGCTCTGGGCGCGGCATATCGAGATGCATGCCGATATCCATTCGGACAAGGCGGTGCGGCTGGGGCTGAGCCGAATCAAGGGACTGAAGGCCGACGATGCGGCGCTGATCGTGGCGCGGCGCGGCAGGGGCTACGATTCGGTGCGCGACGTCTGGCTGCGTACGGGGCTGGGGCCGGCGGTGCTGGCCCGGCTGGCCGAGGCCGACGCGTTCCGCTCCATCGGGCTCGACCGGCGGGCGGCGCTCTGGGCGGTCAGGGGGCTGATGGGCACGGACGGGGCGGAGACGCTTCCCCTGTTCGCCGGATCCGGTCCGCCCTCTGCGCGTGACGAGCCGGATGCGGACCTGCCGCCCATGCCGCCAGGCGAGCAGGTGATCCACGACTATCGCAGTCTCAGCCTGTCGCTGAAGGCGCATCCGGTGAGTTTCTTGCGCGAGGAACTGGGGCGACGGCGCATTCTTGCCGCCGACGAGTTGCGCCACCAGCGCGATGGCGCGCCGGTCGAGGTGGCCGGGCTGGTGCTGGTGCGCCAGCGCCCGGGCACGGCGAGCGGGGTGATCTTCGCCACACTCGAGGACGAGACCGGGGTGGCCAATGTCATCGTCTGGCCCAGGGTGTTCGAGGCGAACCGGCGCGTGGTGCTTGGGTCGCGGCTATTGTCGGTCAAGGGCGTGCTGCAAAAGGAAGGGCTGGTGATCCACGTTGTGGCGCGCCAGCTCACCGACATGACGCCGGACCTGCTGCGGCTCGCCGATGGCGGGGACCTGGGGGCGGGGGCGCTGGCGCGGGCCGACGAGGGGCGCCAGACACATCGCAATCCGGTTCTCGCCAAGGCCGAGGCGGCGCAAACCGAAGCCGCAAGGCGCGCCCGGGCGGCGCTCCCCAAGGGCCGAAACTTTCACTGATGGAGTGGTTCAGCCCAGCAGGTCGTCGATCTCGCGGGCCAGCGCAATATCCTTCTCGGTCAATCCGCCGGCCGAATGCGTCGACAGCGTGATCGAGACCTTGTTGTAGCTGTTCGACCAGTCCGGGTGGTGGTCGAGCTTTTCGGCAAGAATGGCGACCTTGGTCATGAAGGCGAAGGCCTCGGAGAAGTCGCCGAACTTTTCCTGGCGCGAAATCGCTGCGCCGCTTTCATCGAGCGTCCAGCCCGGCACCGTGGCAAGGGCGGATTTCAGGGCATTGCCCTCAAGCTTTGCGGTCATGTGTCTCTGCCTTTTCCTTCCCGCCGTCCTTGGGCGCATCTTCTTGCTCGAAGATGCGGTGGGCGGCGCCCTCGAGGTCGTCATACTGGCCGGACTTGAGTGACCAAAGAAAGGCCCCAAGACCAAGCGCGCCCATGAACAGGGCAATGGGTATGAGAAAGACCAGCCCGCTCATTCGGCTGCCGCCATGGTCTGCACCGCGCGCCCGGCCTTCTGCCCGGCGGAGGCGGGCAAGGTGTCGCCGAGCCTGAGCTTGAGCGCATTGAGCGTGACCAGAATGGAGGACGAACTCATCGCCAGCGCGGCGATCAATGGCGTAACGTGCCCGGTGACCGCGAGCGGTACGGCAATGACATTGTAGATGAGCGCGAGGGCGAAATTCTCCCTGACCGCGCTCGCTGCGCGACGGGCAAGCCTCATCGCCTCGACGACGGTGAGAAGCGAATCGCGGGTGAAGATGAAGTCGGCCGCATTGCGTCCCACGTCGGCGGCGGTCGAAGGCGCCATGGAGACATGTGCGGCCCGCAGGGCGGGCGCGTCGTTGATCCCGTCGCCGACCATGAGAACGCGTTCGCCGCGCGCCGCGTAATCCTGCAGGCGCTCCAGTTTCCCGGCCGGGGTGAGGCCCGCGGCAAAGTCGGCGATGCCGAGCCGGCGGGCGAGGTCGGCAACAGGCGCCGGGCGGTCGCCGGACAGGAGCGTCACCGGTTTGCCCATCCGCGCGAGTTCGGCAATGGCTGCGGCGGCATCCGGCCTCGGCGCGTCATCGAAACCGAAAGCGGCAACGGGCACGCCATCGCGGCTGAGCCAGACCGCGCTGGCCGATCCTTGTGTGTCGACCGCGCCGCACCATTCGGCCCGCCCGAGCCTCCAGACGCCGTCGCCCAGCCTGGCCTCGATGCCATGGCCGGGCTCCTCGCGGAACTCGCCCGGAACCTGCGGCACCGGGCCGCTGGCGGCGACCAGCGCCCGGGAAAAGGGATGGCGGCTGACCGCGGCAAGAATAGCGGCGCGTTCGCGCATCGCGGGGTCGCCGAACATCTGGCCCGAGAAGACCGGACGGCCCTCGGTCAGTGTCCCGGTCTTGTCGAAGACCACGCGATCCACATCGGCCAGCCGCTCGAGCGCCGCGCCATCGCGCATCATCACGCCGCGTTCGAACAATCTCCCGGCGGCGACCACGTGCACGATCGGCACCGCGAGGGCCAGTGCGCACGGGCAGGTTATGATCAGGACGGCGACGGCATTGACGATGGCATCATGCCAGCCGCCGGTCACGATCAGCCAGCCAGCGAAAGTGGCCAGCGCGAGGATATGCACCGCCGGCGCGTAGATGGCGGCCGCGCGATCCGCAAGCCGCTTGTACCCGGCCCGGGACCCCTCCGCCGCTTCCATCAGCGAGATCATGCGCGCAAGAAAGGAATCGGCGGCTGGCCTGGTCGCCCTGAGGGTGAGGACGCCGGAGATATTGATCGCGCCGGACAAGAGAGCGCTGCCGGGCGCGACCGGCTCGGGCACCGATTCGCCGGTCACCAGCGACAGGTCCACTTCGCTCTGCCCGCCGATCACGGTTGCATCGACCGGCACGCGTTCGCCGGCGGGCAATTCGATGATCATGCCGGGGGCGATCTCGCGGATCGGAACGTGTTCGCGGTGGCCGTCCTCATGCACCACGATGGCGCTGCCCGGCGCGAGCCTGGCGAGGTTGCGCACCGCACTTCGCGCCTTCTCGCGCATCATGTGGTCGAGCGTACGCCCGATCAGCAGGAAGAACAGCAGGCTGACCGAGGCATCGAAATAGGCATTCTCGCCATGAACCAGCGTCTCATAAAGGCTCAGGCCGGCAGCCAGCAGCACGCCAAGCGAGATGGGCACATCCATGTTGAGCACGCCATGGCGCAGCGCGCGAAAGGCCGAACGGAAGAACGGACGTCCGGCATAGCCGATGGCGGGCAGGGCGATCAGGGCCGAGATCCAGTGAAAGAGGTCACGGGTAACGGGGTCGGCGCCGGACCAGATCGACACCGAAAACAGCATGATATTGGCTGCGGCAAAGCCCGAGACCGCCAGTGCGCGCAAAAGTTCGGAGAAACTCCTGTCGGTGGCCGCCTCGGCCTCCGGGTCGAGCAGGAAGGTGCGATAGCCGGTGCCCGTGATCGCCCGTGTCAGGTCGGATGGGCGCCCGCTGCCGGGCCGATAGGCGATCCGCACACGCTTGGTGGAGAGATTGACACGCGCAGTGTCGACCATGTCGAGCCGGCCAAGCGCGGATTCAAGCGTGGACATGCAGGCGGCGCAATGCACGTCGGGAACCGCCAGTTCGAGTTGCAGCAACCCATCCTCGAGCGCGCGGCTCGATGCCAGCAATGTCTCGTCATCGGTTTCGGGACTCGGCGTGGCCGCCAGTTCGGCGGCGGCCTCGGCGCCCGGCGCGCAGCAACTCATCTCTTCTGAGGTTCCTTATTCCTCGCTCTTGCACTTCGCAAGCACTACCGGGTTCAGTGCTTGCCCGGATCGATGGCACCCCCGATCACCAGACGCGCATGGTGCTCATAGTCCGGCGCATCCGGAAGACTGGCGCGAATGGCGGCGATCCACACGCCGGGATCGAGCGCGATCGGGGCGCCATAGGTTCCATCGGGGCGGCGTTGCAGGATGATCGTGCGGTCGCCCTCGACACCGATCGGGCGGTGCACCTCCACCTCGACGGTGGTGGCGTCAACCGGCGCCCCGTCGGCACCGTTCAGCGTGAAGACAAGGGCGCCCCCCTCGTAGGCGAGGCCACCCTTCCAGCCCGCGGCGTCGCGGGCATGGGCGACCTTGAGTTTCTCGTTGAATTCCTGGCTGGCGACATAGGAATTCTCGACCTCAAGGCCGGTCCATGTGCGGGCCGCCGAGATGGCCATCCACAGGTTCACCCCGATGATGACCGCGAAGAAGGCCACGATAATGGCCAGCATGTGCCATCCGGTGAAGGGGCGGCCGGGGGCCGTCTGGTCCTGCATTGTCTCAGTCCTCATCTTGCCGGCGCCTCGAACTTCACCCGGGCGATGGCGTGCTCGTCATTGGCGATGTTGTCGATCCTGAAGGCGAACGGCGTCGCCATTCCCTCGACACTTTCAGGCATGGCCCGCACATAGATGCGCAGCGGCAGGACCTTGTCGGGCTCGAGGTCGAAAGTCAGCGTCTCGGCGGGATTGTCGCCGGCACCGGCGGTGGTCATTTCCGCCCCCGGCAGCCCCTCGATGGACAGGGTGACGGTGCGCGGCTGTGGCGTCATGTTGAGGATCTTGACGTCGTAGCCATTGCGGATCGCGCCATCCTTGAGCATGACGTAGAGGGGGTTGCGGTCGTGCAACACGTTGATCTCGAGCGGGCTGCGCAGCGCCAGCGCGGTCAGCATGGCAAGTCCGATTCCGGCCCAGACGGTGAAATACAAGAGCGTGCGCAACCGAAAGATGGAACGCCAGGTGGTATGGCGGATGCGGTCGACCAGCTTTCCGGTCGCGCTGTCGCGCACATTGGCGGGGTGGATCGGTCCGGTGTCGCCACCGATGGCGAGCGCCATGTTCGCGTTGTAGTCGTTGAGCGTGGTGTAGGAGATCAGGCCGCGCTCCTTGCCCAGCTTGTCCATGACGCTGTCGCAGGCGTCGATGCACAGGGCGCAGGTGATGCATTCGAGCTGCTGGCCGTCACGAATGTCGATGCCCATGGGGCAGACCACGACGCAGGCATTGCAGTCGACGCAATCGCCAACCTCCTTGCCCTCGGCCGCGGCCCGTTTTGCGTGCTTGGAGCGCGGTTCGCCGCGCCAGTCATTGTAGGTGACGGTGAGCGAGAACTCGTCGAGCATGGCCGCCTGAATGCGCGGCCAGGGACACATGTAGGTGCAGACCTGCTCGCGCATCAGCCCACCAAACGTGTAGGTGGTCGCGGTCAGAATGCCGATGGTGATATAGGCGACGGCCGGGGCCTGCAGGGTCACCACGTCCTGCAGCAATGTGGGGGCATCGGCGAAATAGAAGATCCAGGCGCCGCCGGTGGCAATGCCGATCAGCAGCCAGGCGCCATGCTTGAGCACGCGCTTGGCCAGTTTCGATCCTGACCAGGGTGCGCTGTCGAGCTTGATGCGCGCGTTGCGGTCGCCCTCGACGGCGCGCTCGACGACAAGGAACAGGTCGACCCATACGGTCTGCGGACAGGCATAGCCGCACCAGGCGCGCCCCACCGTGGAGGTGATGAGAAACAGGCCGACGCCAGCCATCACCAGCATTCCGGCGACGTAGTAGAATTCCTGCGGCCATATCTCGATGAAAAAGAAATAGAACCGGCGGTGGGCGAGATCGACCAGCACAGCCTGATCCGGAGCGAAGGGTCCGCGGTCCCAGCGAATCCAGGGGGTCAGGTAGTAGATGCCGAGGGTTATCAGCATGATCAGCCACTTGAAGCGGCGGAAATTGCCCGAAGCCCGTTTGGGGAACACCTTCTTGCGCGCGGCGTATAGGGGCTGGCGCCGACCGGGCGCGTTTACCGCCTCGACGTCGAATTCCTGGACTTTGTGCTCCGGGGTATCGAGCATGCGAAGGGGCTCCTTTGAAGGACCGGGACCGGGAACCTCACCCTATTCGCATGCCGAAATCAGCCCGACTTTGATTTGGGTCAAACAAAAAAAGGCTCCGTGAGTGCCTCAAATTCTGTTTGAGTCTGGCCGCCAGCCCTTTTAAAGATCCCTATTGACTCTTAAAATCTTTTATGGTATGTATAACAAATATATCATCGATTAGGGAGATTTAAAGATGAATAAACAGATTGGGACAGCCATTGAGGATGAACTTCAAAGGCTCTATAAGGATGACGAGGTCGTCCATAGCATTTTTGATTGGTTTGACGGGCGCCAGAAGGACTCAAGAGAAATGCCCGCTCGCGTGGCAGCCGACCGGACTGGATACGAATATGGTGAAATCATTCGTGTTTTCCGGAAATTCGACGAGCTCGGGATTGGGACCTTCTTGGTTGGCCGCAGAGGGTCCGAATCGCGACTCCAATGGCACTACTCAATCAAGAGCCTAGCAGAGGCAGCCAAGAATGGAGCCGAAGTGAGAGGCACTCCGCGATTGGGGCAGGGACAGGCCTTAGAAGACGAAGATGATGACAGCATGTTTGCGCATGCTTTCCAGCTAAGATCCAACTTGAGAGTCGAGATCAGTCTTCCAGTGGACCTCACCGACCACGAAGCAAATCGAATCGCTGCGTTTGTGAAGACTCTGCCACTGCAAAACGAGTAGACAACGCTGATTGCAGGTCACTCACTCAGCAAATGAAAAAGGGCCGCCCGGGGGGAGCGGCCCTCAGTAATGCAGGGAGGATACCCTGCGAGCCCTGTGAGGCTACTGGCCGCCGCCGAGCGAATAGACGTAGACAGCCAGTTCCTTGACCGTGGTGTCGCCAAGCGCGGCGCTCCAGGCCGGCATCACGCCGTGCTGGGGACGCGTGACCTGTGCCACGATGGCATCGACGCCGCCCTTGTAGAGCCAGATCGCGTTGTTGAGCGCGGGCGCCCCGACGTCCTGGATACCCTGGCCCTGATCGCCGTGGCAGGCGGCGCAGTTGTCGGCAAAGATCTGCTGACCGGCGGCGGCAAGCTGCGGGTCGGCGGACGGATCGCTGGACAGGCTTGCCACGTAGTTGGCGACGTCACGGATTTCGACGCTGGTCAGGATCTGGTCGGCGCCGAATGCCGGCATTTCGCTGACGCGCGTGTCGGGATCCTGCTCGTAGCGAATGCCGTGGGCGATCGTGGTGTAGATGGCGTCGATCGTGCCGCCCCAGAGCCACTCGTCGTCGTTGAGATTGGGGTAGCCGGCACTGCCGGCGGCGCCCGAACCGTGGCATTGGGTGCAGTAGACCTTGAACGCGGACTGACCGCCCGCCTGGGCGAAGCGCATCAGTTCCTCATCCTTGAGGATGTCGCCGACATCCGTGGCCGCGACCTTTTGCAGGTAGACGGACTGGGCCGCCTTCGCGGTCTGCAGGCTCTGGTCGAGGGTTGCGCGGGTGGAGTAGCCCAACAGCCCCTTTACCGGACCGTTGATCAGCGGCCAGGACGGATAGAGGACGGTCCACACGATGGCGAACACGATCGTTCCATAGAAGGTCCAGAGCCACCAGCGCGGCAGCGGCGTATTGAGCTCGCGGATGCCGTCCCAGACGTGACCCGTAGTCTCCGTGCCGCTGATTTCATCGATATGCTTTTCGGTCATCTTATCGATCCTTGGGAGGGGTCGCGTCTTCCCGGAACGGGATCATCGCTGCGTCGCTGGCGTTCTTGCGCGCGCCGGGACGGAAGGTGAAGAACAGGACAGCCAGGCAGATGGCGAACAGGTACAGTAGGCCCCAGCTGTCGGCGAAGTGGCGGAAGCTGTCGTAGTCCATCTCCGCCCTCCTACCGGTAGTTCGCTTCGGGATCGTAGGACGAGAAGTCGACCAGGGTGCCCAGCATCTGCAGGTAGGCAATCAGGGCATCCATCTCGGTGATCTCGCGCGGGTTGCCGTCGAAATCGGCCGCGGTCACCTTGGCATAGCGCGACATCAATCCCCCGGTATCGGCGTTGGGGGTCGCCTGCGCCATGAGATCGGGGATCGCATTGGTCACGTCGTCCTGGGAATACGGCACGCCCACCCGCTGGTTGGCCACCAGCCTCGCGCCGATGTCGTCATATTCCAGAGGCGTGGTGGCGAGGAAGGCATAGCCGGGCATGATGGATTCGGGCACCACCGAACGGGGATCCTCCAGGTGCTGGACATGCCAGGCATTGGAGTAGCGCCCGCCGACGCGCGCCAGATCCGGCCCGGTGCGTTCCGAGCCCCACTGGAAGGGGTGGTCGTACATGCTTTCCGCCGCCAGCGAATAGTGGCCGTAGCGCTCGACCTCGTCACGGAACGGCCGGATCATCTGGCTGTGGCACACATAGCATCCCTCGCGGATGTAGATGTCGCGTCCCGCCAGTTCGAGCGGGGTGTAGGGCCGCATGCCCTCCACCTTCTCGATGGTGTTCTGGAAGTAGAACAGGGGCGCGATCTCCACGATGCCGCCGATCGCCACCACGACCAGCGAGGATACCAGCAGGAGCGTGACGTTCTTTTCGATGACTTGGTGTTTGTCGAGAATTCCCATTTACGTTCGCTCCTATTCGGCCGGCTGCAGGCCGGTGCGCGGGGCAACCATCGGGCGTTCTTCACGCACGTGGCCCTTGATGGTCATGTAGACGTTCCAGGCCATGATCAGGCCGCCGGTCAGGTACAGCAGCCCGCCGAACACGCGCAGGACGTAGTAGGGCTTGAGTGCCGCCACGACCTCGGCGAACGAGTAAACGAGGAAGCCCTGGTCGTTGTACTCGCGCCACATCAGGCCCTGGGTGATGCCGGCGACCCACATGACCGCGGCGTAGATGACGATCCCGAGGGTTGCGAGCCAGAAGTGCCAGTTGACCATGCGCACCGAGTAGAGCCGCTCGCGGTTCCACAGGCGCGGCACCAGGAAGTAGATGGCGCCGAAGGTGATCATGCCCACCCAGCCCAAAGCGCCCGAATGCACGTGGCCAATGGTCCAGTTGGTGTAGTGGCTGAGTCCGTTGACGACGCGGATCGACATCACCGGTCCCTCGAAGGTGGACATGCCGTAGAAGGCGACCGCAAGCACCATCATGCGAATGATGGGATCGGTGCGCATCTTGTCCCATGCCCCGCGCAGGGTCATCAGGCCGTTGATCATGCCACCCCAGGAGGGCATCCACAGCATCACCGAGAACACCATGCCAAGGGTCTGCGCCCAGTCAGGCAGGGCGGTATAGTGCAGATGGTGCGGGCCCGCCCAGATGTAGAGGAAGATCAGGGCCCAGAAGTGGATGATGGACAGCCGGTACGAATAGACCGGGCGCTCGGCCTGCTTGGGCATGAAGTAGTACATCATGCCAAGGAAGCCCGCGGTGAGGAAGAAGCCCACCGCATTGTGGCCGTACCACCACTGGGTCAGCGCGTCCTGAACGCCGGAGAACAGCGAGTAGCTCTTGGAGCCGAGCAGCGACACCGGCATGGCGAGGTTGTTGACCACATGCAACATCGCAATCGTCACGATGAAGGCGAGGTAGAACCAGTTCGCCACGTAGATGTGCGGTTCCTTGCGCTTGACCAGGGTGCCGAAGAACATGACGAGATAGGCGACCCATACGATGGTCAGCCAGAGGTCGGTGTACCATTCAGGCTCGGCATATTCGCGGCTCTGGGTGATGCCCAGAAGATAGCCGGTGGCCGCCAGCACGATGAACAGCTGGTATCCCCACATCACGAACCAGGCCAGGCCGCCGCCGAAAAGGCGCGCGCGCGTGGTCCGCTGCACGACGTACATCGAGGTGGTGATCAGGGCGGTGCCGCCGAAGGCGAAGATCACCGCGGAGGTATGCAGCGGGCGCATGCGGCCGAAATTGAACCAGGGGCCGAAATTGATCTGCGGCCAGCTCAGCTGGCTCGCCACCCACACTCCGACCAGGAAGCCCACGACGCCCCAGAACACGGTGAGGATGACACCGACCCTGATCGGGCCGTCCATGTATCCGGACGTGTCCTCGGGAACGCGTTTTGCGCCGGCCGGCACGATCTCAACGCGGCGCAGCATGACGATGGTCGCCGCGCCGAGGACAAGAAAGATCACCCATGCATGGGTCCGGAATGCGGCGTCCTGCCCGAATGCCGCGGCAAGCAGCACGAGCAGAGCGCCAAGACCCACGACGATGGTCTCGCTCAGATGTTTCATTTTCCACCTCGGTCTCGCCGGCTCGGGCCGGCTTGTGAATTGCTTGGCCCCCCGACAAGCACCACCACCGGAGCGGCGGAACCCAAGGCCATGGGCAAACTAGGGTGCGGCACGCTGCGTTGCTTTGACCTAGGTCAAGGCGGCGACCGTCGAGTTATGGCGCGATTGGCGCTCATCGACCGCCCCCTGGATTCCGCTTGGCGGCATCGGGGGATGCGACATTGGAACGAGGCTTTCTGCTGCAATGATTTTGGGAGCTGTGGCGATGGGGCAGGACCCGGAACCGGGTATGGCGGAATTGCTCGAGCGAACGCATCAGGAGCAATTGGCGCTGTGCGACAGCCTCGAGGCAATTGCCGATTCGCTGCCCGACGAGGTCGACCCCACGGCCTGTTTGCAGGCCGCCCGCGCCATTGGCCCGCTATTGCTGCGTGCGCATGCGATCGAACAGGAGACAATCTTTCCGGCCCTTGCCGCGATGCGGATTGGCGGGCTCGATCTCTTGCCCACCATCGAGAGACTGAAGCTCGAGCACTACCAGGACGAATGCTTCGCAGAGGAATTGAGCGACGTTCTGATGTCCTATGGCCGCGGGTTGCCGCAGCAGACCGCAAACGCGACCGGTTACATGCTGCGCGGGTTCTTCGACGGGCTGCGGCGCCACGTGGCTTTCGAAAGAGAGCTGTTCGGCCCGCTGATCAGGGGCGGCGAAGACCGGCACTGAGCGCAACAGGCGCCATGGCCCGATCTCACGCGCCGTCCTGCCCGGTATTGCGTGCCGGCGCGGCAGGCGGACAGACCCGCGCACAGGGTGACCGAGCGCAGGCTAGCCGCACCGGCCTTTCAGCCTTTCGGGATCCGGAATGGTCAGGTGCCGGTTGTTGGCGATGCGGATGACCCCATCCAGGCGGAGCCGGGTAAGCTGGCGCGATACGGTCTCGACCGTCAGGCCAAGGAAATCGGCGATATCGGCGCGGCTGAGGGGCAGGTCGAAACTGAGTTCCTGGGCTGTACCGCTTTCGATCTCGGGGTCGAAATGGGTGGCGATCAGATAGATGAAGCTGGCGACCTTCTCGGCCGCAGTCTTGCGCCCGAGGGTGACCATCCAGTCGCGCGCCTCATCGAGTTCGTGCAGGGTTTGTTGCAGCAGGCGCCGCTCCAGGCCGGGATTGTCCGCGATCATCTGGTCGAGCGCGGAGCGGGGAAACCGGCAAAGCTCGACCTCGGACGCGGCCTCGGCGGTCAACCGGTTTTCGGCGGCGAAGAGGCGGCCCAGAAAATCCGGCGCAAACTGCAATCCCACAACCTGCTGCCGCCCGTCGGCGAGCATCTTGGAAAGCTTGACCACGCCGTGCATGACATTGGCGTAGGTGGAAACCGGTTCGCTGTCGGCCAGCAATTCCTCCCCAGCGCCAGCCGAGACCTGGCGAGACACACGCGAGAGCGCGACCAGTTCGTCCGGCTCGAGTGCGCCGCAAATACCCCTGTAGCGTGCCTCGCAGGCACTGCAGATGCGCGGAATGCCGGAATTGTGCACGTCCTTGCGGTCGGGATCCTTGCTCAGATCGCACTCCTTTGCCGATTTCACTGCCAGCCGATCGAACTCATCTGGTGATACTGCCCGACGCACGAGGTGTCAAAGCGGCGGAACGGTCCTTGTCCTTTGCCAGTCCGCAATGCCCGTATTACGCCGAAGAGGCGAATCGATCCGGTCTGGGGTAAGGTCGATCTTCGAGATTGCTGCGATCCGCTTCGCGAACGGTTTACCATTGCGCAAATGGGGAAAAGGCGGAAAAGCCGCAGAAAGCCGATCTTAACCGCTCATGGCGTCAATTCAGGGCGGTAGAGTGAGGAAATATGGCCAATTCCGCGCGATCAGGGTTGTCGGCGACAGACTATGTGTCGATCGTCAGCTCGCTATACAGCGACAAGCGTACCATGGTTCTGGGAACCATGGCGACGGCTGTCGCCTGTGGCGCGTCTGCCCTGGCGTCCGGATCGGAGATGCTGTGGACGCTGACCGGGCTGTTCATCTTTACCGGCGTCCTGCGCTTTTTCGACATGCGGGCCTTCGACGCGGCGGCGATCGAGCCTGACGACGCCAAGGCCGCGGCCCATTGGGAACTGCGCGCCACGATCTGGGCTTCGATCATTGCCGTGCTGCACGGCATGTGGTGCCTGATTAGCCTTGCGCTGGTTCGAAACGACTTTGCCGCCCTCGCCAGCATGTCGCTCAGCATCGCCCAACTGGTCGGGGTCGCGGCGCGCAATTTCGGCATCGACAGGCTCGTCACGCTGCAGTCGCTCTTTTTCAGCGTGCCCATGGCCACCGGTCTTTTCCTGGTAGGCGAGGTCTATCACGCAATCCTTGCGGCGCTTCTCATTCCGTTCTTCCTGTCGATCCGGCGCCTTGCGGGCGCGGCCCGGCGCACCCTGCTCAATGCGCTCGCCGGGCGGCACGAGGCGTCGCGCCTTGCGGCCGAACTCGACACCGCGCTCTCGACCATGCAGCACGGGCTCTACATGCTGGATGCCGGCGGGCTGGTGACCGTGGTGAACGATCGCGGCCAGCAGACCTTTCTCGGTACCACGGGCCAGCGTCTGATCGGCCGGTCCTTCGAGACGGTCGTGCAGCAGGCGGTGACCAGCGGCAAGATCGCCGAGGCTGACGGCCGGCGCCTGGTGGAAGACCTCAGGCAACGCAGCATGCGCAAGACGATGCTGGCGCTCAGCGACGGCAGCCAGTGCGAAATCACGGTCAGCGCCCGCGGCGGTCGCAGCGTGATCCTGATCGAGGACGTGTCGGATCGCGTACGCGCCCAGGAGCGCATCAACTACATGGCGCGGCACGACGGGCTGACCGGGCTGCCGAACCGGTCGAATTTCTCCGAACAGGTCGAGGCGGTCTTGCGCAAGCAAAGGACTTCCGCGCCTGACGAGGACATGCTGTTCATGATCGTCGATCTCGACGATTTCAAGCATGTCAACGATTCCTATGGACACGTGGTCGGCGACCAGTTGCTGATCGCCTCTGCGGATCGCCTGCGCTCCGCCTTCGGCCCTGAATACCTGGTCTCGCGCCTTGGAGGGGACGAATTCCTGGTTTTCTGCACCGAGCCGGTCGACGAAGCGGCGATCCAGGCGACCGGCAAGGCCATCATGGAGGCGTTCACGCGGCCCATCGAGATCGAGGGCTTCACGCTCAGCATAGCGGTCAGCATCGGCGCGGTGGTCACCACTGCCGCATCCGCCTCGCTCGATTCAATGCTTACCAGGGCCGATCTCGCCCTTTATTGCGGCAAGGGCAACGGCAAGGCCCAGTTCGTGCGCTTCCGCGAGGAAATGGACGTTGAATACCGGCAGCGCGAGCGCATGAAACGCGATCTGCGCGAGACGGTCGGCAAACGCGGCCTGTCGCTGGTCTTCCAGCCGATCATCGATTTCAACAGCAAGAAGGTGGTCTGCTGCGAGGCACTGGCGCGCTGGCATCACCCGGACCTCGGCTCGATCTCGCCCGGCGTGTTCATACCGCTGGCCGAGGAAATGGGGATCATTACCGAGATTTCGCGCTATGTGCTCGGCGCGGCGATGAACGAGTGCCTGAACTGGCCGGGCGATGTGCGTGTCTCGGTCAATCTCAGTGCGTCCGACTTCCGTGATACGGACGTCGCGCAGATGGTGATTGCAGCGCTCGAGGACACGGGCCTTCCGCCGCACCGTCTCGATATCGAAGTCACCGAAACCGCCCTGATCGGGGAAAAGGACGCGGCAATTGCCGCGTTGACCCGTCTTGGGCGGCACGGGGTCAATATCGTTCTCGACGATTTCGGCACCGGGTATTCCAGCTTGAGCTACCTGCACGACCTGCCATTCACCAAGCTCAAGATCGACCGTTCCTTCATGTTCGACGTGACCACGAATTCGCGTTCGCTCAAGTTGTTGTCGAACATCGCGCGGCTGGCCAAGAACATGGGCATGACGGTGACCCTGGAAGGCGTCGAAACCGAGGAGCAATTGCGGCTGGTGACGAGCCACGCCGACCTCGACGAAGTGCAGGGCTTCCTGTTCGGCCTGCCGCTGCCCAGCCGGGAGATCGGCGAACTGGTGACACGGCTCGATGTCGTACACCCGCGCCGCATCGAGCGGGCGGCGCAACGTTAACTTAAGGTTAACGCACCAAAATATCATTCAACGCAGCAGGTTACGTGATTTTCCGGGCGGGCCGCAACGCACGTATTAACCCTAACTGCGAATAAATGGGAACAATTTAAGCTAAATGCGAGGTTAAATTACCCCGACCATTGCGGGGTGATTCATGTTGGCCATTGCGACAAAACCTGTTCAGAGCGCCGCCGAGCGTTTCAACCAGACATTGCTGGATATTCTCGATCGCGTCGAATACCGCCGGGTGGATCCGAGACGGCGCGAAGACCCGATTTTCCGACTGCGATACGATGCCTATCGCCGCGAGGCGTTCCTGCCAGAAAACCCCCAGCAGATCGCGGCGGACAAGTATGACGATGCGCCGAACGTCTATTGCTTCGGGGTGCATATCGACGGCGAACTGGTCAGCTCCATCCGTATCCATCACCTGACCCCGGATTGCCGGGTGTCGCCAATTCTCGACGTCTACCCCGACGTCCTCGGGCCGCTTCTGGACCGGGGCTGTTCCATGGTCGATCCGACAAGGTTCACCGCCGAGCGCGATGCGACCCTGACCTATCCCGCGCTGCCGTTCCTCACCTTGCGTCTGGCGGCGATGGCCAGCGCGCATTTCGAGGTGGACTACTGCCTTGCCGCCGTGCGCCAGGAACACGGCGCATTCTACAAGCGCGTTTTCCTCGCGGAGCACCTTGCGGGCGAGCGTGAGTACAAGGGGCTGGCCTTCCCCATCCACCTTTATGCCGCTCACATCCCGGTGGTCGATGCGGAGGTCTATCGCCGGCGTCCGTTCCTCATGTCGTCGCCGGCGGAACGCGAGGCGCTGTTCTCGCCGCTGGGCAGCGGGAGCACCCAGGTGATGATTCCGGCCACCGCCCGCGACGTGCGCGGTATCGAGGGTTACCGGAACATCCGCGAATCGGCCTGACGTCACAAGCCAGCGATGTCCCTGGCGCGCGGGCGTTGGTCCGTGCGCCCACGGCCTTGACGCAGGTCAAGGCAAGTGCGCACCCTTCATGATCGAAGTGATTGGACTGCAGCCCGCAGGGCCCGCTTCGCCGCGCGGTTGACGGGTCGCGCAGCACGAGGAATTTTCAGCGCAGGGCCGAGCCAGGAGATGCCGGCGGCGAGAATGGAGAGACATCAATGTTCAAGGACATGCTCGTGCATCTTGACGGCACCGACGGCGACGAGGTTCGCCTGCAATATGCGGAGCCGATAGCCAGCGCGTTCGACGCCTATCTCACCGGCCTGCTGGTGAACGAGATTCCCGAAGTGATGGTGGCGGGGGATCCCTCGATCAGCGCCGCCCAGGTGGTGGTCGATCTGCAGAACGAGGCCATCACCAGGGGCGACCAGGCCATCGACAAGCTCAAGGGCCGGTTTTCCCGCCTGGGCGTGGGAAACGACCTGCGGCGCCTCGATGTCTATTCGAGCCGCGCGGGAGCCATGATCGCCGCCGAGGCACGCATGGGCGATCTTTTCGTCGCGACGCGCCCCTATGGCCACCCCGGCGAGGGCAATGCCTCGATACTCGAAGCCGCCCTGTTCGATTCGGGGCGCGGGATGCTGTTTGTGCCACCTGGGGGGACAGCGCCGGCCGAATATGAAACCATCATGCTGGCCTGGCAGAATACGCGCGAGGCGGCCCGCGCAGTGGCCGATGCCATGCCCTTCCTGACCAAGGCAAAAAAGGTGATCGTGGCGATTGTCGATGAAGCGGGCCCGGTCGAGCAGCGCGGCCTTGAGCCGGGCGCCGATATTGCCCGGCACCTCGACCGGCACGGCGTCAACGTCGAGTTGAGGCATGTGGAGGACTGGCAGAAGACCTCGGATGCCTTGCTGAACGAAGTTGCCAAGAGTGGGGCCCAGATGGTGGTGATGGGCGGCTACGGGCATTCGCGGTTCCGCGAGTGGATCCTCGGCGGCACGACCCGGGATATCCTTGGAAAGGCAACCGTCCCCGTGCTTGTTGCCCATTGACGTGCTGACGCACACTCATCCCGCCCATTGACGACCCGGAGACCAAGATGAAAGACCTTCCCGCCAATTTCCGCCATATCCGGCTCGAACTGGCCCGCGAGAAGGGCCATCCCGAAGGCGATCGCCAGCATGGATACGATATCGTCGCGCCGCTGACCGATGACGGGCATATCGACGCGGAGACCTGGAAGGAGCATCGCGCGGTCTGCCGCGTCCGTCGTTTCCGCCCCGACGAAGACGATGCGATCGGCGTGCTCGCACACGGACCCGGCGGCCGGTGGTATATCGACTACAATTCGCCGGACGCGCGAGGCGAGGAGGCCGGTTATCGCTTCCAGGACGAACGATTCGTTCCAGGCGAGTATGTGTCGGTGCGCGAAGACGACGGGACCCTGCATACCTTCCAGGTGATGGCCGTCCAGGATATTTGAGGCGGAACCGAAACAGTTCTGCAACATTGGGCAAGCATTATCGTCCCATGTCTGGGCGTGGGACTGTGCGTGGCAATCCGAATAGCGCATAGTTCCCGTGTTGTTAGTCTCGGGGTTCCGTATTGGGTCGCGTAATTTCCGTTGCCGGATCGATGCTGCTTGCCATGCTGGCGCTTGCCGCCTGCGTGCCGCTGGCCGGTGCGCCAGGCTCGCACGTGGTAGCGGTCGCCCCTGCGGTGCAGACCCTGTTCGTCGCCTCGACCCGGGCGCGCAACGAAGATGGGCGATTCGGCAGCGAACGGTCCCGGTCTGTGGGCTATTCCGAGATGGAGGTCTCGGTTCCTCCGCACCGAAAGCTGGGAAGCATTACCGATACGATCGGACGCCTCGATCCATCCCGTGACTTCATGATTCTCGGCGAAACGCAGTTCGGCGCCGGAGGCGGGTTCGATCAGGCGCTGCTCGACCACGCTGCCGCCGCTCCGGGCGGACGCGGCGAGGTGATGATCTTCGTGCATGGCTTCAACACCACGTTCGAGGAAAGCCTGTTCCGCCTCGCCCAGATCGATCACGATTTCAGGATCCCGTCCGCCAAGGTTCTTTACGCCTGGCCGACCAAGGACCGGCTTTCACAATACGTGCATGACCTCGAGAGCGCGAGTTTCGCCCGTGACGGGCTCGAGCAACTGCTCAAGCGCCTGGCCCGCAGCGATGTATCAAGGATCGTGCTGGTCGGGCATTCGATGGGGGCACAACTGGTGGTCGAGACCCTGCGCCAGTTGCGCATCGAGGGAAATGGCGACGTCTTCGGCAAGCTGGGCGGCGTGGTCCTCTTGTCGCCGGACATGGATATCGACCTGTTCCGCCAGGACGCGCGGCGGCTTGCGCCGTTGCCGCAACCCTTCATAGTCTATGGCGCGCGTGACGACTGGCCACTCAGGGCGTTTTCCAGCGTGTTCACGGGCGGCAAGGACCGGCTTGGCGCGCCGCGTGACTTCTCCGAAATTGCCGATCTCGACATTACCTATATCGACACGTCCAATGTCGGCGATGCCGGCAGTTCGGGCGGTCATCTGGCGCTGGCCACTTCGCCGGCCCTGATCGGTCTGGTGAATGCCATGCCGAAGGCGGATATGGTCGGTTTCGGTGAGGCGGCCGAGCGCGGGGCCATCGCCGGTGCAACTGTCAGGCGCTACGGGGAATTGACAGCGGTCGTCCTGCCGGACCTGGCGCGCTAGATGATGTTCAGGAAAAGCGGATACTGCTTTTCCTGGACATGCGACCATTCAATGACTTGGGCCATGCGCCTTGATCCCATCAAGACGTGACTTGATCCAGGGCGTTTCGCGTCCAGGCAGAAACGATTCTCCGAATCGAGGCCGCGACTCTTGATCTGCTCAGGCCCGCAGCCCATGGCGGTCGGCCAGACGGTACCGACAAAAAAGGCGACGCCGCAAGGCGCCGCCTCATGTCATGGAAGGCGTGCTGGCCTACATGCCGACGCGGACGCCGACTTCGACAATGTGCGCATGCAGCGATGCGGTGATGTCGGTGCCGTCGCCATCGGTGAATGTGGCGTCGGCGGTGTTGAAGTAGCGATAGCGGCCGACAATATCGACATTGTCGGTAATTGCGGCCTGCAGGCCCACACCGAGCTGCCAGGCGAAAGCGGTGGCCGAATCGTTGGTGTAGTTGGTGCCAGCCGGCGAACCGGTCAGGTCGGAATAGTCGGAATTGATGGTCAGGTTAGCCGCGCCGACACCGCCGCCGATGAATGGGGTTATCCCGCCCATGTCCATGCTGTACCAGGCATTGACCATGCCGTAGAGCGCGGACACGTCGCCGTCAGCCATACCGCTGGCCGGCACGTCGGGCAGGGACAGGGTATCGGTATTGGCCTTGAGGTAACCCACCTGGCCCTCGAGGCTGAAGCCGTTGCCGACGTCGAAACCGACGGCGCCGGATACATCGAACCCGTTATTGAGGGACAGCGTACCGTTCACTTCATCCGGGTTGACTGCAGCCTGGGTGAAATTGATGGTCTCGGGCCAGACACCGCCGACGAACAGGTCGGCATACATGCCGTTCGCGGCAGGACCCGCGAATGCTGCCGTGCTGGAAATGGTGCCGAGCAGGAGCCCAAAAGCTAGTTTCTTCATTGGAATTTGCCTCTTGTCTAGATTATCGCACCCTCTCACAGGAATGGAAAAGTTCAACCGCCTGGCACGAGTAGAATCGAACCTGAAACCCGACAAGCTTGTGACTGTTGCCAATTGCTCACATGACGAAGCGGTGTTTGCAGGTGGGCGAAGGGCGATGCCGGCCAGCGAATTCGTCTCTTGCCGGCAATCCCAGGGGATCTCCTTTTCTGAACGTCGTCCGAGGGTTCCTTTGGGCGCGCATCCGGTCGGCAGAGTTTGTGGGATCGGTGCAGCTGGCACATGACGCGCCGCAGACAAAGAACTACGGTGCCATTCACGGCGTTCCCGGCCGGCAGATGCAATGGGTCTGGCTGGCAGGGATGGTCTTCAACACGGCCGCGCAGACCGCCGGCGACCAGGTGCATGACCAGCCCGAAAAGCAGAAGTGAGCCCTCGGATGAAATTGGAAAATGTATCTGCGCCCGCGCCCGAAGCCGCACTGCACCAGCGGCAGCAGGAACTCACGGCAGCACGCTGGAGCCCGGCAGCGGCCTGGGACTGGTACGAGAGCCAGAAATGGCCTTGCGGCTTCAACTACCTTCCCGCATCAGCGGTCAACTTCATCGAGATGTGGCAAGCGGAGACGTTCGATCCGCAACGCATGGATCTCGAACTGGGCTGGGCGGCGGATTGCGGCCTGAACTCACCGCGCACGAATCCGCAATACCTGGTCTGGAAGGCGGATCGCGGCGGTTTCCTCGACCGCCTGGACCGCTTTCTCGACATTGCGGCCAAGAAGGGCATGAAGACGGTGCTGTGCCCCATGGACGATTGCGCTTTCGGGGGCCGGCCCGCGCAACTGGGGCCGCAGCCCGAGCCCGTAGCCGGCATTCACAACAGCCGCGCCGTGGCGAGCCCCGGCCGCGAGATCGTCACGCAGCCTGAACTCTGGCCGGATGTGGAAGCCTATGTTCGCGATCTCGTCCAGCAACATGCGGGCGATGAGCGGGTGCTGTTCTGGGATCTCTACAACGAGCCGGGAAACCGCATGGTCTTTCTCGAAACGGGCGAACAGGGTCTGTTCGACCCCGCGCTTGAGGATCATTCCCATCGATTGATGCTGGAAGCCTTTGCCTGGTGCCGCGAGATCTCGCCCTCCCAACCGCTCACGGTCGGTGGCTGGAGGTTGCCGGCCCATGAGGCGCCGCCTGGCGGGCGCGTCTATACCCATCCCACCGACCTGGCCGCATTCGAACTATCTGACATCGTGAGTTTCCACGCCTATTCGACCTTGCCCAACATGCAGCGGATTCTCGAGGAACTCGCCGGTTACGGGCGCCCGCTGATGTGCACGGAATGGATGGCGCGGCAGGCAGGCAGCCGGATCGAGGAGCAATTGCCGCTCTTTTGCGCCGGCAAGGTGGGGGCCTGGCAATGGGGATTGGTGAATGGGCGCACGCAAACCCATCTGCCCTGGCCGGGTTATCAGGCTGGCGGTTCAGGCAGCCAGCGGCCTGGAGACGAATGGTTTCACGATCTGCTGCATGGGGATGGCCGGCCCTATTCGGAATGCGAAGTCGAATTCATCCGGCGTCTGGCCGTTCACCATTCAGAGGGTGGCGAACAGTCCGTATCGTAGCGGGCAACCTTGCGATGAGGACTGATGTCTGGTCTTGAACCTGGCGAAGTCTGCCTGGCGATCCTGCGGAAGCGTCTTGATGATTTTGGGGCGTGGGTTGGCGTCGCCCCGCACATGGAGGCAAGCGGAGAAGAGCACCAGCTAGCGGGAAACTGTGGTGCCGCATGTCGGACTCGAACCAACGACCCCATCATTACGAATTGTTTTTCGTAATGACTTCAGATGGTTAGGTGTGTTGTCAGCAGGTTGGACGCGCTTGCACAAGCCTTTGGCCGGACTCCTCTTTTCCGGAGCGAGAGGTAGCACATCGTGTCACCCCGTTGCCACCCCTTTGACCCCGCAACCCTACTAGCGAAATACAAATCCTGACCTGCCCTACTAATCGGCAATCGCCCCTGCTGCCGGACCTCCCCCCTATCAACGGCGCTCTCAGATTAGGGCGGGGCCGGGAGTCCGTGGGCGTCGGGATGTCCCGGTTTCTGCGGCCTCTTGATCTTAATGGTTGGTTGCCTGAGGTCTTTAGGTCCGATTGCGAAGGAATCACTTGGCCATTGCGGCCTGCGTTGAACGTGTGAGAAGCGCTTACACGTTGCTAGGCTGGCATTTCCAAGAGGAGTTGTTGCATGGCGTGCAACAACTGGCGTGACGCTCGATCTACAATCGAAGGCGACGGCGGGGAGTTGAGGGTGGGCGATTTTTGTGGATTGCGAGCAGGTCATTTGCGATAGACGTGTGAATACTGTTCAAGACGTTTTTGGCGCTGGGGGGCGACATGAAGCCAGACAAACTTTCCATTCACGACCTGTTTCAGAAAGAACGCAGATACACCGTTCCGCTTTACCAGCGCGCATATGTCTGGAACGAGGATGAACAGTGGCAGCCCCTCTGGGATGATGTCGAGCGGCAGGCGGACGCGTGTCTTGCGGCCGACAACGGCGTTCCCCGCCGATCACACTTTCTCGGCGCGGTTGTCCTCAATGTCCAAAAGATCGTGGGTAGTGCTGTCGCTCGTTCAGAGGTGATTGATGGGCAGCAGCGGCTAACGACCTTGCAGATTTTCGTGGCGGCGTTGCGCGACTTTGCGGTTGCTACAGAATCTGCCCACGCGAACAAGCTCAAACGCCTGACGATCAACGAGGATGAGAAGCCCGGCTCGGAAAGCAGTTTTAAGGTTTGGCCCACAAATGCAGATCGGCCACTGTTCCGATCCATTATGATGGCTGGCGGAACCGATGCCCTGCTCAAACAGCATGGTCTGACACAAAAGAGCGAATTGCCGCGACTGATCGGCGCCTATTCTTTTTTCCGACGTCAAGTTGAGAGTTACGCATCAGCTTCGGATGGGGACGAGAGAGACAGGCGCATTTTTGGGCTGCTGCAAGCCTTGCGGACCGGATTGCAGCTTGTCGTCATTGAGCTCGAAGACAACGATGATCCGCAAATCATCTTCGAAACTCTGAACGCGCGGGGCCAACCACTTCTGCCGTCTGATTTGATCCGCAATACAATATTTCATCAGGCGTCAATTGATCCTGCGCACAGTGGCAATCCGAACTATGCCGACGAATTGTATGAAACCTATTGGCGACCTTTCGACAATGATCGAACGCCTGTTCCTGTGAACGGAGAAGACCGGTATTGGCATATACCTGAAAGGCAGGGCCGGCTGACGAGGCCGCGCATTGATCTTTTCATTTTCCATTTCCTCGTGATGCAGACTGGACGTGAGCTTTCCATTGGTCACATTTTCCAGGAGTTCCGTGATTGGCGCGACCAGTCAGGCCAGACGCTCGAAGGGTTTCTGGGCGAGTTAAAGCGCTACGCGGTCATTTTTCGAGGATTGATTTCGCCTAGTGGCACAGATCAGGTCGCAATTTTTGCGGGTAGACTTCGGTCTCTCGATACGAGCACCGTCTATCCGCTATTGCTTTATTTTCTTGGGCTGCCGACCGAAAAGCTGACCCTTACTGACCGCAATCAGATTGTTGCGGATATCGAATCCTGGATGATACGGCGCTTTGTCTGCCAGCTCACGAACAAAAACTACAATAAGTTCTTTGTCTCACTGCTTGCGAAGGTCAAGGAAATTGCCGGAGCAGAGGTACCCGGCGCTGACGAGAAACCCACTAGCGAAAAATTGGCATCCACGGTCCGCGAGGAGCTTACGAGGTCAGATGACGTGACCGTTCGTTGGCCAAATGATACTGAATTCGAGAAAGGCTGGTTGGAGAAACCCACGTATGTGAAATCCCGGCCAGATCGAGCAGTCATGCTTTTGACGGCCATCGACAACGCGATGCGCACCAACAAGAATGAATACAAGCACGCCCCTGAAGACGTCAGCGTGGAGCATTTGCTGCCTCAACAAGGAAGCATAGTGGACTACCCCTATCCAGCCGAGCCGACTGAACCGGACGGATTGACGCCTCCGGCGAGACGCCAGAATATCATACATACCGTCGGCAACTTAACCTTGTTGACCCAAGCGCTCAATTCGTCCGTTAGCAACGGACCCTTTGTTAAGAAGCGGCCAGAAATAGCGGCGAACAGCGAGCTTCGCCTGAACGCCCGGTTTCAGGATCACGAAATCACGCAATGGCTGGAGCCGAAAATCACCGAGAGGGGGCGTGAACTCTTCGTTCATGCCAAAGCGCTCTGGCCTTTCCCTGCTTCATCAATCTAAGCCCTTGAATGCTTTCCGGTGCGGTGGACCTCGTGAAGCTGCGCTTAAAGGACTTCGGGCCTAAAGATCGACTCTGGCGAAATCAAGCTGGGTGCGGTGATACCCTTGTCTGGATTTGACATTCGCAGCCCGTATCCCTTTTCGAGCCACGGCAAGATTTCGGTCGCGTTGGTCAAGCGAACGTAGTCGTCCTCGAAGCGGGTCTTCGATACAACATAGCTGCCGTCATCGTGCTGATGAGGGAATAGAAGCTCGCCCAAGCGAGCGCCCCGGCTGACAAATGCGTGCAGATCAAGCTTTGGCAATCTTCACTTCCTCAAATTGCTAGGCGAACTACGCCCCGTCATAACTACGCTCCATCAGCGGCTTGGCTTTTTCGAGGGTCGGGGCATCGGTGATGATGATCTCAAGATCACCAGTTCCGAAGTGGCCGATGTTGCGCACGTCGCGGGTAAAGCCGGGCTCAAGTTCGATGGTGACTGGATCGACCTTCACAAAAACCTTGAGATGCCTGATCTGCGGCTTGACCTCGACGCACGTAGAGTTCTTGAGGTGACGGAAACCATCGGTTGTATCAGAGAGTTATGGTGCCGCATGTCGGACTCGAACCAACGACCCCATCATTACGAATGATGTGCTCTACCAACTGAGCTAATGCGGCATCCGGTCCGGCTGCCGAAGCGGCCGGTCACAGGCCGGTCTTTTACTTGCGGCGCGGCATCG
>DATCMU010000026.1:0-44137 GCA_036563245.1 Devosiaceae bacterium | reverse complement strand
CGCCAGTCCCTGGCCTGAGCCGTGCCGATGATGGTGGAGGGGGCTGGATTCGAACCAGCGTAGCCTAAGGCGTCAGATTTACAGTCTGATGGATTTAACCACTCTCCCACCCCTCCCGCGCCATCGAGCCTTCGGCGTGCGAGGCGACGACCGACCCGCCAGGGCGAGCCGAACCGTCGGCCCGGTATATCGTTTGCAAGGCCCTGTCCTGTCAACAGGTAAAGTGCCGTTTTCACTGTTCGCGGCGACCTTCGAAGCGCTATTGCCGCGAGGACGCCAACCCGCTAGGTCAGATTGCATGAAGCCCGGCAACAGACGCACCCAGAATCGGAAGCCGTTCCGCCACGATGATGAAGGCCCCGTATTCCTTTACGGCCTGCACACGGTGCGCGCCGCGCTCGACAATCCGCACCGCCTCAAGCGCCGCCTGCTTGTCACGCCCAACGCGCGCAACCGGCTTGAGGAATCGGGATCGCTCGGCCCTGTTCCCATAGAGGAGACAACGCCGCGCCACCTCGACCGGCTGCTTGGCCCCGATGCGGTGCACCAGGGCGTCGCGCTCGAAGTCGATCCGGTAAGCCGTTTCGGGCTTTCGGACCTTGTTTCGCCGCGCCTGGTCGTCGTGCTCGACCAGGTGACCGATCCGCACAATGTTGGCGCGATCCTGAGGACGGCTTGCGCCTTCGGGGCCGATGCGGTCGTCACCACCCAGCGCTATGCGCCGCGCGAGACGGGTGTGCTTGCCAAGTCGGCGTCCGGCGCGCTGGACCTGATCGCAATGATCGAGGTGCGCAATCTCGGTGATGCGCTCGAGGAAATGAAAAGCCTCGGCATGACGGTGCTCGGCTTCGACTCCGAGGCTCCCGAGCCCTTGCGCCCGCGCGGAGGCGATGTGCCGCTGGCCATCGTGCTGGGCGCCGAGGGCAAGGGCCTGCGCCAGCGCACCAGAAGCCTGTGCGATGAAATGGTCCGCCTGGACATGCCCGGCGCGATAAAATCGCTCAACGTCTCCAATGCCGCAGCGATTGCGCTGTTCGCCGCAACCGCAGGGACGACCCGCTAGCTGCTTCGTCAGTCTGAAAAGGCACCGCCAGGCCCCCGGATGTGCCCGGGGGCCTGGCGGCCTTTGCGACGGCTTGGCGGGTCAATTTGGGGCAATGCGCCGTCGCAAAGTCGAGATGCGGAGAGCGGGACGATCAGTCGTCTTCGCCGCCACCGTCCGAAGAACCGCCGTTGTCGTCCCCGCTGTCATGGTCCGACGAGTCATCGCTGCCGCCTGAAAGGCTGTTGTCGTCCGAACCGTCATTGCCATCGTCCATCTCGTCATCCGATGTCTGGATACCGGCATCGATGGCGGAATTCGTGCCGCCGGCGCTTGGCGAGATCTGATCCTCGGCCTCGCAGTGCACCTTGCCCGTTGTGGTCGTGCCATCGGCGTTGGTGAGCTGGATCGTCACGACGGTGTCCACCGGCACGCTGGAACAGGCCTGGAATCGCTGGTCCTTGGTCAGTGTGTCCTTGAAGTCCTGCGCCATTGCCGCGCCGTTTGCGGCGATGACGACAAGGCCCGCAGCAGCAAAGACGCTGGCGGCAATACGGGACTGGAAATTCGGCTTAGGCATATTCGTCTCCTCGTTAAGGGTTTGGCGGCCCGATGAGTGGACGCTAGCAAAGAGTCGCTGACAGGCCCGTGATGGCGTTGTAAGCGTTCTGTCATGTTGCAGATGCTAGGTTGGAGGATGCTCCCAAGACTTCGCCTGTCGCTTTTTACGGTCCTGCTTGCCGCCCTTCTTCATGTCGGATTGGGCGCATTGCCGGCAGTCGCCGACGATAATTCGGGCGGCGACAGCTCTGAGGATTCCTCCGACAGTTCCCACAGCGAGGATGACGGCTCCAGCAATGACGGCTCCAGCAATGACGGAGCCGGCACGACATCAGAGGACAGCAGCAACGATTCGGGTTCCGGCAGCGAAGACGGAAATCTCGAGGGGATCGAAAGCGGGCACTACGAAGTCGAAGACCATCAGAGCACCCGCAATGCGGTCGGCAGCAGCCGCGCTCTTCCGCTCAAGGACATTCTCGCCGTATTTGCCGCCGATTTCGGCGCGCAGGTTGTCGATGTCCAGTTGATCCGCGTCCAGCAATTCCTGCTCTACCAGATCAAGTATGTCGATACCTCGGGTAGCGTCAGGCTCGCCTATTACTACGCGCGCTCCGGACTGCCCGTAACGCTGGATAGCGCCCAATGAGGGTTCTGCTGGTCGAGGACGACATGCGGATCGCGGGCAATGTCGTGTCGGCGCTCGAGCAGGCCGGCTTCGCGATCGATCACGAGCCGGATGGCGAGCAGGCGTGGTTTCGTGGCGACACGGAAAACTACGATGCCATCATTCTCGACCTTGGCCTGCCCGGACTCGATGGCCTGACCATGCTCAAGCGTTGGCGCAAGGCGGGAAACATGGCTCCGGTGCTCATACTCACGGCGCGCGGCAATTGGGAGGAGCGGGTCGAAGGCATCGACGCTGGCGGCGACGACTATCTCACCAAGCCTTTCCGGATGGAGGAACTGGTGGCCCGGACAAGGGCGCTGATCCGCCGGTCGGCGGGTATTGCCAGTCCCGTGATCGAAGTGGGCGATCTTTGCCTGGACACCCGCCTGATGCGCGTTTCCCGGGCTGGCCAGCCGGTTTCCCTGAGCCCGCAGGAATACCGGCTCGTCGCCTATCTCATGCATCACCACGGGCGCGTCGTGGACCAGAACGAACTCGGCGAGCACCTCTATCAACAGGACTATGCCGGAGACAGCAATGCCGTTGAGGTGCTGGTCGGGCGCGTCCGGCGCAAGCTCGGCCATGGCGCCATCGAGACGCGGCGCGGGTTCGGATACATCATGGACGGCGATGCCCGGTAAAGCGGACCTTTCACGGCGCCCGCCGGCTTTGCGGCTGCGCCTGCTGATCGCGTCGGCGGCGTCGATTTCCCTGGCGCTTGTGGTTGCCGGATTGGCGATAACGGCTCTCTTTTCGGCCCATGTCGAAAGAACGTTGCAGGTGGACCTTACCAATCAGGTCAACAGGTTGATCGCACTTGTTGATTCGTCTGGTGAACAACCGGGCCTGTCACAACCGCTCGCCGACCCCCGCTTCAACACGCCATTCGGCGGCCTCTACTGGCAGATAGAGGACCCCGAGACCGGCGCGCTTTCGACGTCGCGTTCGCTATGGGACTCAACACTGAGCCTGCCGGACCCGACCTCGGCTGCCACCGGGCTGCAATTCATCAGGATAACCGCCCCGGACGGGCGCCCCGCCCTGGCCGCCATGCGTCGCCTGACCTTCGACACCACGCCAGGCCGCCAGCGCCGGCTCGACCTGGCCGTGGCCGAGGACCTCGGTTCGGTCGAACAGGCCAAGGCCGATTTCGGCTACGAACTGGCGCGCGATCTGTCGCTGCTGGCCGTCGCGCTGATACTCGCCGCATGGATTCAGGTGTCGCTGGGGTTGAAACCGCTCAACACCATTCGCCGTGGGCTCGAAGCCATCCGCTCGGGCAAGTCCCGTTCGCTGGTGGGCAACTACCCCGCCGAAGTCATGCCGCTGGTGGCCGAGGTCAATGAACTGCTGCGCACCCAGGAGATCTCTATCGGCTTTGCGCGCGACCGCGCCGCAGACCTGGCCCACGGCCTCAAGACCAGCCTCACGGTGCTGACCGCGGAAGCCGAGCAGCTTCGCCAGGCCGGCAATCCGGAATCGGCCAGCGCCATCGAGCAACTTGCCGAAGACATGGCGCGCACCATCGATCATCAGTTGAGCCTCTCTCGGCTGCGTTTCCGCTCCCGCGCAGACCACTACGTCACGGACATCGGCAAGCTGACCGCGAAGATAGCCAATACCCTTGCCAAGACGCCCAAGGGCCGGGACCTGCACTGGCAACGCAATGTTGCATCAGGCCTTGCGGTCGACCTGGACCCCTCCGACCTGACCGAACTGCTCGGGATCGTTCTGGACAACGCAACCCAGTATGCCGCCAGCACGATCAGGCTGACCGCCACCGGTGAAACGCAGATGGTGCGCCTCGAAGTGGAAGAAGACGGGCCCGGCCTGAGTGCCAAGCAGATGGCCATGGTCGGCGAACGCGGACGCCGCCTGGATCAGACGAAATCAGGCACCGGCATCGGCCTGGCGATCGCGCGGGAAATCGTTGCCATGAATGGCGGATCGATGGACTTCTCTGCCTCCGCCCTCGGTGGCCTGAAGGTGACGCTCCGGTTGCCCGCCGCCGACCGGCAGCTTCATGCAGACGGCGCCTGAACAAGAGCTCCGGGCGCTATCGAACCGCGCCTTTCACCGTGTTCCGGCCAGAACCGAGCTTGCGCGCTGCCCAGTCGAACGAGAACACTCCCGGACCGAACAAGGTGATGGCCAGAGCGGCACCCGCCCACTGGATATGGATTGGCCACGCATCGGGATAGACCGTTTCGATCACCACTGTCATCGCCAGGATGCCCAGCGCGGCGGGGCGGCTCAGCAGTCCCGCGATCAGCATGACCGGCAGGATGATCTCCCCCAGCCCCGACAGGTACGCCATTACCCCGGGATACGGCAGGCCAAACTCGAGACCGGGCAAGTGGATACGGTATTCATTGGCAAACAGGTATCTGGCGCTGGTGGCCAGATGGGTGGGGAAGGACACCCATTTCGTCTGCCCGGACGCCCAGAACGGCAGGGCGACAAACACGCGCACCGCAAACAGCACTCCGCCGGCGATGAGGACGGCCCAGACGGGACGCTCCTCCAGCGGCCGAAAGCGGCCAAGAAGCCAGTCGATCATCGCTTGTCCTCCCTTAAGGTTTCAATGTCGGCGAAAGCACCGGCCGACAGCATCGTCGCAAGAGCAGCGGCAAGATCGAATTCCGGTTCCGCCGCAAGCGCGTCGCCGGCGGCAGACACGGGATCAGCCCCCGCCATCAGGCGGGCCGCGAACGAGGCGCCGCCCTGGGATAGGCCGAGAACGTCCACGACAACCTCCGGCCGCACGACGAGCGCGGCCTGGGCAAGCCCGGGATCGATATCTGCGATGTCACGCATTCCCCTGCCCGCCCGCCACAGGTCGAACACCGCGAAACGGGAAGCGACCAGTCGGGTGGCGGGATGCACGACGAACCTGGACCGGGCAAAATCGGCTTCGCCCAACCCCGCCAGCCTGTTTGCCGCGAGCGGCACCGCATCCGCCGAGTGAAACGCGTCGAGCCATGCCCGCTCGAGGCGCGCCACGTCGGGCAGGAATGGCAAAGGGTGCGCCGGCGCATAGTTTTCGATGAACTCGGCAAAACCCGCGCCATAGTCCATGAGCAACGGGCTGCATGGCGGATGGCTGCGCACGAACTGCCGGGCCATGGCGCGGAAAAAGGCCTCGCCGACCAACGCCTGCACAGCTGGATAGCCAGCAACGATGGCCTCGATCAGCGAGACCGTGACATTGTTGCGGTAGACCGCATAGCGTTTCGGCGCGGGCCGCCCGTCCGGATCGACAACGCCTTCCGGCAAGTCGATTCCCGGCGACAACAATCCCGCCGCAAAGGATTTCTGGCTCAGGTCAGGCTGCATGGCTTGACCGCCTCGCCGCCGCGAGAATGGCTTCCGCGGCGTCGACATCCGCCTTGAGCACCGGCCAGGCCGGGATATCATTGTCCCACTCGATCAGCGTTGGTCGCGCACCCAGGCGGCCGATCACGTGTTCGTATAGCGCCCAAACCGGATCGGCAACGGCGCGATCATGCGCATCGATGAGCAATTCATGGCCATGGTCGTCTGTATCCGTGGCATGGCCGCCCAGGTGGATTTCGGCCACATGCTCGAGTGGAAAAGCGTCGAGATAGGCAATGGCATCGTAGTTCTGGTTGATCGCGGAGACATGCACATTGTTGACATCGAGCAGCAGGCCGCAACCGGAGCGCCGCTGCAATTCGCGAATGAATTCGACCTCGCTCATTTCGCTTTGCGCGAAGGCGACATAGGTCGAGGGGTTTTCCATCAATATTGGCCGGCCAAGCGCTTCCTGCACCTGGTCGACATGCTCTGTCACCCGCCTCAAGACGGCCCCGGTATATGGAAGGGGCAGCAGGTCGTTGAAAAAGACGTCGTCATGCGTCGACCAGGCGAGATGCTCGGAAACAAGTCCGGGTTCGTAGCGCTGGACGACCGCCTTCAGGCGCCCCAGATGCACGGGATCGAGATCGCGTTCCGCGCCAATAGACATCCCCACGCCATGAACGCTGAGCGCATAGTCCCGGCGCAATGCCGAAAGGGCTTTATGCGGAAGCCCGCCAGCGCCCATGTAGTTTTCCGCGTGAATCTCGAAAAAGCCGATGTCCGGCCGCGTTGCGAAAATGTCGCGATAGTGCTCCGACTTCAGCCCGGCGCCCGCGCGCGCTGGTACTTCACGCTTCTCCGGCATTTCTTGTCTCCTGTGATCGGGAGCATGCGTCCGCCGGTCGCAGATGCAGCCGGCGGACGGCGATTCAGGTTCAGATGTCGCGCTTGAGCGCCTCGAGCGAACCGGTGCGGCCACCCGGCAGCACCTTGCTCCAGAACTCCGCGTTGTCGCACAGTCCGGCAGGCACATAGGCCCAGGAGTTGCCCTGGTAGTCGACCTTCGAGGTGCCGGCGCAGGTAGTGCCCGGACCGGCCGCGCAATCGTTCTTGCCGGCGACGGATACGCCGAAGCATTTTTCCATGGCGGCCATGTCGTCGGCGACGCTCGGAACAGTCGTTGCGGCAAGACCGGCCAATGCGGCGGTCATTGCGGTGCTGACGAGAATGGCGGTAGCTTTCGAGCTCATTTCAGTCCTCCAATTGTGGGCCGCGGCGGCCCTCGCCGCGACTTGCCGGGGTCATCCCCTGCGCCAAAGGACTAGCGCCCCCTCTGTCTTGAGAGAAATCAACGCTCCTGACGATGCCTCAACTGCGTGTCACCATGTGTGAACGCAGTGTTCGCAGTTACGTGAACAATCGCGCGTTCTTCCGTGAACATGGAAGCGGAAGCCGGATACGGAAACGCCAAGGACGCCTTCTGCATCCCGGGCGCATGCCCGTGCTCCTGTAAGGGCAGGCTTTCAAGGCAGCCGCGGCACCCGGACCTGGTATCGCTGCAGGCGGATTCTTGCCCAGAATGACCATTCCGGGCACCTCATCCCTGATCACTTCCGAGGACTTCACAGTCCCAACGACCTGCCCGTTCTTCATCACGCATACGCGATCCGCCAGATCGAAACCGTCATGGAAATCTCGGCTGATGAAGAAGATCCCGATCTCCTCGGCCTTGAGTTGCTTGATGAGGTCGCCGAATTGAGGCGTCGGGACCGCGCAATCGTGCCCATTCAGTGGCTGGCGGTTGCTGGAGCGCGAATTGCAGCTTCCTCGCCAACCAGCACATCGTCATCAGGCGAGCCGCCCCCGCCGTCATCAACAGGCAGTTCTAAAATCCTGGGGCGATCGGGCGAAGCAGCAATGGCAAGCGGTTCAGGTAGGCGTCAGGTTGGCCTTCTAGGTTGCCCGTCAACCAATGGAGGTAAAGTTGAAGTCCATTGCCTGTTCCATTCTTGCCATCGCCCTGCCCGCGGCCCCGGCCTTCGCAGTCGAAACGCCGCCCTCCGCCCAACCGATGATCGTGGCCGCGTCGAACAGCGGTCCGGTCTATGCGGACGGCACCTATACCGGACCCAGCGAAGACGCGTATTATGGCCGGGTGCAGATGCAGGTCACCATCAAGGGCGGCAAAATCGCCGGGTTCAACCTGCTCGATTTCCCGCGCCATACGGGGACCTCGATTGAAATCAACCGCCAGGCGCTACCCATGCTGGCCAATGAGGTGGTCACCGCGCAAAGCGCCAATGTGAACATCATTTCCGGCGCAACGCTGACCAGCGAGGCCTTCATTCGCTCGCTGGGCGCGGCTTTCGACCAGGCCCGCCAGGCCGCCGGAGGCAATTGATCGCGTCGCCGGGCAAGGCGCACATGACCCTAAAGGCACCGGTCACTGCGCGGTCCAGCCCCCGTCAACCGGAATGGCTGCGCCTGTAACGTTGTGCGAGGCCGAATGGCAAAGCCACGCCGCCAACCGCCCGATTTCAGATGGATCGGACATGCGCCGGGTTGGCTGCTTTTCGGCCAGCAAGCTGGAAATCCCCTTCTCGCGGTCCCCGCCGAATTCGGCTGCCCGCGCCGCCACCTGCGGCTGGATGAGCGTGGTTTCCGTCCAACCCGGACAGATGCAATTGACCGTCACGCCGCCGGACGCCTTCGAGCCGGCAGTCGCGTATTCCAGGGCCGCCACACGGCTCATCCCCACCAGGCCATGCTTGGCCGCGACATAGGGCGCCTTGTTTACCGAGGCGACCAGGCCGTGCACCGAAGCGATATTGACCACCCGCCCGAAACCGCGCTCGGCCATCGCCGGAAGCGCGCGGCGCATGGTGTGGAAGGCCCCGGAGAGGTTGACCGCGATGATCGCGTCCCAGATTTCCGGCGATGCGTCCTTCAGCGACACTGTGTTCTGGATGCCCGCGTTGTTGACCAGGATGTCCGCGCCACCCCATTCGGCGACCTCGTCCATCATCCGTTCAATTGCCTGAACGTCCCTCAGGTCGGCGTCGAAGAAACGCGTTTCGGGCGCACCGGCCTCGCGCATTTCGGTCTGCGCCATCAGGCTGGTATCGGCGTCGGCAAGACCGTGCAGCGCTATGCGCGCGCCCTCTTCCGCCAATGCCCTTGCAATGGCGAGCCCTATGCCCTGCACCGATCCGGTGACCAGCGCCGTACGGCCATCGAGATATCCCTTGCTCATGGTTTTTCCTCCAGTTGTGCCCGCAATTCGGTCTTGAGCACCTTGCCATAGTTGTTCTTGGGTAGTTCGGGCCGGAAGAAGTAGGCCTTGGGCCGCTTGAACCGGGCGATGGCGGCAAGGCACAAGGCGTCGAGTTCCCCCTCCTTGACGCTCGCGCCCGGAACCGGCACGACGAATGCCACCACCTCCTCGCCCCAATCGGGGTGCCGGCGCCCCACAACGGCGACCTCGTGCACGCCGGAATGGGTGAGCAGAACCTCCTCGACTTCACGCGGGTAGATATTGGATCCTCCCGATATGATCACGTCCTTGGACCGATCATGCAGCGTGAGATAGCCATCCTCATCGATTGCGCCGATATCGCCGGTCCGCAGCCATCCCTCGCGGAGGGTTGCGCCGGTCGCTTCGGGATTATCCCAGTAGCCGCGCATCACGCCCATGCCGTGAACCAGAATTTCGCCAACCTCGCCGGGGCCCAGCGCCTTGCCATCGGCATCGACGGTCTTCACGCGAGCGATGGATTGCGCCCGTCCTACCGACGCCAGCCGTTCCCGCCAGCGCGGCGAAGTTCGATCGGCCACCTCCTCCCGGCTGAGGGCGGTGATCGACATCGGGCATTCGCCCTGGCCATAGATCTGCACGAAACGCGGCCCCATCGCATCGACGGCGTCGACAATGTCGGCGACATACATCGGTCCGCCGCCATAGACGATCGTCTTTATCCCGTCGCCCTTCGATCCGATTGCCTTGGCGGCATCAACCAGGCGGCGCACCATCGTGGGCGCGGCAAACATCGACACGTTGCCGAGCCGGGCGGCGAGGCCCAGGACCTCCGCTGGTTCGAAACCGGACGATTTCGGAACCACGTGGCGTGCGCCTCTGATTACATGCATGAAATTGTAGAGCCCGGCGCCGTGCGACATTGGCGCGGCATAAAGGGCTGCGTCATCCGGATCGACTTCGTCGACATCTACGAAATAGGAGAACGTCATGGCCGCCAGGTTGGCAGCCGAAAGCATGACGCCCTTGGGCTTTCCGGTGGTGCCCGAAGTGTAGAACACCCACAGCACATCATCCAGTTCGCGCGCGACAGGTTCGGCGAGCGGCGCGGCATCGACGAGGCGTTTGAATTCCGGTCCCCCGATGTCTATCACCGTGATACCTTCGCCGACGCGCGCACGAAGCTCCGGGGCATGATCCGTGTCGGCGAAACAGACCCTGGCGCCGGAGTTGGCCAGCACCCAGGCAACCTCGTTCACGTGCAGCTTGGCGTTGATCGGCACGGCGGCGGCACCGCAATACCAGGCACCGTAAAGCACCGTGAGATACTCCACGCAATTGACTGCAAACAGCGCCACCCGGTCACCCGGAGAAATCCCGTGCCATCGCGCCAGGCCCGCGCCGATTGCGGCGGCTTCGCGGTCGAACGCCTGATAGTCCGCGACAACGTCCGCCCCCGTGAACAGCGCGGGCCTGTCGGGAAATCGGCGGGCGGTGCGCCGGAGCCATTCGGCCGGATTCACGACTGGGCTCCGGCGTTTTCGAGGATCGAACAGTAATTGGCGACGGCCGAACCGCCCATGTTGAAGACCAGGCCGAGTTCGGCCCCTTGTTTCTGGATGGCTCCCGCGGTTCCCGTAAGCTGCTGGGCGGCCAAGACGTGCATGGACACGCCCGTTGCCCCCACGGGGTGGCCCTTGGCCTTGAGGCCGCCGGAAAGGTTCACCGGCAGCTTTCCGCCGGCATACACGGTTCCATCGCGGATCGCGCGGGCGCCTTCACCCTTCTCAGCCAGCCCCAACGCCTCGTAGATCATCAACTCGGCTATGGTGAAACAGTCGTGGACCTCGGCGAAATCGATGTCATCGACGGTCACCCCGGCCTGCTCGTACGCCTGGGCGATTGCCCGGCGCGGCCCGTCGAAATCCAGCACGTCGCGGCGCGACATCGGCAGGTAGTCGTTCACCTGCACCGCTGCGCGGAATCGAATGTTGTTGGGCATGTTCGCGGCGACATCTTCGGCCGCAAGGACGATCGCCGCTGCGCCGTCGCTGATCAGCGAGCAATCCGTGAGCCGTAGCGGGTCGGCAATCACGGGGTTCCTGTTGCTGACGGCATTGCAGAAGTCGAATGTGAAATCCTGCCGCCGCAGATGGGCCAGCGGATTGGCGATCGCGTTGGCATGGTTCTTTGCCGCTATGTGCGCCAGGATCTCCGAATGATCGCCATTGGCGGCGAAATAGGCACGGGCGAAACGTGCGAAGATCTCGGGAAAGCTGACCCCGGCCTCATCGCCCTGATAGGATGCCCGCGCCAGCGCAACCGTCACCTCCTCGGTGCTGCGATTTGTCATTTTCTCCGCCCCGACCACCAGGGCGATGCGCGCATCGCCTGCCCTGATCGCCTGCCGCGCGGCATAGACCGCAGCCGCACCGCTGGCGCATGCGTTCTCGCATCGCGTCGCAGGCGTGAAGCGCAACCGGTCATCCGTTTGCAGGACCAGCGACGACGCAAAGCCGTCATCCACCAGCCCCGCGTTGAAGTGGCCAAGCCATATCCCGTCTATTTCGGCGGGATCGATCCCGGCGTGACCAATAGCCTCTCCGGCGGCCTGAACGACCAGGCCTTCCAGGTCCGTCCCCTCCAGTCGGCCGAAAGGCGTGTGGCCCCAGCCCACAATACGCGCGTCCATTGTCTCCTCCCGTTTCCGACCCTAATAATCACCGGCGTCCGGGCCGTATCAATTCGTAGACTCTCGCTATTCTTGATGGAGGAATGCCGGTTTTGCAGAACCCTGAAAGCATCGGCTTCGAAAACGCGCCGACCGGCATCGCCGTCACCCGTCATCGCATCATCGAACGATGCAATATCCGCTTCTGCGAGGTCTTCGGCTATCGCCGGCCTGAACTCGAAGGCCACTCGCTTGCCAAGCTCTATCCGTCCTCCGAGGAGTTCCAGCGCATCGGCGCCATAGGCCTGGAGCGCATGTCGGAAACCGGGCGCTACGACGATGAGCGCATCATGAAACGAAAGAACGGCCAGCATTTCTGGTGCCGCGTTCGAGGACAGTCCCTCACCCCTGAAGACCCTTTCGCGCATGCGGTGTGGTCGTTCGCGGATATTTCGCCCACTCGCCCCGTCGTTCGCCTGACGCGGCGGGAGCGCGAGATTGCGATGCTTCTCACCGAAGGTCGCACAAGCAAGGAGATCGGGGCCCTTCTCAACATCTCGCCCCGCACGGTCGAGGCGCATCGCTCGCGGCTCCTCGCCAAGCTCAAGGCCCGCAACAGCTCCGAACTTATCGCCCGCTTGACCGGACTGCCGGCGGATATCGCACCGCTCGACTGACGGACGCATTCCCGCAACCAGCCCCGGCTTGTCGTCACTCCGAACCGCGGTTGTAGTAGTCGCCCAGCGCGTCACCGAACAGGTTCAATCCGAGTATGACAGCGGAAACAGTGATGCCGGTAATGACCGCAAGCCATGGCTGGATGGCCAGGTAGTTCTGCGCTTCGCGCAACATGGTCCCGAACGAGGGCGATGGCGGCTGCACGCCCATGCCCAGGAAGGAAAGCGCCGCCTCCCACATGATGGCCTGCGCACCATCGAAACTCGCGATCACGATCAGCGGCCCCGCCATGTTGGGCAGGACCTCGGCAACAAGAATGCGCAGTTCCGACGCGCCAAGTCCGCGTGCAGCGAGCACGAATTCCCTGTCACGCAACTGGATCGCAACGCTGCGGGACACGCGGGCGAAATCGGGAACCGCCGCCAGCCCCACCGCCAGCATCGCGTTGGTCAACGACGGATCGAGCAGGGCGACGATGACGATGGCGACGAGAATGGTGGGAAAGCCCTGAAGGATCTCGACCAGCCGCGAGATCGCCAGGTCGAATGCGCCGCCCAACCCGCCCGAGAGCAGCCCCAGCGACGTACCGAGGACACCCCCCACAAGCACCACGATCAGGAAGGCCTGCGCGGCGACGCGAACCGATCCGAGCAACCGGCTCAGCACGTCACGCCCCAGTTGGTCGGTGCCAAGCCAATAGGTGCCGTTGGGCGATTGAAGTGCCGCCGAGAGGTTGGTGTCCGTCATCGAGTGCGGGGCCAGAAGCGGTCCGAAGATCGCCAGAAAGACGAAGACGGCGACCAGCAGCACCGAGAAGGGCGACCGCCGCAGCAAGAAGCGCGGCAGCGCGAACACCCCGCGGCGCCGGCGCGCTGGGCCACCGGGAACGACCGGACCGGAAGCGGATATGGTGTCCGTCATCCTGTACGCACCCTTGGGTCGATGGCCGAATAGAGCAGATCGATCAGCAGATTGACGAGCACGTAGCCGGTGGCCGCCAGGAGCACCACGCCCTGGATCACCGGGTAGTCGCGATTGAGCACCGCGTTCAGCCCCAGCCGTCCGATGCCCGGAATGGAGAAGATGATCTCCACCACGATGGCGCCGGATATCAGCAGGCCCAGTTGCAGCCCGACGAAAGTAAGCGTCGCAATGAAGGTATTGGGCGCGACGTGCCGGAACAGGATCGAGGCCGGGCTCGCCCCCTTGGCCCGGGCCGTATCGACATATTCCTCATTGAATGCGGACACTGCCGTAACCCTGACGAACCGCACGAGTGGCGGAATCAGATAGACCGCGAGCGTTACCGTGGGCAGAACCATTGCTCGAAGGTTCCCCCCCAGATTCTTGTTCATGGGCACAAATCCGCCCGATGGAAGTATCTTGAGTGTCAGGGAAAAGGCCACGATCAGCAGCAGGCCGACCCAGAAACCGGGGACCGATATTCCAAGCGTCACGATGGCCGAGAGCGGCCGCGACCACCACTTCCGCCGCCCCTGGGCCAGTACCAGGCCGAACGGCACGGCAATGACGATCGCCGTCACAAGGCTGAAAAGCGTGAGTTCCAGTGTGGCCGGAAGCGCCGCCATCAGGAGGTCGCTTACCGGCTTGAAGCTGAGATTGGAAGTTCCGAGATTTCCTGTCAGCGTCTCCTTGAGCCAGATGCCGTAGCGAACAGGCAACGGCTTGTCGAGACCCATGGCCCGGGTGACCGCTTCCATGCGTTCGGGTGTCGCGCGATTTCCCAGCAGCACCGCCGCCGGATTACCCGGTGCCAGCGCCGTCGCAAAAAAGGCCAGTGCGCTCACGCAGAACAGCGTAACGAACGCACCGGCCAGTCGGGAAATCAGGTACCTCGCCATGCCTGTCTCCAGGGGCGCGACGCACGCAGAAGCCGGCGCCGCGCCCGATCCTTGCGAGTTTAGCCTCCGATCGCCACCTGGCGATAGTCGTCAATGCCGCTCGGACCGATGATCAGCGACTTGGACGCGTCGCCGCCCAGGAAGAACAGCGGAAGGTGGTCGACCGTGATCTGCGGCATCTCGTCGAGAATGAGCTTTTGCAGCTCCTGATAGAGTTCGACGCTCTTGGCCGGATCGATTTCCGCTGCGGCCTTGGCGACCAGGTCCGCGTATCCGGGCGGATTCCACAGGTTCACGTTCGACGCCGGCGCAAGGTTCGGCGAATTGAACATGCTCGCCGGATCTTCCGGGCCGGTATTGAAGTTGTCCGTCGTGATATCATAGTCGGGCTTGGTCAGGATGCGGTCGATCCAGACTGTCACCTCCATCTCGCGCACGGTCACCTTGTGCCCGATCCGGTTGAGGTTGTCCTGAAGAAGCAGCGCCATTGATTTCAGCGTGTCGAAGCCCTGCGGCGTCAGGATCTCCATTTCAAGAGGCTTGTCCTTGCTGAACCCAGCTTCGGCGAGCAGCGATGCCGCCTTGTCGAGATCAAACCCATATTGCTCGCTCGAACCGGGAAGATAGGTCGCCATTTCCGGCGGCACGGGATTGATCGTCGGTCGTGCAAGGCCGAACCACACGGTCTTGGCATAGCCCTCGCGGTCAAAGGCATAGGCCAGCGCCTGCCGCACCCGCTTGTCATCGAACGGCGCGCGCTTGGTGTTGATGTTGAAGTTCTCGTAGAGCACGTAGGGCTTCGTCGAAATCACCCCGATGCCCGCACTCTGCGCCTGGATGACATCCTTGCCTTCGACGAGGGCCACCATGTCGAGCGAGCCGTCCTGCAGACCGGCAAGGCGTGCCTGAGAGTCCGGAACAATGCGCCACACGATGCCCGCGAGCTTGGGCAGGCCCTTCTCCCTGTAACCCTCATAGCGTTCCACCCGGATCTGGGCACCCGGCGCCCAATCCGCGAACTTGAACGGGCCCGTGCCAACCGGACTTGTCGTGATCGTATCGATGGTCGCTTCATTGACGATCTGGATCACCGCGAGATTGGCGAGAATCCCCGGAACCGTATTTGCCAGCGTGAGCTTCACGGTATGGTCGTCCACCGCCTCGACACCGCTGACCGCCACCAGTTGCGGCGCAAACGGGCTGCCCACGTCCTTGTCCTGCACGCGCTTGATTGAATAGACCACGTCGGCTGCGGTGAATGGCGCGCCGTTGTGCCAGGTGACATCCTTGCGCAGGTTGAAGGTCGCGGTCAGCCCGTCGCCGGACATCTCCCAGGACTCCGCCAACATCGGGTCGGCCTTGAGCGTATCTGGATTGATGAAGACAAGCGCCTCGAACACGGTCGAACGGATCGTGTGGCGGAAAACGTCGATCGGCGACATCTGCGGGTCGAGTGTCTTGATATCGCTCGAGATGCCCACGACGAAATCGCCGCCCTCTGCTGCTTGCGCCAGCTGCGAAAAACCGAAAGCGCCTGGAACCGCCGAGAGCGCAAAGGCTCCGCCGAAGAGACGCAAGAACTGGGCGCGGTTCATCACGGCCATGCCCTGTGGTGTGCCGTCGCTATCCTGTTTGGTCTTCATTGTTCCTCCCCTTAAGCGGCGCCGCATGGCGCCATTTTGTATTTTTGTATACGAAACCAGATGACGTCAAGCGGAAAACCGAGTGCCGGTCACGAAGGGCCGACGGTTGCCGCCCGGTCGAGCGGAAAATGGCAGGCTGCAAAGCGACCGTCGCCGTGATCGGCGAGTTGCGGCTCGATCTTGCGGCACTTGTCCTGCGCATAAGGGCACCGCGTGTGAAAGCGGCACCCCGAAGGTGGGGACTTCGCGCTCGGAACGTCGCCTTCGAGAACGATCTGTCGGCTTTCATCCCGGGCATCGGGATCGGGCAGAGGCACCGCGGACAGCAGCGCCAGCGAATACGGATGCAGCGGCGCCCGATAGAACGGATCGGCCGGCCCGATCTCGACCAGCTTGCCCAGATACATGACGCCAACCCGGTCCGAGACGTGCCGCACCACACCCAGGTCGTGCGAGATGAACAGCATCGTCAGGCCAAGTTCAGCCTGCAACGACTTGAGAAGATTGAGTATCCCCGCCTGGACAGAGACATCTAGTGCGGACACCGGTTCATCCGCGACGATCAGTCGAGGACCGACCGAAAGAGCACGCGCGATCCCCACCCTCTGGCGCTGCCCCCCGGAAAGTTCACTCGGAAGACGCTCGGCGGCCTCTTCGGAAAGCCCCACATGACCGAGCAGTTCGAGCACGCGCGACTTGCGCCCGGCGGCATCGCCACCAATCCCGTGAATCTGCAGCGCCGCTTCCAGTGTCGCGCCGATCCGCTTGCGTGGGTTGAGGCTGGCGAAGGGATCCTGGAAGACGAGCTGCATCTTCCGGCGGAATGACCTGAGCGATCCGCTCCGCAAGTGGGTGATATCCTCGCCGTCAAACAGGATTTGTCCGCCTGTGGGTTCCTCAAGCCGGACGACGCAACGCGCCAGGGTCGATTTTCCGCAACCGGATTCCCCCACCAGCCCCAGGGTTTCGCCCTGCCTGATTTCGAGACTGACACCGTCGACAGCGTGAACCTGCCCGGTGCCACGCCCGAATATCCGGCGCCGCTGGCCATAGATCATCTCGAGGCCGCGCAGTTGAACGATGGCTTCGCCCGAAGATTTCACGAAACCTCCTCCCCGGACGATGCATCGAACTCGTGCAGGTTGACCGGTTTGCGGCCCGGCGGAAGCCAGCATCGGTCGAGGTGATGCGGATCGCTCCCGCTAGAGACAAGCGGTGGCAGATCCGTGCATTTCTCGAACGCGAGCACGCATCGTGTCCGGAACGGACATCCCTCCCCCTGCAACTCAGCAAGTGTGGGTGGTGCGCCGGGAATTGCGGGCAGTTTTTCCACCCGTTCCCGATTTGCCGCCGGCATGGATGCCAGAAGGCCGGCGGTATAGGGGTGCCGCGGCCCCTTGAACAGGGCATGCACCTCCCCCAGTTCAACGCAACGGCCCGCATACATCACCATCACTCGGTCCGCGGTCTCTGCGACGACGCCAAGATCGTGGGTAATCAGGATCACGGCCATGCCGTAGGCTTCGGCGAGCCGCTCGATCAGGGAGAGGATCTGTTTCTGCGTGGTCACGTCGAGCGCAGTGGTCGGCTCGTCCGCGATCAGCAGCGCCGGTTCGCAGGCCAGTGCCATCGCAATCATGGCGCGCTGCCGCATTCCTCCGGAAAACTGGTGCGGATACTCGTCGATCCGCTCCTGGGGGCGCGGAATACCGACCTGGGCCAGCAATTCGAGCACTCGCGCGCGGATCTCACTTGGGCCGAGATCGGTATGGATCGCAAGTATTTCCCCGATCTGATCGCCTACCCTGTGCAGGGGATTGAACGAGGTCATGGGGTCCTGAAAGATCATGGCGATCCTTCCGCCCCTTATCCGGCGCATTTCCCTGTCGTCGAGATCGAGCAGGTTGCGCCCCTCGAACCGGATGGCTCCGCCGAAACCGAAACGCGGATCGGTTCGATTGAGGCCGATGATCGAGCGGGCGGTAACGGTCTTCCCGCAGCCGGACTCGCCGACAATGCTCAGGATCTCTCCGGGGGCGACATCGAACGACACGTCATGGACAATCGTGAACTCGCGCCCGCCGCGGGTGACGGTGACGGTAAGCCCCCTGACATCGAGGAGCGGCTCGCTCATTCAAGCCTCCGCGCGCTTGTCCATCCAATCAAACGGCCGGCGACGAGAACAACGTGCGGCCGTTCACCCTGATTTCAACGTCAACCGCATATTTGGTCAACGCCTCCGGATTCACCTCGATCCCGAGCCCGGGCGCGTCGGAGATGACGATCTGCCCGTTTGCGTCGGGCACGATGTGATTATGCGTCAGGTCGCGCGCCAGTTGTCGAAGATTTGTGGGGTATTCGCAGATGTGGTGGCCCTCCAGGCCGGCGAATGGCTGCAGGGATGCACTCAACGCCAGGTTCGAGGTGAACGTATGATTGATATAGGTGACCCCACGCGCCGCCGCGTGATCGGCCACCTGCTTTGCCGGCCATAGACCGCCGATACGCCCGCAATCGACCTGGACATATCCGACCTTGCCGAAATCAATCAGGTGCTCGGCCATGTATCGGTTGTGCGCCGCCTCGCCACCGGCGGTCCGCACGGTGCGCAGGCGCGCGCCCAGCGCGGCATAGGCGGCAAACGCGTCGGCGTGAAACGGCTCCTCGAGAAACGTGACCGCATTGCGCTCCAGCGCATCGATCCGACGAGCGGCCTCCTCGATGTCGTCCCAGAAGATCTGGCCGGCATCGACGAGCAGAATACCTTCGGGTCCCAGCCCTTGCCGCGCGGCATCGAGCTGGTCGTTGTCGCCATCAAGGCTCGCCCCGAAGGGTGCCCAGCCGAACTTTGCCGCCCTGAACCCCTGGGCCCGTATCTCCCGTGCGCGCTCGACGGTCTCCTGGGCGGTCTTGCCGAACAGCACGGACGCATAGGGCACCTTGGGATACGCCTTCTCATAGCCCAGAAGCCGCCAGCATGGTTCCCCGCGCGCCTTGCCGAGCAGGTCCCACATCGCCATTTCTATCCCCGACCAGGTGTGGGGCGCCTGCAGGAGGTCCATGCTGTTGTAGGCGACAGATGCGGACATGCGGCGGATATCCTCCGGCCCGTCGAGCGTCTGTCCAAGAACGGATGCCGAGACCGGGCGACATGCGCCATGCGACATCGGGCAGACGAAGGCCGCGATCGAAGGCAGGGGCGCCGCCTCGCATTCTCCCCAACCTTCATGTTCGCCCGCGACCACACGGACCACGAGCGCGTCCTGACTGCCGTCGGCCGCCTCGGTGACCTCCGGCATTGCGAGATAGAAGAAGTCCAGCCTGTCGATCTTCATTGTTGTTGTTTGTCCGCTCGTTTGGCACCGGCCTGATTTTCGGGGCAGCCCCTCCCGGCATGCAGTGCTATCGTTCTGCCCCCTGCCGCGCGAAGAGTTCGGGTGACGGCCGGAAAACCGTATCTGGTTCCAGAGGGTAGATCGGGCGCGCGCACAGCCGATGCCCAAGCGTGGGCAGATTGGCGGAAGTCGCGCCGGGCGCATCGACGTTGAAATTCTTCTGCGCCCACTGGTCGTACATATGGAATTCGGTGTGGGGCGACTTGACTATCGTGAGGTCGAAGTCCTGAGGATCCAGACCATTCGCGTAGTACATCGCCCTGTCGAAAAGGCTCACCGAACGGCTCATCACCACCACCGTGAAATTTTCGAAGGTGAGGACCGCCGTTGGCCCTGCGTCGAGCGGCATGCCCATCGTCTCGAGGCGGCCGCGACCACGCGACAGGCTCTCCACTGTCGCGGTGATTGGCATGGGTTCGAACCGTGCGGGATCGTACGCGCCACCGATTGTCGTGGTGATGCGGGCGCCAACACCCGCCGTGCGCGCCCGTGCGGCCGCGCCGGGATCGACAATCTGCGCCAGGACGCGTCCCTTGTACCCGCCGTCGCGAAGGGCCTTCACGAGGACGTTGGAATCGCCGGACGCCCCGGAAGACGTGGCGTCGGCCGCATCGGTGAAGACCAGCGGTCCGCTCATTGTGCGCGCCAGCGCCACGGCCTTGTCGACGGGCACCAGCTTGCCCACCAGGCGATGGCGTCCCGCCCACATCGCTTCGGCGAGGTCGGTCGCCGCCTGCCGCGCGAACTCCGCATCGCTTTCGGCGACCACCAGGGTCTGGGTACAGAGTTCCGGCGCATCGGTGAACGGGTTGCCGATCATGATACCGGCGGCCAGCACCTTGCCGCTCGCCTCCAGAAGGCGCGCGTCGCCGATCACGTCCCCGAACCAGCCCGTCTTGGTTATGCATTCGTCGCCGCGCGCCAGCATGGGGACGCGCACCCGCGCGATCACCGGCTTCAGGTCCCGGTCGATGATGTCGAGCAGCAGCTGCGCCGCCCGGCGCCCTGTATCGGCGAAGTCCACATGCGGATAGGTGTGATAGATCGTCAGGCCATCGACCTGGTCGATCATTCGAGAGGTCAGGATGCCGTGCAGGTCCAGCGAGATGACCATGGGCACGTCAGGCCCGAACATGTCGCGTATCCGTTCGAGAAGATACCCCTCCGGATCCGGCTCTCCCTCGGCGCCCATGGCCCCATGCAAGGACACATAGATCGCATCGACCTTGCCGATCCAGGGTTCGAGCGCGGCCAGCCACTCCTCGGACAATTGCTTCCAGCCGGCAGCCGACAACACACCGGCACTGCCAGCCCGGGCCGAAATCGTGCGGATGATCTCCACATCCTCCCGGTCCTCGAACACCCCCAGGGCCCCGGCCAGCGCGGTGTTGAGGCCTGGTCCCCTGACAAAGGCTTCCTCGCGCTCGACCGTGAAGTCCCGGTATCCGCCGGGCAGCGGATTGAACGAGGAAACCTCCTGCATGCATTCGGCCATGAGGATCTTCATAGTCCGTGCTCCATGAAAACCGGTTTTCGCTGCGCCGGGATATGATCGGAAGCGCGCATGCTCAGCCGCCGATAGCCGCAGCCGCGTCGTCGTAATCGGCCATGATGACCGCGACGACGTCGCCCCGCGCCACGCGTCCGGGCCCGGCGCTCATCCAGATCACGCCGTCGCGCTCGTAGCGCACCTCAACCGGGGGATGATCGACGTCTTCCACGAAATGCAGCCAGCCAGCAGGCTGTCCGGCCCGCACCGTATCGCCGACGACATTGGCCGGCTCGAACAATCCGCCAGCCGGCGCAAAGGAATACGACCTGGGATCGCGCACCATCATGTGGCGCGTGGCATTCGTCCCGTCGGTCTGGCTGGTGTCGGGCGTCCCCTCGATGACGCCCATGTGCTTGAGGATATTATCGATACCCCGCCTTCCGATCCTGACGCCTTCGATATTCACCCGCCCCCAGCCGCCCAGCTCCGTGCCGAGCGAAATGATGCCCCGCCGTTCCACGCACGACGTGAATGTCGCCCCTTCATCGACGCCCCAGAACACCACGTTGTAGGGCGCTCCGAATGCCTTGGCGGCGGCCATCGTCTTCTCGCGCATTTCCGGCGAGCCGACATAGTGCATGTTGGTCGACAGAGCGGAATCGCAGGAATGGCCGGCCGTGTGCAGATCGACGGAGATGTCCGCAAGCGGGAGGATGTAGCCGTCGAGAAAGTGAGCCAGCATTTCGGAGAAGGTGCCGCGCGCATTCCCCGGGAAACACCGGTTCATGTCTCGATTGTCGACCGGACTGAGACGCGTGTCGTTGAGCACCGCGGGAATATTGAAGGCCGGTATCATGATGACCCGCCCCTGCACTTTTGCCGGGTCCAGCGTCTGGGCAAGCCGCGAGATCGCGATCGGCCCCTCATATTCGTCGCCGTGAACGCCTCCGGTCAGAAGTACGGTCGGCCCGTTTCCGTTCTTGACCGATATGATGGGGATCTCGACGATGCCCCAGCCCGCGGTATTTCGCGAGAGCGGCGCCCTCAGGTACCCGGCCTGCCGGCCGTCCTTGTCAAAATCGATTGGGTTCGAAATCCGCGACCGCTCGACATTGAGTTCCGACATTTCTTCCTCCGCTCCATAATGTATGATTGTATACGAAATTAAGTGTTGTCAATATCGAGCCGCGGCCTTTTTCGGACGCAATGCGGAATTGCTGGCTGGCGAAGACTGGGACGCGGGCGTCAGGCCCTCTCGCGTCGCCGCTCGGCGACTATGCGGTCGAAATCGATGTCATGGGCATAGACCACGATATGGTCGTGCAACTCGCGCGCCATGGCGTCGGCATCGCCCGACTTGAAGGTATCGATGAGCGTGTCGTGCTCGTGCAGGATTTCGTCCATCGACTTGCCCAGGGTTGCGAGCCCCCCGATGATCGTCACCTGCCGGGCAAGGGATTCCCAGAGATTCGACAGGACGGGATTGCGCGCAAAACCCGTCAGCGCCCTGTGGAAGTCGGCATCGGCAAGCGCGAAACCATAGGCGTCGTTTCTGTGGGCCATCAGGTCCATCTCGTCGCGGGCCTTTTGAAGCTTTTCGATCCTGCGCGGGCCGTTATTGCCTGCCTCCAGCGCACGCCGCGCCGCCAGGATCTCGAGATTGGCGCGCACGTCGAGCACTTGCTCCAGCCGCTCGTGCGACACCTCCATGAGGCGAATGCCCTTGTAGGGCTCGCTGGTCACCACGCCCTGGCTCTCAAGAATGCGCAAGGCCTCGCGAATCGGAACCCGGCTCATGCCCAGTCCGCGGCACAGATCGGCTTCGACGATGCGATCGCCAGGCAATATGACACCGCGCGCCGCGCCCGAGATGATCGCCGACACCGCGTGGTCGACCATGGTTTGCGGCCGCCCCGCTTCCCACTTCGCCGGTGCATCGCCCTCCGGCCCGACCTCGGGCGTCAACATTCTTGTGCCGGTCATTTCTCTTGCCATGATTCCTGCCGTGCCGCGCGCCTGCACGCCCTCGCGAGTCTTCCATGAAAAATTGAAGTGATCGTATACGATCTCCGATTGATGCCGGCAACTCCCCGTTTGGACGCCTGCAACGAACGTCTTCCTGTGGTTTCGACAGGCATCATCGCGCGTCCTGAACCTTGCGCAGGCGCGGATCTATGGTGTCCCGCAAGCCGTCGCCCATGAGATTGAGCCCCAGGACCGAGCACGCGATTGCGATGCCGGGAAAGAAGGCGACCCAGGGCGCTTCCTGCACGTAGTTGCGCCCGCCGGCGATGATGTTGCCGAGCGAAGGCTGAGGCGGCGGCGGGCCGACACCCAGAAAACTCAGAATTGCTTCAGCCAGGATCGAGACAGCGAACACAAAGGTCAGCTGCACGATCAGGGGCGACAGAGCATTCGCCAGAATGTACCTCACGATCACCCTTGCGTGGCCGGCCCCCGCAGCAATCGCCGCCTCGACATAAAGCATTCGCTTGGTGACCAGCACGCTTGCGCGGACCACTCGCGCGGTTCTGGGCGTGAATGTCACCGTCAGCGCGATGATCGCGTTCATCTCCGATGGCCCGAGGGCTGCCGCGAGCGCAATGGCGAGAAGCACGCCTGGAAAGGCCATGAGGCCATCCATGGCCCGCATGACAAAACCGTCCACCCAGCGCACATAGCCCGCCAGGGTTCCAATGATCGTGCCGAGAACACCCGTGGTGATAACGACCGCAAGCCCGATGCGCAGCGACACGCGCGTCCCGAAGATGATGCGGCTCAGCACATCGCGGCCGAACTCGTCCGTGCCCAGCAGATGAGCGGCCGAAGGCGCGGCCAGAAAGCTGGTATAATCGTTTGCGTCCGGGTCATAGGGCGCAATCAGGTTGGCGAGCACCGCAAGCACGACGATGATCGACAGAAGACCGAAGCCGATCAGAAACGAGCGGTGCACGAAGAGCCGGCGGAAGAAATGCAGGTATTGCCGCCGACGTGCCAGCGCCATCTCGCGCGCCAGATCGGGAACCTTGGCATCGATTGCGGCTTCAGCGGTCATCGCGCACCCTTGGATCCAGCCATCCGTAAACGATATCGACGGCAATGTTCACGAACACGAACGTTGAAGCCGTTATGAGCAGTCCTCCCTGTATGATGGGGTAGTCCCGCCTTTGGATGGCGCCAATGATCAGGCGCCCAACTCCCGGCAGCGAGAACACGGTCTCCACCACCACGGCCCCGCCCAGAAGCACTCCGGTCAGGATGCCGATCACGGTGACGATCGGGATCATCGCGTTCAGCAGGGCATGCTTGAAGATGACATTCCAGCCCGGCATCCCTTTCGCCCGTGCCGTCCGAATGAAATCATGGCCCAGCACATCGAGCATGGATGATCGCGTCATTCTGGCGAGGACGCCCATTTGCGTGAACGCCAGAGTGAGCGACGGGAGGGTCATTGCGCGCAGCCAGCCCACCGGGTCTTCGGTCAGGGGCACGAATCCGCCCGTGGGAAGCCAGTGAAGTTCCACCGCGAAAAAAAGTATGAGAACGAGCCCGAACCAGAAATCGGGCAAGGACAATCCAAGCAGCGCGACCGTGGTCGCGGCCTGGTCCACCCAGCTATTGTGCCGGACAGCCGCCAGGATGCCCAGAAGCATGCCCATGCCGACGGAAAGCAGGAGTCCAAGAGCGACCAGAGAAAGCGTGACTGGCAGGCGTTCGATCACCGCATCCGCCACCGACCGGTTCAGCAGATAGGACTGCCCGAGATCCCCGTGCAGCAGATGGCCGTACCAGATCAGCGCGCGATCGACCAAGGGCCTGTCGAGACCAAGGTCCTGCCGCAGGCGCGCCAGTTGTGCGGGCGTCGCATCCGGCCCGGCAATCTCCGCGGTCACGTCCCCGGGTACGATCCAGATGATGAGGAAGGTGACGAGCGAAACCACGATCAGCACCGGTATGGCACTCAGCAGGCGCCGCACTATGAAACCGAACATGCACCGATCTCCATTTCGACTGCGCCTGGAGCCCGACAGTTCCCGCCCACGCGGCATTTCGGCCGCGCGGGCGGGCGAAGGGCGGCCGCCGCCGCCCTCCTTGTTCGCTCAGACTAGGCCTCCAGCCACACGTTGTACAAACGCGGGAACCGGAAGGGCCGAAAGCCTTTCACGTTGGCGCGGCCGGCCTGCATCATGCCGGTGTCGCCGAGCTTGATAACGCCGAAGAACTCGTAAAGGCGCTGCTGGATCTTGGCGAACGTCGCCTTGCGATCCTCGAAAGTCTTGCCGCTGATCAGCTGCTGATAGAGCCGGTCGAGTTCCTCATCGTTCTTGACGAAGTGCGGATGCTTGCCCGTCAGGGTCGCTATCAGGCCCACCGGCCCCAGATATGGCTCGATGCCCATCATCAGCGTCCAGCCGTTCCAGCCTTCGGGCTGCAGCCGGATCTTGAGGGCGGTCGGCCAGTCGACCTCATTGACCACCGCATTGATGCCAACAGCCTTGAGGTTCTGCGCGGCGACAACTGCCGCCTTGTTGTGCTCCTGGTAATTGGAGTCGGTAAGGATGGAGAACTCCTCGCCCTTGTAGCCGGCTTCCTCCAGAAGCTTCTTGGCGCGTTCGACATCGGCCTGGTTATAGAACTGCTTGCCGATATCCCCCGCACTGTATGGCGATGTCGGATACTGCCAGCCCCAGTCGAGCTGGTAGAAGCCCTCGGTGGCGATCGCCATGATCTCTTCCATGTTCAGCGCCACCTGAACCGCTTCGCGGAACTTCACATTGTCGGTGGGCGAGACATTCATGTTCAGGATGAGCGTGAGCATCGCCCAGGGCATGTTCTTGAAGATTTCGATATTCGGATCGCTTTCCATGCGCTTCGCGGCGGGAACGGAAATCTGTTCGATGATATCGACCTCGCCCGTTTCAAGTGCGGCGGTCTGCGCGCCCGGCTCGGGAATTATCCGGAAGGTGATGGTGTCCAGATAGGCGGTCTTCTTGCCGCCGAAACCATTGATGTCGTCCCAGCGGGTGTCCTGCGAATAGCCCTCGAACCTCTCCAGTTTCACATGGCTGTCAGGCACGTATTCGACATACTTGTAGGGGCCCGTTCCAACCAGCGAGGTCTTGTTGGCCTCCGCTTCCCCGTCTTCTTCGGGAATGATCACGGCCGGAGCGCGTGGGGACGAGAAAGCCTCGAGGAATGTGGGCGTGTCTTCCTTCATCGTCAGGGTGACTTCGTAGTCGCCCGTGATGTCGATGCTTGCAACAGGGTCGAGCAGATTGCCCGTGGCGCCAACCTTGCGGTAGCGCTCAAGCGATGCCTTGACGTCCCTCGCGGTCATCTCCTTGCCATTGTGGAACTTGACGCCTTTTCTCAACGGAATGCGATAAGTCAAACCGTCATCAGAGATATCGAGGCTTTCCGCCAGAATCGGTATCGGCTTCACTTCCTCGCTGAAGCCGAACAGCGTCTCATAGATGTTCATGTTGACGTTGCGCGATGCCTGCGAGGACGTGACCATCCCGTCCAGGCTCGGCGGGTTCGACCCCTGTACGAAAGTCAGGTTTCCGCCCTTGACCTGAGCCTTGACGCCGATGGGCGCCATTGCAGCCACGACCGTAAGCGCCGAACCTGCGAGCAGCGTGCGCCGCGAAATCGTAAATCTCTGATTCATGTCGTCTTCCTCCCTGAAAGAACAAATCGGAATCACGCCCAACGCTACGGCGTGACCAGGCACTACATACGCAACCTCCAACCGTTTCGTATAAAAGTATACGATGTACTTTTCGGCAGCGTCAAGTTGGCGATCCGCTGGCCAAATGGGCGGAAGTTCCGGTCATCGCACCCACCTGTTCCGCACCTGACGCGCATCGCAAACCTTGTCTTCAGGTCTCGGCAACCGCCTGCGCAGGCAGGCCGAATGCGGACGCGACCGCAAAGTCGTCGCCGCTTTGCCTCAGCAACTCCAGGAGTTGCCGGTGCAAACGCGCAGCGGTTTCGCTGCTTTGCGGATCCGCGACCAGATTGTCCTGTTCGTATGGGTTCTTTTCCAGATCGAACAATTGCCAGGGCCGCGCGCCCTTGCGGTCACCCAGGACGGTGTACTTGTGCCGGCGCGTGCGGATGCCGCGCCATGTCTCGTCATAGTAGCTGCGATTGCGCCGCGTCTCCGTGACGAATTCCAGAAGAACGCCATCCCGATCGGGTTCTTCGGCCTGTCCGCGGATGTACTTCGAGAAGTCCAGCCTTGGTGGAGCAGGCTGCTCTTTGCCGCCGGCAAGGCCCACCAGTGTGCAGAACAGGTCCTCGGTGTGCAGCGGCGTCCGGCACACGCGTCCACCCGGCACCATTGTGCCGCCTGATCCATGGATGATGAGCGGGATGCCCACGGATTCCTCCCATGGCTCCGCCTTGCCGAGCAAGCCGTGACTACCACCCAGTTCGCCATGGTCGGAGAGAAACACCACGATGGTGTTATCGGCGAGGCCCTCGTTCTCGAGCACTTCGGCCAGCCGTCCCATGTTGTCATCGATCACCTCGATCATCGCGTAATAGGCCCGCATGTTTGCCTCGAACACGCGCTTCACGGATAAAGGGTCCGTGGGATCGATCGCTCCACCCGGCCCCGACGGCTCGTACCATTCGGGGGGAAAGAAGCGGATGGCTCTGATATCGACGTTCGGTCGCAGAGCCAGGGGACCGCGCCGCGCAACCCTGTCCAGCGCGGCCGGCGGCGCCTCGAAAGGCGGATGCGGCGCCTCCACCGACAGCGTCAGGAAGAATGGACGGTCCCGCGGCCGGTCCCGCTCGATGTAGTCGAAAGCAAGCTCGAACAAGCCGTTGGTCTGATATCCCTCCAGGCGGCGGGGCACCGTCTCGTCCTGGGCGAAATACCAGGTGTCGTAGAACGAATTCCTCAGCTCGAACCCACGCCAATAGTCCCATCCGCGGCGATGGCTGGCGGGCACCGGCACCCGGCAGGCCTGCGACAGGTCGAGCCCACCGCTGACCCCATATGCTGAATAAAGGTGCCACTTGCCGATATAGCCCGTGGCGTAACCCAACGCGCCGACGGCCTCGCCCAGCGTGCGCTCGGCGGGCGAAAGCCTGTAGCCCAGCGCGGGCACGTTTCTGGAATGGGCATATTCCCCGGTCATCAGGGAGAAGCGGAAGGGCACGCAGGCAGGGAATGTCGAACACGCCGCCGCAAAGTGAACCCCTTCGCGGGCAAGCCGATCGATATGCGGCGTCCTCACGTTCGGATCGCCAGCGAAGCCGAGCGCGTCGCGCCGAAGCTGATCGACGAACACCATCACGATATTGGGACGTTGCGACATTGCCCTGCCATGCCTCACAATCGTCGTTCGCCGGACCACGCTTCTTCCGCGATCGGCGGTTCAGCTATTGCCAATTTCGTATGATGGTATACGATCTTCACTTGCAGGCACAACCGCAAATCTTGGGGAGCCCGAAGACCTTGCAAGCGACGACCCCACCCCAGGCCGCCATCCAGCCTCCATTCCTTGAAGTCCGGAATCTCTCGGTCCGTTTTGGCGGCCTTACCGTAGTCGATGGCGTGTCGTTCACCCTCGCACCCGGCGAGGTGCTCGGGATCGTCGGCGAATCAGGCAGCGGCAAGAGCATGACCGCGCTCGCCCTGATGCGCCTCTTGCCGCCGGGGGGAACGGTCACCGGCGACAGCCTGTTGTTCAAGGGCGAAGACCTGCTTGTTGCCGAGCGCAGGCGGCTGGAGGAAATTCGCGGCGGGGAAATCGGCATGATCTTTCAGGAGCCCATGACCGCGCTCAATCCGGTGCTCACCATCGGCGACCAGATCGGGGAAACCGCGCGCCGCCACCTGAAAATCGGGCGTCGGGAAGCCCGCGAGCGCAGCATAGAGGCGCTCAGGCGCGTCGGGATTCCGGACCCCGAGCATCGGGTGGACGAGTTCCCGCACCAGCTGTCAGGCGGCATGCGTCAGCGCGTGATGATCGCAATGGCGCTTGTGTGCGGCCCCAAATTGCTGATCGCCGACGAGCCCACGACGGCCCTCGATGTAACCATCCAGGCCCAGATTCTGGAACTCATGCAGGACCTGCAGGAGGAATACCGGATGGGTATCATCATGATCTCGCATGATTTGAGCGTGGTATCCTCGTTCACCGACCGCGTGATGATCATGTATTGCGGCCAGGTGGTCGAGGAGGCTCCCGCCAGCGAGGTCTTCGACGCGCCGCGCCATCCCTATACCGAAGGGCTGCTGGCAAGCATCCCCGCCGTCGACCGTGATGTCGAGCGGCTCACGGCGATAGAGGGTGCCGTTCCCCCGCCATTCGACCTTCCGCCCGGGTGCAGATTTGCGCCGCGCTGCACCTTTGCAAGGCCGGCCTGCACAACCGGCGCGCCTCCGCTGGCCGCAACGGGCCCCGGCCATCGGGCGGCCTGCATTCGCAATACCGGCTACCAATTCGGAACCTCAACCTGATGAGCCAGACCACCGAGACCCTTGCCCCAGAAACGCCGCTTCTTTCCGTGCGGAACCTCCGCAAGGAATTCGTGTCCGGGCGTGCGGGTTTGGGCCGGCGCAAGAGGACCGTCCTTGCGGTGGACGGCGTATCCTTCGATCTGGAGCGGGGCGAGACCCTCGGGCTTGTTGGTGAAAGCGGCTGCGGCAAGACGACGACCGGACGCCTCGCGTTGCGGCTTCTCGAGCCGACGTCGGGCGAAATCACATTCGACGGCAGGGATGTGCGCGCCCTCAGCGCCTCGGACATGCGGGCCGCGCGGCGGGACATGCAGATCATCTTCCAGGATCCGCTTGGCGCGCTGAACCCGCGCATGACCGTCGGCGAGTTGATCGTGGAGCCACTCGTCATCCATCGCATCGGCGATCCGGTCTCGCGCGAGCACCGGCTGCGCGAACTGCTTGGGCTGGTCGGCCTCGCCGATTATCACGCCAGCCGTTTCCCACACGAGTTTTCCGGCGGCCAGCGCCAACGGATCTGCATTGCGCGCGCGCTGGCGCTCAACCCGCGCTTCATCGTGTGCGACGAAGCCGCATCCGCCCTGGATGTCTCCATCCAGGCCCAGATTCTCAACCTGCTGCAGGACCTCAAGAACCAGCTCGGACTGACCTATCTGTTCATCAGCCACGACCTCGGTGTCATCAGGCATATCTCCGACCGGGTGGCGGTGATGTATTTGGGGCAGATCGTCGAGATAGCGGCAAAGGCTGAAGTCTTCGATGCCCCGCTACATCCGTACACGCTGGCCTTGCTTTCGTCGGTGCCGGCGAACCTGCAGGGCAAGAAGAAATTCCACACCATTCGCGGCGACGTGCCCAATCCGGCGGCCCCCCCGCCCGGCTGCCGGTTCCATACCCGTTGCCCGATGGCACAGGACATATGCCGGGAAACGCCACCGCAACTCAGGTCGATGAAGTCCGGCCACCAGGTTGCGTGCCATTTCGCCGAGAAAGTCGATCAGGACCGAAACGCGGGGAGCCCAACCTGATGTCGAAGCGACCCAATGTCGTGCTCGTTTGCGCCGACCAGCAGCGCATGGATTCGCTGCCCTGCTATGGAAACCGTTTCGTCTCCGCGCCCGGAACCGACGCAATGGCGGCAGGCGGCATGGCTTTCGACAGGGCCTTCACGCCGTGGCCGGTCTGCACGCCAGCCCGACGCACGATGTGGACAGGCGTCTACCCGCATACTCACGGCGTCATCGACAATGTGTATGGCGTCGACAACGCCTTTGCCTCGCATTCGAGGGTGAAACGCACCGTATTCGATTATCTCAAGGACGCCGGTTACCTGACGGCTCATTTCGGCAAGTGGCATCTGGGTGAGGCCCAGCCGCCGTTCTTCGACGTCTGGGAAGAAAGCTTCAACTCGCGCCTGGGTCACTGGATGGACGGCAAGCTGGATGGCGAATACCGGCCTGACCGATCCACCGACGCCTCAATCGCCTTCCTTGAGCAACAGGCGAACGCCGATCGCCCCTTCGTCATGGTGCAGAGCTACTACCCGCCTCATGACCCATATTCCGCGCCCAGGCGCTTTTATGAGCCATATCGCGGCAAGGGTGTGCCGTTTGCGGGCTATTACGCCGCGGTGAGCGCCCTCGACGAGGATCTGGCGCGTATCCGTGCCACGCTTGCGCGGACCGGTCTCTCGCAGAACACGCTGGTCTTCTACTATTCCGACCACGGCGACACCTTCTGGTATCGACGCGAAGGCGAGCACAAGTTCGTCTGCTTCGATGATGCAATTCGCATTCCGCTGCTTGTCGAAGGCCCCGGCATTGCCGCTGGCAGCCGTTCGTCAGCCGCCGTTGGCCTGCAGGACCTTGCGCCCACGCTTCTGGACTATGCCGGCGCCGAATCGCCGCCCGTCATGCATGGGCAAAGCCTTCGGCCCCTGCTCGAGGGACGGCAGCCCGCCGCCTGGCGCGACCACTACTACGTCGAAACGATCACCCATATCAGCAAGATCGAGCAGCGCTGCGTTCGAACACAACGCTGGAAGCTCATCGCATCCGGAAACGGCGCCCACGAACTCTATGACCTCGACGCGGATCCCGAGGAAGAACTCGATGTTTTCCTGACGCCACGACCGGATGGCGGCTTTGAACGGTTCAAGCATTATCCGAACTATGCGCCAGTGATCGCCGACCTCTGCCGAAAGATGGAGGCGACGGCTGCCGAGCTGGGAGACGAGACCGGACTGAGGCTTGCAGCCAGCGTGGCGGACGCGATCGCGCCGCGACTCTGATCGCGGCGAAAAGTGCCCGGCGCGTCGTCTGCCTTCATTCGTCGGGAGACCCGGGCTCCTGCAGCCAGCTATCCTCAGCCCTTATCGCAAACACATAGCGGCTGGGCGGGTCGGTGCGCCGCCCCCATTCCCTCAGAACCGCCTTCTCGGCGCAACGAATCGCCACCTCTGCCTCGATAGCGGCCGGATCCCAACCGTCCAGCACCCGCTCACTCAGTCGACGGCGCACGGTCTGGTGCGCGGGATCCAGGCCCAGGTCCACCGCCTCATTCGGGTCGCGCTCGAGATCGAACAATTGTGGCGGATGTCCCGCGATATGCACATATTTCCAGCGTCCCTGCCTGATCATGCGCTGCTGGGTCGCCTGCGGCCCGGTCCAGGCCGACGACAGGTCGGTGACATATTCGCTGAAGGTCTCATCCACCCATTCCGCGCGTGGATTGGCGCCGATCGCAAGCAGGCTGCGGCCTCTGGACCTTGGCAGCGGCACCGCCCCCGCCGCGTCGAGGAGTGTTGCCCCGATATCGACCAGATTGACGACATGGTCGCATTGTACGCCCTGGCGCATGGACCCGGGCCATGACACGACAAGCGGAACGGATACCGATTCCTCATGGAAGGTGTTCTTCCACCACAGATCGTGATCGCCCAGGTGCTCACCATGATCCGAGGCATAGATGATGAGCGTGTCCTCCAGCAGACCTTCCCGCTCGAGCGCATCGAGCACCAGGCCGATCTTCCGGTCGAGCGCTCTCACCATTCCGTAATAGGCGGTCCGGGCTCGTCGCGCCGCGGCAGGGTCATGCTTGTCCAGACCCGTACTCCGACGCCACGCGTCAATCCACGAATTCTCGTTGGATGACTTCGGCAGAGGTTCTGGAAGCTCGACGCCGGAAAACGCCTCGAAATCGTCGGGACGCGCCACGAAGGGACAATGAGGCAAGAGGTACCCCACGCACAGCAGGAATGGCTGGTCCTTTCCCTGCCGCCCCTCGGCGCCCAGTCTGGAGATTGTCTCGCAAGCGGCTTCGGTCGTCGCATCGTCCACGACCTCGTAACCGGATTGCCCGGCGCCGGACAATCTCAGGCTGCGCGCGACTTCGCCCTCGCCGTGCGGCGATGGCCCCTGCGCGCCGGCAAGAACACCCAGGTCCTGCCTCGGCGAACCCAGCCAGTTCGGCGCGCAATCGCCAACATGGCGCTCGTCGAAACCATGCAATTGGTCTGGACCGATAGCGTGCATGCGACCGCACAGGATCGTTTTGTAACCCGCCGCACCCAGGCCGTGCGCGAATGTGGGGATATCCGACGCCAATGCATCTTCGAGGGTCCAGCAGTGCTGCTCGTGGGGCCAGCGTCCGGTCAGAAGCGACATCCGGCTCGGCGTGCAGATCGGAGATGCGCAATAGGCACTGCGGAATGTTACGCCGCGCGCCGCGATCCTGTCGATGTTCGGGGTCTGCGCAACCGTGTTGCCATAACACCCAAGCACGCGTCTTGAATGCTGATCGGACAGGATGAAAACCATGTTCGGACGTTTGGCCATGCGTCATCCACACCAGAAATTGTCTGTTATCGCGCCGCCACCGCGCTTCCCGTCGTCAGCCGGCCGCGTTGCCAGGGGCAACAATCCGGAAGCGGCAGTCTCACCGAAACCCACCAAATCGTATGTTTGTATACGATAAATTTCAAGAAGACTTCTGCCGACGCAACCTCTCACCGCCCCGGGACAAACAGGCACGACCTCAGCGCCGCAGCAGATCGGCATGCGACCAGAAACCAGGTTGCCGGCAGCCACGATAAGATGTAGATGCCATCCATGTTAATGGGCGCCGTGCCGCGCGAACCCGGATTTCATGTCCGCAGCGTGCTCAGGCTCCACACGGGCAACGCGAAGAAACGATGGTCTCATGGTTTCGACACTGACAGTCGGCGAGCGCCAGGTTGCGCTTCTCATCTCGATCCTTGTCGCATTCTGCGGCCTTGTCCTGGCGGCAGCCGGAAGGGGCGATCCGCTGGGCGCGCATGGATTCGTCATCCTGATATGCGGGATTGCCTGCGCATTCGTGGTCCTTGGCGGCTTTTTCGCCCCTGAACCAGGTCCGGAGCGCCTCTCCAGCTATTACGACGACCCGATCAAGGCCGGGATACTCATATCGATGGCCTGGGGCGTGTTCGCCATGTTCATGGGCGACTGGGTCGCATGGCTCCTGGCGTTTCCGGAAGCGACCTTCGATGCGGCCTGGGCGAGTTTCGGGCGTTTGCGTCCCGTTCACACCACCGGCATCATCTTCGGATTTGGCGGCAATGCGCTGATCGCGACGTCGATGCACATCATGCAGCGCACCTCGCGCACGCGCATGCCCGACCAGCTCAGCCCATGGTTCGTGCTCGTGGGCTACAACCTGTTCTGCGTTCTTGCGGTCACCGGCTACGTCATGGGCGTGACCCAGTCCAAGGAATATGCCGAACCCGAGTGGTACGCCGACATCTGGCTGGTGATCGTTTGGGTGGCCTATTTCGCACTATACCTGCGGACACTGGCCCGGCGCCGCGAGCCGCACATCTACGTCGCCAACTGGTATTTCCTCGCCTTCATCCTGGTGGTGGCGATGCTCCACATCGTCAACAACCTCGCCTTGCCCATCTCACTGGGCAGCGCCAAGAGCTACACCATCTTCTCCGGCGTCCAGGACGCGATGGTGCAATGGTGGTATGGGCACAACGCCGTGGCGTTCTTCCTCACCGCGGGCTTTTTGGGAATGCTCTATTATTACCTTCCCAAGCGCGCCGGCCGGCCCATCTATTCCTACCGCATGTCGATCATCGGCTTCTGGGGAATCACCTTCTTCTATGTGTGGGTGGGCTCGCACCACCTTCATTACACGGCGTTGCCGCAATGGGTGCAGACACTGGGCATGACATTCTCCGTCATGCTGCTCATCCCTTCCTGGATCGCGGCCGCGAATGCGCTGCTTACCCTGAACGGGGCGTGGCACAGGGTCCGCGACGATGCCACCCTGCGCTTCATGATGGTCGCCGCAGTCTTCTATGGCCTGTCGACCTTCGAGGGGTCGTTTCTCGCCATTCGCCCCGTCAATTCGCTGTCACACTACACCGACTGGACGATCGCCCATGTCCACGCCGGCACCCTGGGCTGGAACTCGATGATCATCTTCGGAGCCATCTACTACCTGGTGCCGCAGCTGTGGAAGCGCGAGCGCATGTACTCCGCGGTGCTTGTCGAAGTGCATTTCTGGCTCGCGATCGCGGGGGCCTTCATCTACGTCGTCGCCATGTGGAATTCTGGCATCACGCAGGGCCTGATGTGGCGCACCTACAATGAGAGCGGCACCCTCGCCTACTCGTTCGTCGACTCCGTCGTCGCCATGCACCCCTATTACATTGCCCGCGCCTTCGGCGGCCTGCTGTTCCTGATCGGCACGGTCATCGGGTTCTACAACATCTGGAAGACCATCGGCTCTGTGCCCGTTCCCCGTTCCTCGGACACCGATCAGCCCGTGATGGCCGACCTGTCCAGCCCCGTCCGGTAAGAAGGGAGAACCCTGCGCAATGTTCAATACCCATTACCGGCTCGAGCGTCATTCGATCCGCCTTGCCATCATGATCATTCTGGCCGCAAGCATCGGTGGATTCGTCGAGATCGCCCCGTTGTTCACGATCCGGCAGACCGTCGAAGAAGCGCCCGGAATGCGCGTCTACACCCCTCTGGAGCTTGCCGGGCGCGACATCTACGAGCGCGAAGGCTGTTATGCCTGCCACTCCCAGATGATCCGCACGCTTGGCGACGAGGTCGAACGCTACGGCCCCTACTCGCTTGCCGTGGAATCCCAATACGACCACCCGATGCTGTGGGGTTCCAAGCGTACCGGCCCGGACCTTGCGCGTGTCGGGAGCAAGTATTCCGACCAATGGCATGTCGCGCATCTCAACAATCCGCGCGACGTGGTGCCGCAATCGATCATGCCTGCATACCGGTTCCTCAAGACGACCCAGTTGCGCGTCGACGATCTCCCCGAGCATCTGGCAACCCTCAAGCGTCTGGGGGTTCCCTACACCGATGCCATGATCGAGAACGCGGTCAGCGACGCCTACGGCCAGGCGGCTCCGGACAGCACGGAAGCTGAAGGCGTCAAGTCGCGCTATGGCGATGCAACCGATATCAGCGCCTTCGACGGTGACGCTCGGACGGTCACCGAAATGGACGCCATCGTCGCCTACCTCCAGATCCTGGGTCGCCTGACGGACGCCGCCTATACCCAGGAAGATCTGACCGGAGAAGGCCAATGACTGGACCGAACCACGAAACGCTTGTCGGGATCGCCAAGTACTGGGGCCTTCTCTACCTGATCGCGCTGTCGATTGGCGTCCTGATCTACACATTCTGGCCTGGAAACGCCAAGCGTTTCCACAGGGCCAAGGACAGCATCATGAACGACGAGAACGGACCATGGCGGTAATCGAACGCGACCCTCATACCGGCCACGGCACGACCGGCCACGAGTGGAACGGCATCAAGGAACTCAATACCGCCGTTCCCTGGCCCGTTTGGGCCTTCCTCACCGCTGCCGTCATGTTTGCCGTTCTGTGGTGGATATTGATGCCCGCATGGCCGCTGGGCACGACCTACACCAGGGGCCTGCTCGGCGCCGACGTCCGACACGATGTGGCCGCAGGGCTGCGCACGGCCGCGCAGGAGCGCGCGATCTGGACGACCCGGATCGACAACGAGGATTTCATCACCATAGCGGCAGATGCCGGCCTGATGCGCGATGTCAGGGAGACCGGCCACACCCTGTTCGGCGACAATTGCGCTGCCTGCCACGGTGCAGACGCGACCGGCGGTCCGGGCTTCCCGAACCTCACCGACAGGGCGTGGCTCTGGGGTGGAACGCCGCAAGACGTGTTCGAGACGATCCGAGTGGGCGTGAATTCCGGGCACCCGGAGAGCCGCGCTTCGCAGATGCCGGCCTGGGGCCGCGACGGAATGCTGGACCGTAACGCAATCGCAGAGGTCGCGGATTACGTCTATTCGCTTTCCCATGACGCCGGGGATGCCGGGATAGCTCCGGCCCGCCTCACCTCGGGTGCCACCGTGTTCGCTGAAAACTGCGCGGCGTGCCACGGAGAAGACGCCACCGGAAATCCCGACATTGGAGCGCCGGATCTGACGGACGGGTTCTGGCTTTATGGCGGCGACCGGGATTCCATCTACCGCACGGTCTTCAACGGCCGGGAAGGCCACATGCCCACCTGGGAGCAGCGCCTGTGCGAAACCGACCGCAAGGTGCTGGCGCTCTACGTCACCGACCTCGGCCGCCGTCAATGACGAGCATGCAAGCCAGGACAAGACTCTGGGTTTCGCTGGGCGCGCTGGTCGTCCTGGGCCTGTTTGCCGCCGCAAACACCCATCTCGTCTGGACATCCGTGCAATCGCAACCCGAATGCGTTTCCCACCTCAAGACGACCGGGCACGACGGGCGGTTCCAGGCCGCGCAACCGTCCTGCTGAAGACGAAGGAGGCCTCCCATGACCACTCAAACAGATGCGGACACGCTTCCACCGGTCATTCCGCCCATCGCACCAGCGAGGACGGACTGGCGCCGCGCCGTCCCCCCCGCTGCCGCTCTGGGCTGGCTGAACGCGGGTTGGCAGGACTTCATTCGCAGCCCAATGCCAAGCCTGGTTTATGGGCTACTGGTCTTCGCCGTGTCGATTGCCGTGATCCTGGGTCTTGTTGGGCTGGGATACGGGTTCCTGCTGTTCCCAGCCCTGTCGGGTTTCCTGGTGGTCGCGCCATTGGCGGCCACGGGTCTTTATGAGAAAAGCAGGCGCCTCTCGACGCAATCGCCCGTCAGACTGGCCGACATGATGTTCGTCAGCATTCGTTCGGGTGGCCAGATCGTCTTCGTGGGACTGCTGCTGTGCCTGCTCATGATCCTCTGGAATCGCGCCGCGGTCCTGCTCTACGCCCTGTTCTTCGGGTTCCGCCCATTCCCCGGGCTTGACGGCATTCCGCCCATTCTTTTCGGAACCCCCAGCGGTTGGGCGCTTCTGGTCGTGGGCAGCCTCGTCGGTGGCCTGTTCGCCGCTTTCGCCTTTGCGATCAGCGTATTCGCCGTTCCCCGATTGCTCGTCGAAGAGACGGATGCGTTGACGGCAATGGGCCAAAGCATGGCGCTGGTCTGGAACAATCTGGGCGTCATGCTGACCTGGGCGGCAATCGTGGTGGGCCTGTTTGCGCTCAGCGTGGCCACCGGCCTGCTCGGCATGATCGTGATCTTCCCGGTTCTCGGCCACGCCACATGGCACGCATTTGCCGCGATGCGAGACGCAGACCGCTAGATCAGGTCCGCCGCCAACACGGATTTGAGTGCGCACCCGGAGCCCGGAGCCGTCAGTTTTTCGGATCCCGGAAGCCAATGCGGTGGTGAGAGCCGTCGCAAAAGGGCTTGTTTCGTGAAGCGCCGCACCGGCAAAGCGCGTAGATTTCCCGCCGCGCACCGGCTGGCCAGAACGAAGTCTGCAGTTCAATGCTGCCGCGCACCTCATAGGGGCCATCCCGGCGAATGCGGATGCCCGGCGGATCGGCATGCTCGGGGCCCGTCCGACCCTGGCGTGTGTAGCGCAACGCACCGGACGGACACCGGTCGATCACCTCAACGACACGATCGGCATCCTCCCGATCAGGCTGGATCCAGGGCTTGCCCATCACCTTCCCAAGGATGTCGCGGTCACGGAAGACCGACGGCAGACCCCTGGCGCACTCGCCGGCGCCCGAGCACTGCTGCGCATTAAAATGCACGGTCACCTGGCGACCGGCAAAGTCATCCACCCTGTCATGCGTCCCGTCGGCAATCCGTTCGCTACTGTAGCCCCGGGTTTCATGCGTCCCATCGCAGAACGGCTTGTTGCGCGAACCGCCGCAACGGCAAAGCTCAATTCGGCTCGACGTCTCAAGGGCCTCACCTTTGGAGTTGGCAAGCCGTGCGACGTTCCGGACGATCAGTGGCCCGTTGTGTGAGGGTTCGATGCTTGGCAGCGATCCGGGCTGAGGGGGATTGCCCTCATCCTTCGGCCCGGCGACTTCTTCGGGCCTTCGATTATTGGCGGACATGGCATGCTCCCTTGATCGAGGGATGAAACTACCAGAATGTCCGGCGCACTTCATGTCCTCGCAAGAGGGACCACAAGGGCGTAACGCGTGATAGAAGCGCCAGCCCGGTCAGTTCGAGCGCCCGCGCGCATCGACTGGAAGGCCCCCGATGAGCTGCCCGTTCGATAACAGGTTCACCTGGTCAAAGAGATTGACGACCACGCAGACGTGATTAGGCAACACGTTGACGCGGTCGCCGACCTGGGGTTGCACCTTGCACTTGGACACATCGACCAGCCCGTGTTCCTCATTGAGCTGATAGATGACGGCCTCCGGATGCTGCAGGATCGTGCCATGGCCCTCAAGGCCGAGCAGATCGCTTGTCAACGCCTTCGAGCCGGCGTCGAGAATGGCGCGATCGGGCGTCGGGCGGCTCACCACGGTTGCCAGCACGGTCAGGGCGCACTCCTCGGGTTTGGCGGCGCCTCGGGCAACAAGGGACCGATCGTTGTAGATATAGGTGCCTGCCCGATACTCGGTTACTGGCGCCAATCCCTCGTCGCTCCACATGTCCGGCGTCCCGCCGCTCGATACCACAGGCACGTCGAGCCCGGCTCCCTCACACGCCTGAAGGGCCGCCTTCAGCGCCACTTCGGACTGGTGACGCTTTCCTGCCGCTGGATAGGTCATCAAGCCACCAAAACGCAGGTTTGCCGTTTCCGCGATCACGCGACCGAGGCTGGCTATCGCACCGGGATCGGTCAGCCCGCACCTCTGGCCCCCGGTGTCGCATTCGACAAGAACAGTGATCTCGGCCTCTGCCGCAACGGCGGCGCCCGCAACCGCCGCGACCACATGGGGACTGTCCGCCACCACGCTCAGCCTGCATCTGCGAGCGAGCGCACCAAGACGAGCCAGCTTTGCCGCCCCGAGCGTGTTGGTCGTCAGGAAGATGTCCGTGATGCCGGCATCGACCATCACTTCTGCTTCGCCCACGGTCTGGCAGGTGATGCCCACGGCTCCCAGTTCAATCTGCCTTAGCGCCCAGGCCGTCGAGCGGTGCGTCTTGATGTGCGGACGGTTGGCCAGCCCGGCAAGCCGGGTGCGCACCTGCCACCGTGCCAGATTGGCTTCCGCCACGTCGACATCGACGAGAACGGCCGGCGTCTCGAGTGTCTCAAGGCTCCTGTCCAAACGGATCATTCGCGCTTTCAGGGCGTCGGGGAAATCATCCATTTGTCTGGATCCTGCGATTCGACTGTTTCTGTTGACCAAGGCTACGCGGTTGCCGGCGAATAGGCGACCGCTTCGATTTCGACCTTGCAGTCCACCATCATCTCGGCACGGACACAGGAGCGGGCCGGCAATGCTGCGCCGAAAAACTCGGCATAGACCTTGTTGAACGCACCGAAATCGCGCGGATCGTCCAACCATGCGGTGACCTTGACGACATCGGGCAGCCCAAGGTCCACCAGCTTGAGTGCCGCTTCCAGGTTGCGTATGGCCTGACGGGTCTGTTCGGCGATTCCGCCGCCCACCAGCGCGCCGTTGGCATCCGCTGGCACCTGCCCGGAGACAAAATAGAAGTCCCCGGCCCTGACGACCTTGGCGTATGGGGGCTTGTCACCCGTGCTCGCGCCCGGAATTGCACCAATGCGTTCTATCGACACGCTTGTCTCTCCTCTTTCGCGACTAGGAATAGTCAACTTCGCTTCCGATGCCCTTCTCCGAAGCCAGCCGGACGGCCAATTGCGCGACGACCAGATCCTGCAAGGCCACGCCGGTTCCATCGAACAGGGTGATTTCGCCGTCAGTGGTTCGCCCCTCGCACAAACCTGCGATCACCGCCCCGATTGTGCCCTTGATCGTCTCTTCCCCGATGAGACCGGCGGCATGGGCGTGCTGGCATTCCCCGATGGAGATGGCCTGCGCCACTTCGTCGACGAAAACGGATGCCGACGCCACGATTGCCGGATCCAGTTCCTGCTTACCCCTGGTGTCGGCGCCCATTGCGCTGATGTGGGTACCCGGGCGCACCCAGGCCTTTTCGACCAGCGCCTTCTGCGATGGGGTGACCGTGATGAGCACATCGGCGGCCCCGACGACGTCTTCGCGTTCAGCCTCGGGGATGAATTCCAGCCCGAGGTCAGTAACGATCTTGCCGAACCTGGCGATATTGTCGGCTGACGGGTCCCAGGCATGCACTCTCCTTATGTCGCGCACCGCAAGGGTCGCCAGGAGCTGATAGCCGGACTGCCCGCCCGTCCCGATCAGGCCTAGGACCGCTGCCTCGGGGCGCGAGAGGTATTTGGTGGCGATTGCGCTTGCTGCGCCCGTGCGCACCCCTGTCAGGTAGTTCGCGCTCACCAGCGCCGAGGCGCGCCCGGTTTCCGGATCGAACAGCAAGGTCGAGGACTGATGATTGGTCTGCCCCTTTTCCAGGTTATGAGGCCAGTAGCCACCGGCCTTGAGCCCGAGAAGCGGCGCGCCGGTGTCGGCACCCGTCTTCACGCCGAAAACGGCATCCTGATAACCCAGAACCTCGCGCACCACCGGGTAGTTGCGGGCATCGCCCCGCGCCATGGCCGCGAATGTCTGTTCGACCGCGAATATCGCTTCCTCTACGCTCACGAGTTCGCGGGCGAGCTTTTCAGATATGACCAGAACCATTTCGCTGCCCTCTTTATTCGAGAATGAACTCGTCGATCATTACGTTCATGCCGGCCAGAAGCCCTCCATCCACCGGCAGCACGACACCAGTGATGTATGCGGCCTCATCGGACCCCAGAAACGAGACGGCCCTGGCGATGTCATCAGGCTCCGCCACGCGCCCCAGTGGGTACCACCGCCCGAGTTTCCTGAAGACGTCAGGGTCGCGCTGCTGGCGAATTGTCCAGGTTTCGTTGTCGGTGCGCACCGAACCGGGGCACACCGCATTGCAACGGATCCCGTCCGCGCCGTATTCGCTGGCGACCGACTGGGTCAGATTGATGATGCCAGCCTTGGCGGCGCTGTAGCTGGGATTGCCGAAATACCGCAATCCGTTGACAGACGAGATATTGACGATTGCGCCGCCACCCACAGCCTTCATGCGCGGCACGATGGCGCGAACGCAGTGGTAGGTGCCATTGAGATTGACGTCGATTTCGCGATGCCAGGCCTGCAGCGAGATGTCGCTGAGGCGCCCGGCGTCGGTGAAGGCCGCATTATTGACGAGCAAGGATATCGACCCCAGCGCCGACGCCGCCTCATCGAACGCCGTTTCGACCTCCCCGGGATCGCAGATGTCGGCTTTCACGAAGGCGGATTCGACGCCTTGCTCCTGGAGCAATGCGACCGTTTCCCGTCCGCGATCTTCATTGACTTCGAGAACCGCGACCTTCGCGCCTTCCGACCCGAGCCGCTGGGCGATGGCGCGGCCAATGCCGTGTCCCCCGCCCGTGACGACCGCGACTGTTCCGGCATGGCGTGCCATGGCGTTGTTCTCCCCGTTTTCAGGACAGCGCGGTGCGAATCCAGTCGAGGGATTCAAGCCGCATATGTCCGTAATTGTAGAAGGCGATGGATTCGGCTCCCACGGCGCGCAGTGCCTTCACGGCACCTGTCACCTCGCCGGCGCCGGAAAGGTTCGGATAAGTGGGTCGCAGGATGAAGCCGAGGCGAGCGTCCGCCCCGGTGGCGGTGCGCACGTCTGCAACATCGGCGGCGATCGCTTCCACACCGGTCTGATAAGCGGGAATTTCGAGGCGGTCCGCCGCCGCAGCCAACCTTCCCAGATCGCTTCCCTCTACCCAGCACTCACGGTTCGGTGACAGCACCGTGGGGATGACCGCCAACCCCACCCCGGGCGAAAGCTCGGCGCGGATTTCTGCGACCAGACCGCTCACGACCCGACTACGCCAGTCGATGAAGGCCTGCCAGTCGGGATCGGCCAATGGATCGCTGGCGGGCTCGGTTCCCTCGGCCAGAAAGGTCTCGAGCTCCTTGCGCGTTTGCGCATGGAGCGACCTGATGTCGATGCCATCGGTCGCTGCCGCGTTGAGGCACGCATCGCAAAAGCACATGCCCAGCATCGCTTCAACCCGCGGGCTGAGCGCGATAAGTTCGAATTCATGGTGGTGTCCGTGGCGCGAGGCCTGCCAGCCTGGCGCCTCCAGTGCGATCTCGGCCACCGGGTAGTTGGCGCCGATATCGGCGCACAACGCAACGAGATACTCGCGGGCGTCGGGCTGGGAGGGGCAAAGCGAATTGTAGAGCGGGTCACCAAACGCATTGCGCGCGGCAACATCGGGATAGGCCATTCCGAGTGGTGTATTGTGCAGCCCCACGGTCCAGCCGACCTGGCGGAGATCGGGGTCCGCGGTCGCCACTTCCCGCATCACGTCGAACTCGGCCACAAGGGAGTTGACCCGGGGCTTCAGCCGGCCGTATCGGCTTTCATCCGGCCTGAAGTAAACCGTACCGTCCTCGGTAAAAAAGACTTTTCGACCCCGCGCGTGCGGACGAATGAACTTGCCGGCATGATAGCTCGTCGCCAGCGCAATGCCGTCCAGGCCGGCGTCACGCAACCTGCCGATGACCTCTGCGACGCCTTCATCCGCCAGGTCCCAGGCATAGGCATACATCGTGGCCGTCATGGCGTGGATCCGTCCCACCAAAGCCCGCCCAGCACCATGCCGCTGCTGACCAGCCGATCTTCCGCGATGATCGTGTCGCCGACCGCATCGACATGCTCGAAAGCGCCGGGCTCGATCCGCAGCACCGTGGCGTCGCCGATCGAACCCGGCGCGAGTGTTCCAAGCTCGCGTCGGCGTATTGCCCTGGCCGGTGAGACAGTCGCGGCCCGGATTACCGACCCGAGATCCATTCCGAGCGCCCGGAACTTGTTCATGACCGAGAGCAGGTCGTGGGCCGGGCCATCCTTGCTGAGGACATGGACGTCGCTGGAAATGACATCAGGCAAGACGCCCTGGCGAATTGCGGCCCTGCCGGACCTGAAGGCGAACCCGCCATATCCGTGCCCGATATCGAAGAGAACGCCGCGCTCGCGCGCCTCGAGAATATCCGCGCGCACATTCTCGTTGCGGTCGATCGGCGCATTGGGAAACGGCCGGAAGCAGTGCGTGAGAATATCTCCGGGACGCAAACGCGACAGTATCTCCTTGCGGCCCGGAGGTGGAAAATCTATGTGCGCCATGACTGGCAGGTCCAGTTCATCGGCCACTTCGATGGCGATATCGAGCGGGGCAATCCCGGAAGAGCCGCCCGCATTGAAGCCGACGCGCGCCTTGACCCCGACCACGACATCGGAAAACTCCCGCGCCGCCCGCACGCATGCGCGCGCATTCAGAAGCCTCATATCCTCGCATTCACCCACCATCACCTCCTTGCCGAAGGCGAAGATGCCGGGAAAGGAGACATTGATGAACGCCAGAATTCGAGGCGTCGTGCGTTCCATGACGTGGCGCTTGAAGCCCTCGAGATTTGCCGCGCCGGCGCTGCCGGCATCCACAAACGTCGTCGTTCCGCCGCGAAAGGCGATCTCGTGAGCGTCGACACCCAGTGACGTACCGCCCCAATAGACATGGGCATGAAGATCGATGAGCCCCGGGCTGATGATCGCCCCTTCGACTTTGTGGGTCTGCCCCGCTTCACCCGCCGCG
>DATCMU010000001.1:0-74491 GCA_036563245.1 Devosiaceae bacterium | reverse complement strand
GCGCACCGCAGCCATGCATACCAGCGGCTCGCATTGCGTTTCGGCCGGCACGGACCAGTTACAGTTTTATACTTGTCTTATGAAATCCTCTGTCTTGTCCCCCTCGGTCTTTTCGTAGAGGGTCACCCCGAGTTGGCGGTGCCGGCCCTCGTTATGGCCTATCTCCCGCCTGTCTTGTTCGTGGTTCTTGCCGGCGCCGGGTTGCGGGATGATGCTTGAAAAATTGCGACGCTTGCTGGTCGGTCTGTCCCGGCCCGGCAAACGCGCCGTCCTCATCTTCTTCGATATCGTGGCGCTTTTCTCGATTGCCTGGCTCAGCTTCGTGGTGCGCCTTGGCACCGGCTTTGTGCCCGATGGCAATCAGGTCGCGCTGATGTTGGCGGCGCCGCTGGTGGCCTTGCCGGTCTTCGTGCGCTTGGGGCTCTATCGGGCGGTGGTGCGTTACCTTCCGGACCGCGCGGTCTGGACGATTGCGGTGGCGACGCTCGTGGCGACACTTCTGTGGGTCGCGGTCATCTTCTTTTCCCGTCTCGCTGGCGGGGAGACCGTGCCGCGCACGATCCCGGCCATATACTGGACATTCAGTACGCTGGTCATCGCGGGCAGCCGGTTTGCCGTGAAGTATCTGCTGTATTCCTCTCACGCGGAGCGTCGCGGCCTTGCCAAGGTCGCAATCTTCGGCGCGGGACCGGCCGGCATGCAACTGGCCGAGGCCCTGCGTGCCAGCGGCTCGCGCGAGCTCGTGGGGTTCATTGATGACGATCCCCAGTTGCAGGGCCATGACGTAGCTGGAAAGCGCGTCTATTCGCCCGACCGCCTGCCCGGCCTGGTGGCAAATGTGGGTGTGTCCGAGGTCATCCTGACCCTGCCGACCTCGGATTCGCGAATGCGCCGCGACGTCGTTCCGCGACTTGCCGGCATGCCGGTTCGGGTGCGCGTGCTGCCCGCCATCGCCGATCTGGCGAATGGCGCACACGTCATGGGCCACTTGCGCGAAATTGACATCGATGAACTGCTGGGCCGGTCCTCCGTGCCCGCGGACCCCGCATTGCTCCAGTCCGTCGTGCAGGGCAAGACAGTGCTGGTGACGGGCGCGGGCGGTTCGATCGGATCGGAACTGGTGCGCCTTGTTTCGCGGTGGCGGCCGGCGGCCGTCGTCCTTATCGAGGCGAATGAACATGCGCTCTACCAGATCGATCGCGAGATCCGCGCCACTGGAATCGCGATCGATGCGGCGTTGGGATCGGTCGAAGACGATGCCTTCGTTCGACGGGTCCTGGCGCGGCGGCCAGTCGATATCATCTTCCACGCCGCGGCCCACAAGCACGTGCCCCTTATCGAGCACAACGTGATCGAGGGGGTGTGCAACAACGTGATCGGCACCCAGGTTGTGGTCGAGGCCGCGCGCGATGCCGGCGTGGAACGTTTCGTGCTGATCTCGACCGACAAGGCGGTGCAGCCGGAAAGCGTGATGGGCGCCAGCAAGCGTTGGGCCGAAAGGATCGTGCGGCATATCGGGGAGGGTGCGGCGGCCGGGAAACCGTTGCGTTATTGCGCGGTGCGGTTCGGCAATGTTCTTGGGTCGAGCGGATCGGTGGTTCCCCTGTTTCGCGAGCAGATCGCCAGGGGCGGGCCGCTGACCCTGACTGACGAGCGCATGACGCGCTATTTCATGTCCATCCACGAAGCCGCCGAACTCATCGTACAGGCAGGTGCGCTCTGCGAGGGTGGAGAGATCTTCGTGCTCGACATGGGCGCGCCGATCCGGATCCGCGATCTTGCCGAGGAGATGGTCGCCCTGGCTGGCCTGACAATGCGCACGCCGGATCGGCCCGACGGCGATATCGCTATCGAGATCATTGGCCGGCGACCCGGCGAAAAGCTGCGGGAGGAACTGTTCTACGAGGCCGCCAGCGTGAACGTGACACGCCATCCCAAGATACTCAGGGGCAAGCGCCTGTCGGAAGCGGCCGCGGACATCCCCGCCGCGATAGATGAGCTCAGGGCGGCGCTGCGGTCGGGTGACGAGGCCGCCGTGCGCGCGGTTCTTTTCTCGACCATTGTCAATTGAGCGCGCTGGCCGGGGCCGGCGCATGTTCAGGAAAAGTGGGCACCGGTTTTCCGGTTCGAACACGCGACAATTCAATAACCGGGACCACCCGTCCTGAACTCATCAAGACGTGACATGGCCTGGAACCCCTGTTGCGGTTCACGCCCGACCGTAACGATGCAGATCGTGAGGGCGGCAAACAGGTCCGTGGGGAAGGAATAGCCGATCACCACATTGGTCAGCCCGAATATGAGGTTGCCGGCAACAAGCACGCAGGCCGCATAGAGCCGGGCGGGAAACTGCCGGTCGCGCGGCAGCGCCAGCACCCCGACCACCGGAGCGGAAATGAACGCGGCATAGCTTGCAAGCCCCACGATCCCGGCGCTGGCGGCGAAATTGATGATGTCGTTGTGCAGGTGCCGGTAGATTGCGGCATAGCGCGCGGTGTCGGGGGGCATGAATTCTGCGACCGCGCCCATCATGCCTGGCCACCCGTGGCCGATCAGGGGCGAAGCGAGGAACGCCTTGATGCCGGCGAGGTAGAAGTCGAGCCGGACCTGGGTGTCGAAGTCGTCCGAATGCCAGTGCACAAGCGCCTCGTGCATCACCGAGATCATTTGCGTGATGCGCGTCGCCCCTGTTGCCATGGCCACGAGGAACACGGCCACCATCAACGCCACCCCGGTGGCGGCAGCGGCCAACACCAGCCACTTGCGCCGGGCATGGGCATAGGCAAAACCGGTGCCGATCGCGGCGAATGCCGGGATCGCCAGAAGCGCCCCCCGCGAGCCGGTGAGCACAACGGCGACAATCGCAAGGAATGGCGCGAGAAGGAGCGGCAGCCTTGACCGGTGGGGGACACCCGGCACCAACAGGCCGGCCAGCGCCAACGCGCCGCAAAGAATGGCCGTGTCGCCCATGTAGATGGGGTTGAAGCCGGCCGCGCCCGCCCGTTCGACGCCAAGCACGAACACCTGGAAGGCGCCGGATGCAACTGCCATTGCGGTTCCGATCAGCGCAAGCCAGGCGATGAGCAGCATGCCGTTCCCGAAGCTCGCCTTCTCGAGCCGCCACATGAGCAACAGACAAAGCGGTAGTGGCGCGAAATTGAGCACGTAACTGAAATCGTGCAGGGACCGGGCGGTGAGGGCATAGGCCAGCACCATTCCGGCAAAACCGAAGAAGAACAACAGGTTGATCGGGTTGCGCGTGCGGGCGCGGAAAGCCTTTGTCGTCGAGGGTCGGAAGGCGGAGACGATGATCAGCGCGAACAGGGCGTTGGTCGCCTTTCCCGCGACGAAGCTGAGCACCAGCGAGATGCCAAGCAGGGTCCCGGCGATGATGTTCGCCTCGATCACCTCGCGTCGCGCCGGCAGAATCGTCGCCCTGTGGGGCGCCTGCGCCATGCCCTCGCTGTATCTGCTCATGTCTGCCCGCCGTCGATCCCCGCCGAAGCTCGATCCCCGCCCGGCATCTTGTCACTAGCGAAAGCTTTCGGCCCTGGCTAGTGCACCGCGCCTGGCGAACACATGGCGCTGCCGTCTCGCTCAAGACGAGCGGCATTAGCGAGTCCGCTCGACTGTCTTGAGTATGCCGAGCGCGATCGCGCCGATCAGGAAGCCGGGCAGGCCGCCGGCAAGCAGAAGCAGACCAAGGGTGATGGTCGCCCCGATCGCTCTTCTGACCACAGGCATTCCGACCAGGGCGAGCAGCAGGACTATCTGCACGAAGCTCCGCAGCGAATTCCACCCGTGTTCCCAGAAATGCAGTTCAGGCGCCGCCCAGACGACGAAGGCCATCACTGCCAGGAGCGCGATACCCTTTTTCGTGGCTTCGGGTGTCCAGCCCGTCCGCGGGCGGGTTCCCTTGCTTTCCTCTTCGCCCGTCACGGCTTGTCTCCTCCCCCGCCCACCAACAGGAATCAGTGCCAATCAGATGATTCTATTGGCATGTTCAGACAATATCGAGGGCCGGCGGGCCGCAATCGTTGGCCGTGCGGATGCGCCGCGGCAAGAGACGGCCGCTTGATACTGGGACAGCAAGGCGCCCTTTGTGCATGGTCGTGCAGCGAACCGTAGAGATCCTGCCCCGGATCGGTGGAAGCTGAACGGCTTTCGATGGCTACGCTCAGGTTTTGGCGTCCGCCCCTTGCGATTTGAACCACGCCCACGCGTCGGACAGGATCGTATCGAGGTCCGATCGGCGCGCTGACCATCCCAACTCCGTTTGGGCGCGTGAGGGGTCTGCGACAAGTTCCGGCGGATCCCCAGGCCTTCGCGGCGCATGCCGGACGTTGATCTTCCGATTGGTCAGGCGGCTGGCGGCGGCGACCACCTCGGAGATGGAAACGCCTCGGCCCGTTCCCAGATTGCACGCGGAAAAACCCGGCGCCCGATCGATGGCGTCGAGCGCGAGGACATGCGCGTCCGCGAGGTCGGAAACGTGGACGTAGTCGCGAATGCAGGTGCCGTCCGGGGTAGGATAGTCCGTGCCGAAAACGCTGATCGACCGGGCAGGGTCCAGCGCGCTTTGCAGGACGAGGGGGATCAGGTGGGTCTCGGGATCGTGTTCCTCACCCAGTTCGCCGTCCGGATCCGCGCCGGCGGCATTGAAATAGCGCAGCGCCATGGAGGCGATGCCATATGCACTCCAGCAATCCTCGAGGATGGTCTCCACCATCAGTTTCGAACGGCCATAGGGGTTGATGGGGCGCCGTTCCGCATGTTCATCAATCAGCGCCAGTCCAGGTATGCCAAAGACGGCGCAAGTGCTGGAAAAAACGATCCGCTTGACGCCGGCGATGCGGGCGGCTTCGATCATGCCAATCGTGCCGGCGACATTGTTGGCGTAATACTTGAGCGGATCGCCCACGGATTCACCGACATACGCGTGGGCCGCGAAATGTATGATCGCCTGGCAGTCGTGCGCACCTAGCGTCGCGGCCAGCAATGTCGTGTCGGCGATGTCCCCGACAACCAACGGCCCCCATTTCACAGCGTGCGCGTGCCCTGAGCTCAGGTTGTCGTAGGTGACCGGCAGGTGGCCCGCGCGATGCAGAGCCTTGCAGGTGTGGCTGCCGATATATCCGGCCCCGCCGGTGACGAGCACGTTCATGGGCGTGAACTTTCAGAGAAAATGCGCACGGGCTGGTGGGTTTTTGCGGACCCGACATCCGGTGCCCGTCGCGCCCGGCATGGCTATTATCCGTGCCGGTATGGTTCGCCTGACGGACCGTTCGGCGAGATGCTTCCAGGTAACCCTATTGCGGGCTGGCCTGAGGTGCCGGCACGATCGGGATGGCCGCGGTCACGAAGCCGGGCGTGCAGGTGTTCTCGGCATACTGCTTGTCCTGGCGCCTGATCTCGTACTGCACGTCGGTCTCGCTGCCGGAGAAACCGGCGAACAGATCGGCGTTGCTTTGCTGGACCGTCAGCGCGTTCTCGCCATCCACCGAAGCGATCACGTAATACCCCTGGGAGGCACCGGACTTGATGACCAGAATGTCGCCCGGCAGGACACCGTCAGCAACGAAAGCAGCGCTGGGCGCATTGAAGGCCAGGCCGCCCGCCTCGGTTGCGCCGTCCTCAAGGGTTCCGGTCGTCGCAAGGGCGGCTGTAGTGCCGAAGTAAAGCCCATCCTGCTCACCCTCGATGCGAACGCAGCACATGAAAGTCGCGAGTTGACGGATCGTTTCCTGCTGGGCCGGGTCGGTCGAATATTCGGCGGTGCGCAGGATGCCTTGCGAAAGGTCGATGCAAAGGGGAATGTTGTTCTCGGCCTCGGCGCGTTGTCCGCGCTCGGCCAACGCAATGGCGGTGGCCGCAACGTCGGAGTTCAGGGCGTCCGCAGTCGCGCCGCGCGATTGGAGCAGGCCGAAATGATCCGCCACGGTTGGCGGACAATTGCCCGAAATGCCATCCGGGTCGATTTCGCACGTCGATACAACCTGTCCCGGCTCAGCCGCCGCTGTGTCTTGGGCGAAGGCGCCGTAGGATGAGGTGCCAAAAATAAGCAAGGCAAGAGTACCTGCCGAATACAAAATGTTCGCACGCATTTCACAATCCCCAGTTTGCCGTCACTTAACTTGCCACTGTAAACATATAGGCTATTAGGGAATTGTTTACCATCAATCTTGGCGAAATTGTTGACGTACTGGTAAATGACGGTCATGCCCGCAGCCTGCGGCGAACGGGAGCCCCTGCGCAGACGAAATCGCCGCCCGGGCATAAACCGGGGCGGCGAAAAGAGCGATGGTCGCGCAAGAAGGCCGTCTTGGGAACTTCTTCAGGAAATCCGGTTCCAGCGCAACGGATTGGCTCCTGACATGGCAATCCAGCGCAAGCCGGTCTGGAACCATGGCCGGACGGAATTGTTCATGTTGTCCAGGACGAAATCGCCATGGTCGGTGCGCACGACGAGGACGGCGTGCCCTTCACCGGACCGGGTCCGGGCGGTGGCGATACGCAGGGCGCCCGCGGGAATCCCCATCCGGATCAGCCGCTCGCGCTTGGTCAGCGCGTAGTCCTCGCAATCCCCATAGCGGACATTGGCAAGCCATACGTCGCCGCGGTCCGGTCGCGGACGGATCGATCGGTTGACCAGCGAATTCACCGAACGAAGCGTGGTGGCAAGCTGTGAGGTATAGTCGACCTTGCTCTTTCCGCTGACGCGGCAGGACGCCGGCGACCGCAGGCAGAATACCATGAAGCCTGTCGGTGCGGCTGTGCTCTGCGAGAGCGACATGGCTCTGAAGCTCTGCAGGCTGTCCTTTTCGGGTTGCACGGCCGCAAGGGTCGCGTCCGTGAGTGTGCTGAAGGCGAATACGGCTGCCAAAATCGCTGCGCGAGCGCTTTTCATGGTCAGTCTCCCTGCATGTTCGTGCAGGAAGCCTGTCAGGGGAACGCTACAATGCTGTTCGAAGTGACGTGCGGATTTTAGTCAAATTGGAGATATCGCGGCGGGCCTGAACGCCAGGGATTGGGGGCCTTTGTGGCCCGATCAGGCGAAATCGGTATCCGGCGATCGCCGCGCGCGAACCGATGCGCGCAGCCGGCAACACAGGGCGAAGCCCGAGCACAAGTAGAATGACGACAGGATCACGGTGCCGATGCCGGGGCCGAACCCGGCCAGCCACATCGCACAGTCACCCAGCCCCAGAAGCGTTGCCGCCGCGGTTGCGCTGACGGGGCCACCCCGCAGCCCGGTCATGACACCAAGGATGAATGCCGCGAATCCCATTCATGGAATCTGCCGCAAGGGGCATGCGTTGGCAACACCCGCATCAATTTGCCGTGATTTGCGCAAGAGTTCCCGTCGCGTGCAACTGTTGATTTCCGGTCTTTACCATAGGGCAAAGTGCTAATCTTGCATGCGAATTTGCGTATGACATTTCTCAGGAGTTATGCTTAGTTAAGGAATAGTTAAGGACGATGTAATCGGAAGTGTTGAGTAAATCGATGGCGATTGCCGAAGACAGACCAAGCCTCCGGACTTCCAAAAGACTCGCTGGTGTTTCATTCACGCGCCAGTCGGGAACAAGGTCCCGCAAGTATTCCAGCGGCAGCCGGCTGGTCATTCCGCAGAGCGGACTTCCCCTCGCCGTCGATGCGGAGGTCCCCGTACTTCCGGCCATGTCGGTCCGGCGTCGCCTGACCCTTGCTGTGAAGCGGGCGATGGATATCGCAGCCGCCTCGATCACGCTGATGATGTTTTCACCCCTGTTGATCGTGGTGGCGCTGCTGATCAGAGTGACAAGCCCTGGGCCGGCGCTGTTCCGCCAGCCACGGCATGGTCTGGGCGGCAAGCGGTTCGAGATTTTCAAGTTCCGCACGATGTATGCGGACAAGGGCGACCCCACGGGCGTCGAACAGACCATGCCCGATGACCCCAGGATTACACCGATCGGCCGGTTCATCAGGCGATCCTCGATCGATGAACTCCCCCAGCTCATCAATGTCGTGATCGGCGACATGTCGCTGGTGGGGCCGCGGCCGCACGCGATCGGCATGCGCGCGGGAGAGAAGGCATACGAGGACGTCGTGCCCTACTACAGCCTGCGGCACGCGATCCGTCCCGGCATCACGGGGTGGGCCCAGGTGAACGGGTTCCGGGGGCTGGCGCACGATCCGGAGATCGCGCAGGCCCGTATAGCCCACGACATGGCCTACATCCAGAACATGTCCCTGCTGCTCGATCTGAGGATCATCCTCAAGACGATACAGCACGAGTTTCTCAGCGGAAATGCGTCCTGATCTCGATCAATGCAACGCTCTTCGCAAGCGATAGGTAGAACGACAGATGAGTGAACGTATCCTTGTTACCGGCGGCGCCGGCTTCATCGGGTCCCACCTGTCCACGCGGCTTGTCGCGCAGGGGCACGATGTGTTGTGCGCGGACAACCTGTTCACCGGCAGGCGCGAGAATATCGCGCATTTGCAGGGGCACCCGCGCTTCGAACTTCTCAGGCACGACATCACGCAGCCGCTTCATGTCGAGGTCGACCGCATCTACAATCTCGCTTGCCCGGCATCGCCTGTTCACTACCAGTTCGATCCGGTCCAGACGGTGAAGGCCAGCGTCTTGGGCTCGATCAACATGCTCGGGCTCGCCAAGCGTGTGAAGGCGCCCATCCTGCAGGCCTCGACCTCCGAGGTCTATGGCGATCCCGAACAGCATCCGCAGTCGGAAACCTACTGGGGGCACGTCAATCCGATCGGCCCGCGCTCCTGCTATGATGAAGGCAAGCGCTGCGCCGAAACACTGTTCTTCGACTATCGCCGTCAGCACGGCTTGCAGACCAAGGTCGTCCGTATCTTCAATACATACGGGCCGAACATGCATCCAAACGATGGCCGTGTCGTATCCAATTTCATCGTGCAGGCATTGAAGGGCGAACCCATCACGATCTATGGCAGCGGCGAGCAGACGCGCTCGTTCTGCTATGTCGACGACCTGGTTGACGGCATGATCCGGATGATGGGGACGAGCCCGGAGACCACCGGCCCGGTCAATCTGGGAAACCCGGCTGAAATCACCGTCAGGGCCCTGGCGGAACTGGTCATCGAGATGACCAATTCCCGCTCGTCCATCGTCCATCATCCGCTACCGGTGGACGATCCGCGTCGCAGGCAACCCGACATATCCCTTGCCCGCAAATTGCTCGGCTGGGAGCCAAAAGTGGGCATTCGTGAAGGCCTCGGCGCCACCATCGCCTATTTCGACCAATTGCTGTCCGCGGATGCCGGGGCGCAAGGCGACGCTGTGGCAGTCATGGCCTGAGGCCCGGACAAGCGGGCCAGCTGCTGTCCCGCTGCATTCTCAAGGCGTTCCGCGACTGAACCGCGCTCAATAGCTCTGCTCGAAATATCCCGAATACCGTCCGCCGTAACTGGACGGCCCGTTGTCCGTTGCGTTGAGCACGGCCTGGATCTGGGTTTCCGGGCGCTTCGCGGATTGAAGGCCCGACAGGGCCCGGCGCGCATCCTCCTGCGACGTCTGCGCCCACTGGATCACCATTGCGATGATGTCGGCGCGCTTCGCCAGGTAGAGGCCGTCAACGATTGGCCCGATTGGCGGGGCGTCGAGAATGACGATCTCGAAACTCTTGGTGGCCGCATCGAGCAGCTTGTCGAACGCGGCGCCCACGACGAGCTGGTCGGTGGCGGCATTTGCGCGGCGCATTCCCGTTATGATCGCAAGGGGGGTGAGGGGATCCTGGATCAGGATATCGTCGATCCTGACGCCTTCCCCCTTGCTGGCCAGATAGTCGAACAGTCCCGCACTCGGCTCGAGGTCGAGATGGCGGTGGACGCTCGGTTTGCGCAGGTCGCAGTCGATCACGATCGTGCTCCGGCCCGCCAGGGCATAGGTCCGGCCCAAGGAGAGCGAAAGCGACGACTTGCCCTCGCCCGGGACCGCCGAAGTGACCATGATGACGGTGCCGCCCGCCGCCGCCGTGGATTTGGCTGCGGCAAGCCGGTCCATCGACTGATCGATGCCTGCACGCAGCCGGCGCACGGATTCGGAGAAGACCGAAATGGGTTCGGCCACGATCGTTTCAGCCGGCGAGCGCGGCCCCTGACCACCCGAACCGGACAGTTTCAGACGCGGGACTGAGGCCGACACGGGGATATGCAGGACCGACTCGACCTGGCGGTCGCTGACGAAGCCTCCGATATAGTTCTCGCGCAGATAGGCCAGCACGATCCCCAGCATGAGACCGATAAGGCCGGATGCGCCGAGCATGAGCGTGGTCTTGGGAAACGAGGGTCGGTTTGGCGGGATGGCAGGCGAGACAACGCGGCTGTCGGGAAGCTGCAGTTCAGCCTGGGCCTCGACGTCGCGGAGGCGCGACAGCAGCAACTGGTACTGATTTCTGGAAACGGCGGCGTTCTGTTGCAGCCCGTAGATGTTGGTCAAGAGGTCCGCCGGCAAATCGGAATTGAGGGCGGCCGTTCGAATCTCGCCCTTGAGGTTGGCGATCCCGTTTTCGGCAGTGGCGACGTTCTTCTTGAGGCCGGACAACTCGATTCGCGCGGTCTTGGTCAGTTCGTCTTCGATCTTGGCGAGTTCCGCCTTGAGGTCGACGGCGCGCTGGGCCGTCGGATCGAGGCCGGCAAGACTTGAGATCAGGTCCGCGCGCTGCCGCTCCAGAGCCTTGGCCGCATCGGACTCGAGCGATTGCTGCAGGGTCTGCCAGTCGCGCTGGTCGATGCCCTTGGCGACGAGATCGGCGAGCTTGCTGGCCTCGACCCGCTTCTGGTCGGTCAGCGTAAGTTCCTTGCGCAGATCGGACAGTTTTGTCTCGCCCGTTTCCGAGACGATGCGATCGACATTCTGGAACACGAAATCGTCGAGGCTGGTCTCGCTTTCGCTCAACGCCAGCTTGGCCTGGTCGAGGCGTCGCTGCAGGATGTCGCGCGAGGCAATCGTCGCGGCGATCTTGGCCTGCACCTGGTCGTGGATATAGGCGTTGGCAATGGCATTGGCGAGCGTGGCGGCACGGTCCGGGCTGTCGGAATCAACGGAAATGTCGATCAGATAGGTAAGGCCGCGGCGTTCGACGTGTACCGCCTTTTGCAGGTTTGCCAGAACCTGGTGCAGGGCTTCCTTGCCGGTTGGCAGCTTCACGTCGCTGATGCGCAAGATGCCCGTCAGCCAGGCGCGAAGGCCCAGCGAGACGCCGAATTCGGGGTCAGAAATGAGTTTCTGGTCGTTGATGACCTCGAGCAAGGTGGAATCCGAGCGGATGATCTCTGCCTCGCTTTCCACGCGAGATGACTCCGAAACGCCCGAGGTATTGGCGCTGTTCGGATCGAGAAGGTTCTTCTGCGCGGGATCGACAAGTATGAGCGCGGAGGCGGTGTATTTGGGCGTGAGCGAGAAGACCACCAGCGCCGCCACCATGACGACAACCACAAAGGAAACGATGATCAGCCGCAATTGCCGTCGCAGCAGTCCCAGCAGGGCCCGCAGGTCGATTTCGCGGTCGTCGGGCAGGAAATCGTCAGACATCCAGGATTGTTTCCAGTGCAAAAGTTGAGGCCAGGTCGAACGTGCAGCCTTTTTGATATTATTCTTTCATTGTCTTGTTGTTCCGTGTGAATTTCAATGTTTCGCTGTCGCCGGACGCAGCAATTCCGGTCTTTCGCCTGCAGTGGTTAAGATCTCGACGCTTCCATCTGCCCCGAGGCGCGCCGCGCTCAGAACGCCGGTCGCAAATGCGCCGGTATCGAGACACAGCCGGTTTGCGACAATCGCGGTCTCGCGCTTCACCGTATGCCCGTGCACGACCAGCGGGCCCTGGGTCCCGGCTTCCCCATCGGTTTCGAAACGGGCCCACAGCAAGGCCTCATCCGATAGCTCGGAGAGGTCGCGGGCAGGGTCGATCGCCGCGTGTACCAGCAAATACTCGCCCGCCTGAACAGCCGCAGGCAGGCCAGAGAGAAACTCGATATGTTCGTTTGGCACGTAGCTGCGCACGATGTCGAACACATGCCGGTCATGGGGTGACAGATGACGGATGACCGCGTCCGGAACGCCGTAGGATCGAAGCGTTTCCAGGCCGCCATTGCCAAGCCACAGCGCCATGGCATCGCGGTCGGAAAGGGCATCGAGCATCATCTGCTCATGGTTGCCGGCAAGGCACAGGCGCGAGAAGCCTTCGGGCGGCGGCGCAAGCAGGTGATCCAGAACCCCGGCCGAGTGCGGACCGCGATCGACATAGTCGCCGAGCATGACGATGACCGAAGCACCTTCGTCGTGATGGCTGCGCGCGACGATCCTGCGCTCCAGGACGCGCAGCAGTTCAAGGCAGCCATGAATGTCGCCGACCGCATAGATCGTCCGTTGCAAAGGATCGAGCACGAGCCTTTGGCGCTGCGAGGCCGGCGTGGTGGCCTGTTGGCCCAGAAGCGAACGCATCGTTTTCAGAATGCTCATTCCCTCAGGCGTCCCGGCGTATCAGTTGCTCTTCAGTCGGCGTGGCCATTGCCACCGCGACAATGGCAATGAACATGATCGCGTTGGCCTCTATTTCGAGGCTGAAATCGGCGACGGAGTGTACGGCCGCAACCACGATGACCGACAGGCCGGCAAGCGGCATGGCCCAGTCGCGCGGCCGCCAACGCGCCACCAACCATAGCCTTATGGCGGAAAAGAGCACCACAAGCATTGGAACCGTGCCGAAAACCAGGCCCAGGTCGGACCAGAGTCCCAGATAGGTGGAGTGCGCCTTGTCCCAGATCAGGTCGGGGCTCACCGGGAGGCGATGGAAATAGGGGTAGACCACCTCGAAACTGCCCCCGCCATAGCCCGTCCACGGCCGCTGCCGGATCATGTCGATGACCTGGGCATAAAGGGCGCCACGTACGTCGGCGGACTGCTGCAGCGATCCAAGCCGCTCGATCAGGCCCCCGCCATAGAGCCAGAATGCGGCCCCGATCGCCAGCACCGCAGCAAAAAGGATGAACGGCAAGCCCGCGCGACCTGTGCCGCGCTGACGGCTCAAATAGACGCTGAGACCGGCGGTGCCGCCGAGTACGGCCGAGGCGACGCCGAGCCGCGATTCCGTGGCAACCAGCGCGGCAGCCTGCACAAGCATGCACGCGACCACTATGGCCAGGCTCGGCCAGTCGGCAAGACCGCGCATGTAGCCGATCTTCCCGTTCTGCATGCGAAGCCGTTCAAGATTGCGCAGGATCAGCGAGAGGCCGACAACAAGCCCGAATGCGAGGAAGGTTGCGAAGGAATTGCGATTGATGAAGGTACCTGTCGCGCTGCCCTCGTAGGCCCACTTCTCGAGGATGAGCAAGGTGTCGCCGAACTGGGTCAGCACCAGCAGGGCATAGGCGGCGTGGGCGGTGATGACATAGAACAGGCCGTGCATGACCCAGATGGCGCGCGATCGGTCGAGGGTGACCTGGACGAACAGAAGTCCAAGGACGCCGTAGGTGGCAAACTGCAGGACCATGAGCCATGTCGCGCCCGGCGCAAGACTGATCGTCGGCGCGACGATCGGGCCGAACAGCGATTGCGCTTCCGCGGGCAGGTTGAGGGCTGCAAGCGGCACCGTCTGCACGATCAGCCAGGTCAAGAGGATCAGCATCAACACAAGAGGCAGGCCGGCCTGCGCGAACCGTAGACGTGTCGCAGCGCCGGTCCAAAGGATTCCGGCGAAATACAACACCCCGACAATCCCCACCGTGATGCCGGCGATCGCCCAGAACAGTGGCCGATTGCTGCCCGCCGGTATGGGTGCAACTGCTGCCAGAACCACAAGCATCACCGCAACGGCCGTCTTGAACTTGCGAGCATGGCTGCGGCCGCTCGCAGGGCGTGGACGCGCATTCATTTCAGCAGCTCGCGGGCAGCGCCGGCAACCCAGTTGACGAAGCGCTCCTGGTCGCGCTCGGGCAGGGTTTCGACGATTGTGGTGATCCGGTCGCGGAAATCGGGCTGCCCGAGATAGCGGCTGGCGATGGCGCCGATCCCGCTCTGGCTGAGGACCAGGAGCTTGAGGTCGCCGGCCTCGAAGTCGAGACCGTCCGGCCCGAAACGGCGGCGGGCATTTTCGGCCAGTTCGACGCGCCCCTGCGCGATCCATTGCTCGGTCGGGCCGGTCTCCTGCGAACGCCGGAGGCGATCGCGCATGCCGATCGGATCGACAAGTTCGGCGGCAGCCATGGCGCCGACGAGCCAGGCAAAGGAATTCGTGGGCGAGGCCGAGGTGATCCGGTCGGCCAGAAGCTGGCAATTGCGCATCGCCGGTTGCCTTAGTTTGCTTGGCTGGAGGCGCTCGGTCACCGAACGGGCAGCCTCGGCGCAGCGCATCAGCGCGAGTTGCTGGGATTGCAGCGACAGCCCCACATCGGGCAAGCCTTTCGCAAGTCCCTCTTCGGGTTGGAACGAGGCGATATTGCCCTGCAGATAGGGCTTGAGTTCGACCGAAGCGACATAGGCCGAAAATCCCAGCAAGCCCGCCGCGACAATCAGAAATAGAAATGCGCGAAATCGCATGGGGTGTAATCCGTCTAGGAGTTTGCAGGTCAAACATACCGCAAATTTTCACAGTCGGTCGCGCCGCTCCGAGATTCGGTTGCTTCACGGGCACTCATCTTGTTCCCATATTGGTTGAGCACAGGGAAGTACACTTCCCCGGCCAATCTTGGGCGAACCACCACCGTTTCCTTATTGTGCGCCCGCAGGCCTGATTTGGACGCAATGCCCGACGTGCAAGGCACTCATAGACCACCACTGGCTAGTACAAAAGCCCTCAGATACTCCATTTGAATTTCGCCAAACATCAACACAACCCAAATGTGAACTCGTAGGTCGGCGTTGAATTAACGGATTTCGGCGTGGGTAGCTGATCACTGAGGGCATTATGCAATACTCGTATTGCACTGGTCCCGCTAAGTGCCACAGTGCGATAGTTGTCCCAAGGATACTTGTAGATTCAGATTGGTCCAAATACGATAATAGAAACCAATTGATGGGGGATAAAGGCGTGGCGGTCGCTGCGATAGTAACATGCATGACCGAGGGCGAACTTCCTTACATTGGCCAGGCGTTGCGTTCAGTTCTCAGCCAAACGCTCCAGTGTGATATCATGCTTGCGCTTCCCGAAGTGGGCAGGGCATTCGATGTACTGGAGGAACAATTCCCTTCAGTCACGATCTTTAGGCTGCCGATGATGCAAGTCGGATTGGTGCGAAATGTCTTGATCAATGCAAGCAACGCAGACTGGGTTGCTTTCCTGGACGGCGACGATATCTGGCGCAGGGAGAAGATCGAGAAGCAGCTTGCATTTGCGAGCGCGCGTGGCGTCGATTTCGTGGGCACGGACCACACGCTGCTGAACGAGGCGGGTCAAGTTCGTGCTTTCAGTATCGGCAGGAATATCCCGATGCCATCCACTTGGTTCGTTCGCCGGTCCGTCATGCTCGCTCGCCCTTTTGGTGGTGATCGTGATGGGGAAGATGCGGAGTGGTGGATCGAGAATTTCGCGCAAGTCGCAAGCGCCCGACTATCCGAGTTCCTCATAGGTTACCGCGTGCGCAAGGTGTCGCGCTCATCTTTGGTCAAGAGCAAGCGCAATAAACTGCTGGCAGTAAGGTTCGCGGAAAATCCAATTCTTCGACCTTTGATCCTCATATCGACTTGGATGATCAATCGCTTGCACAAGAGTGACCATTATGTGTGGCGAGCACGCGATTGGGGTTACGAACCTGCTGCGCGTACTTGATAGGCCGAAATACGAGCTTCATGCCCAAATTGCCGCATGGCCAGAGCCCTCCACAAGGTTCAAGTAGCTTTGGGTTTCTTGCGGCTCATCAGGCATGGCGAACTTGCTGGAACTCAGAGGGACATCAGTGCTGCTCAAATTGGTTATGGGTCGCGTTTGGGGCGCGACGCACCCAGCAGCGTCGTGCCAGACCGCAAGTGATGCAAAATCGCAAACCCGAGCGCACATCCAAACAGGTAATTCAGTGATGTCAGTGCCATGTCAACCGAGGCGGTGATACAGATCATCGTCGCGATTGCAGCGCCAAAACGTTGGTCTGATATCAATGGACTGCTTGGTTTGCGCAGACTGGGCAAATACCAAAACATCAATAACACCAAGCCCACAACGCCTGTTCGCAGAAGAATATCGAAATAGGCACTGTGTGTACCCACGTACAAGGTATCCTGTGGGGACACAAAGGTCCATCCTGGGTACATGATGTCCGAAAAGTCGTTCTTGATGTATTCGGTCCCGAACCCCACGCCGAGCCCCAAGGTCTGAATCACAGCTTGGAGTGCATCTCGCCAAAGCAAGGCGCGTACTCCGGTGTTGTGATCTATTGCATGAAGCGTCTCAACGGCGAAAGGTGCGACGGCAACAAATGTTCCAGTGCCCACCAAGGCCGCCATCGCCACTAGTTGTGGTTGTCGCACAACCCGAATGGCAAACATTGCAAGCCCAAATATTTGCGATTGCTGAGACGTACATGCGAAAAAAAACAAAGTTAAAAGACATGAATCGATGAGCAACGATCTACGTATGCGGAACAGGAACACAGCAAAAAGGGTGCATACTATAAAATTTTCGTTAGAAAATAAATATATGGAAATTTCCTGATTATCATGTACGCCGGAAAATATGCTTAATCTTGTCACGATTATGGTTAATATGAGAAATGCGGCAGAATATCGAACTATTAGTTCTTCGTAACGCCGAATGAGTACAAGGAATGCAGTAATTAGAAACGGAAGAGCGGGAATTACGACGTAGTGACGGAATGCAGCAAATGGCTCACGATGTAGCGTCCACGCATCCGGCATCAATTTGATCAACGACAAGAAGAACAGCAGCGATGCCCAGCCCAAATATGTTGAGTAGCGCCGAGTGAAGCCGACGTATTTCGCAAAATGTGCCGAGATAGCCGAGGAAATCAGGATAAACGCAAGAAAAGCTACGTCGTATCCGCGAAAATATGAGAAGCCACACAAATATACTAACGCAGGCCATGCAAAAACAACCGCTAAACTTGATCGCGACGGTAGTCGGTTATTTATCTGGAACGTCGAACGACCGTGTCGGTAGTTGCGCGACTTCTCTGTTGCTTCGCCAGTTGCGGGAATGGTGGCCGTCATGATCGAGCGGGCGACTTCTTATAGACATTTCTTACACGTGATTGCCAAGATTGGGTTTCTGCCCATTTTCTTGCCGCAGCGCCTAGGTTGGCGAGGTGCTCTCTGTCAGTCGCCAAGGTTTTCAGCGCGACGGAAATATCAGAAATTACGTCTGCTTCGGATCTTCCAAGAGCCGCGATCTTGAATCCGATCTCTGGGGTAACGAGTTCACCTGGTGCCCCGAGATCAAGACAAATTACGGGCCGACCATGCGCGGCGGCTTCATAGAGCACAGTGCCACCGGCTTCGTGAAGAGTGGGAAACAGCAGTACGTCGTTATCGGCGTAGAGCCGTCCTACCTCGGTGTGCGGAATCCAATTGACCCACTTGACTTGACTCTGCACGCCGATGTCGGCCGCCAAACGCTGCCAGGATCTCTTGTCTGGCCCGTCACCGACGAGTGTGAGCTTGGCTTTGGGGTGCTCTTTGAGGAGTTCCGCGTACGCCCGAAGGCCCAGGTGCATTCCCTTCCAGCTGAGCGCGCGTCCCAAGTACAGAATTCGAAGCGGACCGTCCGACAACATTGGCTCGCTGCGGATTTCCTGGCAGTCGACTCCAATGTCGTGCTCAAAGTGAATCCTGTCGCGGTAGTATTCTGGAATGCATTTGAGATTTTCACGAGTGCGAAGGATAATCATGCTCGACGATGAGAAAGTCTCATGCATCAACGGATCGAAACGAATGAGGGAATTCGACAGATCACGGGCTGCGTCGACCAATTTTCCGCGTATCGAATACCCTTTTCGCAATGCGGATGGGGCCGTCTCGCCGCCACCAAGCGGCCCGACGATCATTGGAATTCCCAATCTTCCCAGGAAGGTCGGTAGTCTGATCCCACCATAGGTAATATGATGGATTAGATCGAACGGCGTCTTGCGATGCATTCGACGCGCTTTTTGCAGGGCCAATATCTGCCAGAAATAGTAGTAGATATATCCCAGTGGCTTTGTTGCGCCCTCAAAGCGAATCCACGGCGCTGGATCGAGGAATTCGAACGTCAGACGTTCAAGCGCAGTCTGACCAGGTGCCCCCATTATTTCTTCGCAATGGATTGCCCGCGTCAGCACGGTAACACGGTAGCCTAGATTTGCGATTTCGACTGCCCAGTGCCAGCCGATCCCTTCCTCCGACCCACGAAACGGCGAACAGGCGAATGCGGACAATAGGACGCGCTTCGAATGCATCTCTGTCATCTTCAATGTGCGCCTTCTGTCAGCAGAATCCGCCTTTGCAGGACAAGAGTCACCAGGCGAACTGTACCAGAAGTCAGAATACCCAACATCAGTCCTGGAAGACCTAGAAAATAGACAAGCGGCCAAGCAGCGCAGGCAGCGAACAAGGATGAGCAGAACAGGCTTAGCGCCATTGGCCGTGTCTTCTCGTATGTGCGAAAGGCAAAACCCACGAGAACAGTGAGAACCCCAGTCATGTACGTGAGGCAGATGATCTGCATGACCCACACGTATGGAGCGGCCCCTGGTCCAGCTATCCTGGCAAGAAAAGGGCCCGCAAACCCGGCGATCACGACCAACAAGATCGTGAAGACCAGCGCAATCGCGCTTCCCACCTGCCAATAGGCAGTCATTGCCTGTGATTTGCCCCCAATCCGGGCCTGTTCACCAAGCCATCTTGGAATGATGTTCTCGAGGGCCAACAATAAGGGGTTGACCAGCCCGACCACGCTTTGGCTGGCCCGAAGTACACCGACGGCTTGGCCTCCGAGCAAGGCAGACCCGACGAAGAGGAAAATGTTGTCATTGATCACTTGCATCAGAGCAGAGATCGAGAGCCATTTTCCGGTCACCAAAAGCCGCTTCGCATGGTCAAGAAACGCTGTTGGACTCAAGGCAACCCTCACTCTTTTCAACCGCCAAATGCTCAACACCGCAAGTGTAACAATGTTGCTGGCAGCAACAATCACGAGTAGTCGTTCAAAGCTGGCGGTGCTCGCAGAAGCGACCTCCCATAGAAGCAACCCTGCGAGCAGGCCGAAACGGCTCAAATCCAACGCCCATATGTGAAATCTGGCATCGAGATATATAAGGAGACGGCGCGCGACCTCCGTTGCAGTCAAGCTGACGGTAATGAGGTACAACACCGGTCCGGATATCTCGATACTGAGCAATTGCGAGACCGCCACAGAGCCGGCAAGAGCGAGCGGCAAAAAGACTATGAGCGTGAGAACCGCCAACAAGCCGGCTGTGACAAGTATCTGAACGCGACCCAAGTAGTCGTGCATTGCGGCTATCGAGGCCGCTGGCGCCACAAACAACGCGCTGATTAATGTCATCAAGCTCTGGCCAGACAAGTAATAAATCACGTAAAATCCAAAACTAGTCAGTCCCAATCGATGAATAAGCCAAACAGTTAACAGGAAATTTCCAGCGCTGTTGTATGCCTGGTTAGTCACTACGAAAGCACTGGCTTTCGGAAGGTAATTAAGAAATATTCTTATTTCACTTCTTGGCATTTACGTCATCCCACGAGAATAATTATAACCTATTGCAGTATCTCGACGAATTATTCCCGCCGGCTATCCAAGCCGAAGTTTTCCCGAAGGCGCGCGCTGTTCATACGATATCTGTCCCCTGAACCCTGAGGCCTGCTCGATGATCATGAACAAAAACAACAGTCCCAATAGTATGTAACGTCGCCACAGCCTCTTGGGATCCTGAAGCAGTCGAAACAGCCACTCCAATCCGGCCGAGCGCATCCAGTGCGGCGCGCGCGTCACGGTTCCAGCATGAAAATCGAACGCCGCGCCGACCGCCAGCGCCGGCATGCCAAGTGCTTCGGCATGCTCGAAGACGAAGACCTCCTGGCGTGGGCAGCCCAGGCCAACGAACACGATCCTTGCGCCCGAATTGCGTATGCGCGCGTCGAGCTCGGCATCCTCATCTGCGGACAGGGTCCTGAACCTGGATGGCTCGGCGCCAGCGATCCTCAGGCCTGCGTACCGGCGCATCAGGTTTGAGCGCAGTTTGTCCAGAACCTCGGGGCGGCTTCCATAAAGATACACGGGCAGGCCGTTCTCGGCCGCGCTCTCGCAGACAAGCTCCATCAGTTCCGGGCCCGATACCCGGGCCGGCAGTTTCTCTCCGTGGAGCCAGCGCAAGGCCCATCTCACGGGCTGGCCGTCCGGCGTGACGAGATCAAGACGATTGAGGCGATAAAGGTGTTCAGGATCAAGCGCCCCGGTCATCACGCCGTGTACGGCCAGCGCCGACACACCGAATGGGCGGCGCGCCCTGGCTGCCGCGATGATCTTCTCGACAGCGCCCTCATAGTCGACAACATCCACGTCAACGCCAAGAATGCTCCGCTTGCCCCGGTCGATCATGCTTCGGCCAGCCAGCGTTTGGCGCCGACCTCGTGGATCTCGGTCAGCGTCGACTCGATGTCGTAGGTCAGGGCATAACCTGGATAGTCGTTCTGGAACCGTGAAATGTCGGAAATCCACCAGATATGGTCGCCGACACGGTTTTGCTCCGAATAGCTCACGTTCAGTTTGCGCCCGGAAATCCGCTCGCACATCTCGATTGCCTCGAGCATGGAGCAATTGGCGAACCGGCTGCCGCCGATATTATAGACGCGGGCCGGCGCTGGCGCCTGGGCAAAGCGCCAGAACGCTTCGACGAGATCGGTCGCGTGAATGTTGTCACGCACCTGTTTGCCCTTGTAGCCATAGATCGTGTAGGGGCGACCGGTTGTCGCGCACTGCATCAGATAGGCAAGGAAGCCGTGCAGTTCCGCTCCGGAATGCGCGCCGCCGGTCAGGCATCCGCCGCGGAAGCACACCGTGTTGAGGCCGAAATAACGCCCATATTCCTGAACCATCAGGTCAGCGGAGACTTTCGAAACGCCGAACAGGGAATGGGTCGAGTGATCGATGCTCATGGTCTCGTCTATGCCACTGGGATGGAAGGGGTGGCGCTCGTCGATCTCCCAGCGCGTGGTGGTTTCTACCAGTGGCAGGCGGTTTGGGGTGTCCCCATAAACCTTGTTGGTCGACGTGAAGATGAAGCTCGCCTGCGGCGCATGGCGGCGTGTGGCTTCAAGCAGGTTGAGCGTGCCTCTGGCATTCACATCGAAATCGGTGAAGGGCTCACGCGCCGCCCAATCATGGGACGGCTGCGCGGCCGCATGCACGACCAGCGCGATATCGGTGGAAAAACTCTCGAACAGCCCGGAAACCGCATCGAAATCCCGGATGTCGATCGCCTCATGCCGAAAGGCCCTGAAGCGCCGCTCCAATTCCGCAATACGCCAGGCAGTCGAAGCATTCTGGCCAAAAAAGTAGGCCCGCATGTCGTTGTCGATACCCACGACGTCCATGCCCTTTTCGACCAGCGAAGCGGCTGTTTCGGAACCCACGAGGCCCCCGGCCCCTGTAACAATCGCAATACTCATTACGCCCTCCCAACTGATCTCGATGCGTCCACCATGTGACGCGGATGACCTGTTCCCGCTCCGACATGTTCTCTGGCATGCCGGATTGGAGATGAATTGACCGATGTCAATGGCAGAGCCGGCGTTCGGGGCGCGTCTTTCATCATCACCCAAGAACTGGCTCTGCCATTATCCGATATGTGAGCAAGAACAATTTGCATGGTGAATCTTGAGTACAACAAACATCGAGTTATTAACGCGGTGATTACCATATTATTTATCGCAATACGGACGCCCTCGTCATTCCAAATGTGGGTGTCTCGTCGGTATTGGTTAAGATCGGGCGGCTCAAAAGCCCATGGCAGCAAGTCAACACTTGCTGACGAGCGATGCTCGGTGGCGCAGGCCTTACAATAGCGGTCGAGAGCTCAGGCGGCGCACGCGCGTCCCTGCGGGCGGCCGCGAGACGCATTTTTCGCCGCCTGGGTGGTTCGCATTGGTCGGGGGAAGCTATATTTCAGGGCCTGGTGGCCAGTCCGCCGGACCGGCCGCGCTGACAACAAGATCGCCAAGGCCCGCGCAGCAACTGTAACCCCTTGGGGGTAGCTTCAGGCGATACGGCCTTGCCCAATCTCATTCCGGCAGAATGGGATGCAAACAGGGATCGTGGCGTTCTTTCCGCCGTTCATGCGGTCGCATGAAGCGCGACGAGGTTGCATGAACGGTTGGGATGGTGCCCTGGAGAAGACTCGAACTTCCACTTCCTTACGGAAACTAGCACCTGAAGCTAGCGCGTCTACCAATTCCGCCACCAGGGCAAGGCGGCACACTCACTAGGGTCAGTCCGCCGCTTTGTCAATTGCTCTCGTGCCCTATTCTGCGCCCGTCATCAGAAGCTTGCGCCATCCCGGTGCCGAATCGCGGCGCGGTCGAAATCGGGCACCCCCTCACGGAAGTTGACATTGACCATATGCGTCATCTGTCCCCGCCTGTCGGCTCCACGCGCCACGGGTTCGATTCCGCACCCACCCCAGGAACCTGCAGCACGAGCACTTGCCGTCCGAAAGGCCGGACAGGTCGGTGTGCACGCTGAAGGTCACCGCCCCGCAGCGACAATACCCCTGACAGGTTCTGGTCTCGCTCGGGTGCTCGATTGCCTCGCTGAAAGGGGAACCGGAATGCGCACAAAACATGAACAAGGTCGATTGGGCTGTCAGTGGGGCCATCTCTGCCTGGGCAGTCGCGTGCCCCTCGACATTGCCGAACGCAGGGGCTAGAAACCGGGCATCCGCACCGGTTCTTTGCAAGGGATATCAGGGCTCATGGATCATTCGGGCAGGATCGTCACCATTTTCGGCGGATCGGGTTTCGTCGGCACGCAACTGGTGCAGCATCTGGCGCGCCGCGGCTATCGCATCCGGGTAGCTGTTCGCCGGCCCGATCTGGCCGGCCATGTCCGTCCGCTGGGCGCGGTGGGGCAGGTGCAGCCGATCCAGGCGAATATCCGCAACCCCGAATCGGTGATGCGCGCGGTGGCCGGCGCCCACGTGGTGATCAACCTTGTCGGCGTCCTCTATGAAAAGGGCCGCCAGCGCTTCCGGGCCGTGCATACCATGGGCGCAAGAAACGTCGCCGAAGCCGCAAGGGCGGCGGGCGCCGAGCGTTTCATCCACATGTCCGCGCTTGGGGCGGACCTCAATTCACCCAGCGCATCCGCCCGCTCGAAAGCCATGGGCGAGGACGAAGTGCTCAAGATATTCCCCGACGCTGTGATCATGCGCCCCTCGATCCAGTTCGGCCCGGGCGATGATTTCTTCAACATGTTCGGCGAGATGGCACGGCTTTCGCCGGTCTTGCCGCTGATATCGGGCAATACCAGGTTCCAGCCGGTCTATGTGGGCGATGTGGCCGAGGCGATCGCGCTTGCCGCGGAGGGCGCGGTGCGCGGCGGGCGGGTCTACGAGTTGGGCGGGTCCGAAATCCTCACCTTCCGCCAGTTGCTCGAACTGGTCCTGGTCCAGACCGGGCGCAGCAACATGCTGCTGCCGCTGCCCAACTGGCTGGCAAGGCTCATGGGCACGGTGTCGGGCATCCTGCCGCATCCTCCGATCACGGTGGATCAGGTCGTCCAGCTGGGCATCGACAATGTGGTCTCAGAGGACGCGATCAAGCAGAAACGTACGCTCGCGGCGTTCGGCATCTCGCCGACCAATCTCGAGGCGATCCTGCCCTCCTACATGTGGCGCTTCCGCCGCAACGGCCAGTTCGACCGGCAAACCGCCTAGCCCCGAAAAGTGAGGATCGGTTTTCGGATCAGGCCAGGCGGCACCAAAGAGCCCTAGCCCCGAACCGTAGGTCCGCGCCAGCGAACAGTGGGGACCGGTTTTCGGATCAGGCCAGGCGGCGCTGGGATCCTGTTTCAGCGAAACAGCAGGACGCCCCAAAGCCCCACCGCGCCCACCAGTATCCGCCAATAGGCAAAGACCGCGAAGCCGTGCCGCGACACGAAATCGAGCAGGTATCGAACCACGATCGCGCCCACGATGAATGCGGCGGCAAAACCGATGGCGATCTCGATACCAAGACCCGAGGACATCACTGCGCGGTTCTTGTAAAGGTCATAGCCGAAGGCGCCGGTCATGATCGGCAGGGCGATGAAGAAGGTGAATTCCGCCGCCGAGCGCTTGTCGGTGCCCATCAGCAGCGAGCCCACGATGGTCGAGCCCGAACGCGAGACGCCCGGAATCAGCGCCAGCATCTGGAACAGCCCGATCCCCAGGCACAGCAGGGGCGGATAGGTGTAGATGTCGGTGTAGCGCGGCTTGAGCTGCATCTGGTCGACGAACAGGAGGATGATGCCGCCCACGATCAGCGCGACGCAGATCAGGATCGGGTCCTGGTAGAGCACCGTCTTGATGAAGTCGTGCAGCAGCACGCCGGCAAGCGCGGCGGGCAGCGAGGCGAGGATCACCCCGACCAGGAAGCGCAGGGCATAGGGCTTGCGCCGAACCACGTCGCGGGCGATGACCATCAGCCGGGTGAAATAGATCGTGACGATGGCAAGGATTGCGCCGAGCTGGATCAGCACCTCGAACGCATGCCCGGGGCTGTCGAAGCCGAGCAGTCTGCCGATCAGCAGCAGGTGTGCGGTTGACGAAACCGGAAGGAATTCGGTCAATCCCTCTATGGCGCCAAGAACCAGTGGCGTAAAAAGACCTTGATCCATGTTCAAATGATCTCCTATCTCAGGGGCGAGCCATCGCGCCGCCCCCGATCTGCCCGCATCGGACAGCGCCGCTTTTAACGTGATTTGGTGGCGCGCGCCAACGTTAGACTACGGAGTGCAAAGACTTCGCCATGGCACGGCTGCTCATTCACCGCCTCGATCCCTCCGCGCGTCTCGCGCGCCTCATGCTCGGCGAGTACGAGGTGGCATTCGACCTGCAGGACATCAGCCCCTGGAAACGCGATCCCGCCTTTCTCGAGCTCAATCCGGCGGCCACGGTGCCGGTCTTCGTGACCGACGAGGAGGTGCCCGTGGTGGGCACGCTGGCGGTGGTTCACCATGTCGAGGAGCACTTCAACCCAGGCGAACCGGGCAGGGGGTTGTTTCCGTCCAATCCCGCCGTGAGGGCCGAGATGTGGCGGTTGGTCGAATGGGTGCTGTTCAAGCTCAACGACGAAGTCACGCGCTATGTGATCGAGGAAAAGATCGCCAAGCGTGAATTGCGGTCGGCCACCACCGATCCCGGTGTGCTGCGCGTCGCAAAGGCCAATCTTGCCGAACACATGAACTATTTCGGTTGGCTCCTTGCCACCCGGCGCTGGCTGGGCGGGGAACTGATGAGTCTTGCCGACTTCGCCCTGGCCGCGCACCTCTCGTCGCTCGACTATCTGGGCGATGTCGATTGGAGCAAGCATGAAGAGGTCAAGCTGTGGTACGCGCGCATGAAGTCGCGCCCCGCTTTCCGGCCGCTGCTCTCCGACCGGATCGTAGGCATGCCGGCCGCGCCGACCTACGCGGATCTCGATTTTTGACCGGTGCGAACCAACCCGATCACCAAGGGTCGAAGTCAATGGCCGGCCGGGCAGGCAGCAATGAAAGCGTCGCCCGTGCGCTGGGGGAACTGAAGGCGCGCGCCGCGCAACTCGGCTTCGATGCCTTTGGGATTGCGCCCGCCGATTCGCGTCCGGACCTGCCCGCGCGCCTTTCCTCCGCCCTGGACCAGGGCTGGCACGGCGACATGGGGTGGATGGCGGACACCGCAAGGCGACGCGGCGATCCGCGCGTGCTCTGGCCCGAGGCGCGTTCGGTGATCATGCTGGGGATGAACTACGGACCCGCCCATGATCCGATCGAGGCCCTGGCGCAAACGGACAAGGCCAATATCTCGGCCTATGCACGCAATCGCGACTATCACGACATCATCAAGGGACGCCTGAAGGAGCTCGCCGGACTGCTGGCGCGGCGCATCGGCGCCGACGTGAAGGTGTTCGTCGATACAGCGCCGCTGATGGAAAAGCCGCTCGCCGAGGCGGCGGGGCTGGGCTGGCAGGGCAAGCACAGCGTCCTGGTATCGCGCGAATTCGGCTCATGGCTGTTCCTTGGCGCCATACTGACCGACGCGGAACTGCCCGCCAATGAACCGCAGGAGGAGTTGTGCGGCACCTGCACGCGCTGTCTGGATGCCTGTCCCACAAATGCCTTTCCCGCGCCGTTCCGGCTGGATGCCCGGCGTTGCCTTGCCTATCTCAACAACGAGCACAAGGGCCCCATCCCGCGCGAGTTTCGCGCTGCCATGGGCAACCGGGTCTATGGCTGCGACGACTGTCTGGCGGTCTGCCCCTGGAACAAGTTCGCACAGAAAGCGCGCGAGGCGCGGCTCCAGGCCCGTGCCGACCTCGGTTCGCCCGCCCTCGCCGATCTCGCCATGCTCGACGACCAGGCGTTTCGCGAACTCTTTTCCGGCTCGCCGGTCAAGCGGGTCGGCCACGCGCGCTTCGTGCGCAACGTCCTGATCGCGATCGGCAATTCAGGCGATCCCTCCCTTGCCGAATTCGCAAGACGCAGACTGGGCGATCCCGAGCCGCTCATTCGCGGCGCGGCGATATGGGCGCTGCGGCGGCTGGCGCCGCCAGGTCACATCGAGGCCGCAATGGCGCGATACCTGCCGGCGGAAACCGAGCCGGAAGTGGCCGAGGAATGGACCGCGCCATTGCTGGGCGAGGCCGGAGCAGACGCATGAACCTTTTCGTCTTTGGCCTTGGCTTTTCCGCAAGCGCCGCGGTCGCAGCGTTGCGCGAACAGCACGGCGCCGACCTTGCCGTTTCCGGCACGACCCGCGACGAGCAGCGGCGCTCGGCCTTGCGAGACCAGGGGATCGCCGCGCACCTGTTCGAAGGCCGCCATGTGGGCGAAGAACTCGCCGCCGACCTCGCCGCCGCGACGCATGTGATCGTTTCGGTTCCGCCGGGAACCGAGGGCGATCCGGTGCTGGCGCTGGGGCAGAAAGGCCTCGATACCGCCACGAACCTGGAGTGGATCTGCTACTACTCCACCGTTGGCGTCTACGGCGATTGCGGCGGCGCATGGGTCGATGAAACCGCACCCTGCAAGCCGGTCCATCCCCGCTCGCAGGTCCGGGTGAAGGCCGAGCAGGCCTGGCGCGCCTATGCCAGGCGTCGGCAGGTGCCCCTGGCGGTTCTCAGGCTCGCAGGCATCTATGGGCCGGGGCGCTCGACCTTCGACAAGCTGCGGGCCGGCAAGGCGCGGCGGATCATCAAGCCCGGCCAGGTGTTCAACCGCATCCACGTGGCCGATATCGGCCGGGTGACGGCACTGGCCGCTGAATCCAGAATCGACGGCACCTTCAATCTCGCCGACGATGAGCCGGCCCCGCCACAGGATCTGGTGACTTTCGCCGCCGGACTGCTGGGGATGGCGCCACCGCCCAAGGTGCCCTTCGAACAGGCGGATCTGAGCGAGATGGGCCGCTCCTTCTATTCGTCCAACGAGCGCATCAGCAATGCGGCGATCAAGAAGGCGTTGGGCATCGAATTACTCTTTCCCTCCTATCGAGAGGGTCTTGGAGCCATATTTTACGGAGAACGCGAATGAGTGCACCTCAACCGGCGATTGCGCCGCAACCCGTCCGGCTCGACGGACGCTATTGCCGCCTCGAGCCGCTCGACCGGTCCCATGTTCCCGATCTCTGGCAGGCCATTTCCGGGCCCGAACTCGACGCGCGCCATCGCTGGTTGCCCGAAGCCGCTCCCGCCGATGAAGCCGCACTCCTGGGCTGGGCCGACGCCGCTGCCGAACGATCCGACATGGTCTATTTCGCCGTCGTCGACAGCGAAACCGGTCGCTGCGGCGGCAGGCACGCCTTGATGCGCATCGTTCCCGAACACGGCGTCATCGAGATCGGGTCCATTCTGTGGGGCAAGGGTGTCGCGCGCACCCGGATTGCCACCGAGGCCTTCTACCTGACTGCCCGGCATGTGTTCGAGACTTTGGGCTATCGCCGCTTCGAGTGGAAATGCAACGATCGCAACCTGCCCTCGCGCCGGGCGGCCCTGCGCTTCGGTTTCACCTATGAGGGCGTGTTCCGCCAGCACATGATCGTGAAGGGCGTGAACCGGGATACGGCATGGTTCTCCATGATCGACCGCGAATGGCCTTCGGTGCGCACACGGCTCGAGGCCTGGCTCGAGCCGGAGAATTTCGATGAGGACGGCACGGCGCTCACGCGGCTTTCCCGCGCGCGGTCACCCGCGGCCTGACCGCGATCAATCCGTTGCGGCGATCCTTTTGATGACCTGTTCGAGCAGCCTGAGGTCTTCGGGCCGCGACAGCCTGTGGTCGCCATCCGGGATCGAGGTAAAAGTGACCGGATCCGCCACCAGATGCGACACGAGCTTGAGCGCGTGGGCCGGGGGCACGTCCGCATCCCGTCCGCCCTGCAGGATCGTCACTGGGCACCCGGTGTCGATCGGTTTGTTGAACAGCAAATGCCGGGCGCCGTCCTCGATCAGCCCGCGGGTCAGCACATAAGGCTCGTCGTCATATTCGGAGGGCTCTGAAACGGCGCCGGTCGTCTGGAGTTCCTGAAGTTGTTCAGGGGTGAACGTCGCCCGCATCAGGTCCTCGGTCATGTCGACCGCGGGCGCGATGAGGACCAGTGCCGCCACGCGATTCTCGCCGCGACGGCGCAGGGCCCTGTTCAACAGGAGCGCCAGCCAGCCGCCCATCGAGGACCCCACGACGATCTGCTGTCCCTTCGTGGTTTCAAAGGCCGCCAGCGCTTCTTCAAGCCACCGGCTGATCGTGCCGTCGAGGAAGGCACCGCCCGACTGCCCGCATCCCGAATAGTCGAAACGGGTGACCCCGAGCCCCTCGCGCGCGCCGAAAAGGTCCAGCGCCGTCGCCTTGGAGCCCGTCATTTCGGACTTGAAGCCGCCCAGCCAGAAGATTCCGGGCTCGCGGCCGGGCCGGATGAGAGCGGCTATTTCCCGCGCCGCATCGCCTGTTCCCACCCTCAGTCTTGTCTGAACTGCATCCATTGTGCCGTGCCTCCGGGCGTCTGTGCTGTCGATTTCGGGGGTAACCCGCGCAGGCTTTGGGTACAAGAGTGGCAAAGCTTGAGCGATGCCAGTTGACTTCGGGGCCATTTGACAAGATTTTATGGCCACATTCGCCCCTATCGTCGACAACAGAAGGATTCTACGCCATTCGTCGTCCAATGAGACCCGTCGCGCCCCAGAAGGATGGGCCGCGATCCAACGAGGATATTCACGTCCCCGAAATCCAGCTGATCGATGCCGAAGGTACCAATCGCGGCGTGGTTCGCACCGCAGAGGCACTGGAACTCGCGCGCGACGCCGGACTGGACCTCGTTGAAATCTCCCCCAATGCCGCCCCTCCGGTCTGCAAGATCCTCGACCTGGGCAAGTTCAAGTACGCCGCCCAGAAGAAGGCCGCCGAAGCGCGCAAGAAACAGAAGGTCATCGAGGTCAAGGAGATCAAGATGCGCCCCAACATCGACACCCACGACTACGAGGTGAAGATGCGCTCGGTGTTCAAGTTCCTTGAGGAAGGCGACAAGGTGAAGGTCACCATGCGCTTCCGCGGCCGCGAAATGGCGCACCAGGAACTCGGCCTTGCCCTGTTGAACAAGGTACGCGACGAGGCCGAGGAGCTTTCCAAGGTGGAATCGTCGCCGCGCTCCGAAGGGCGCCAGATGGTGATGGTGCTCGCGCCGAAATAGGCGCCATGACCCAATCCGGGAAATGCAGGGGGCGGCTCGTGCCGCCCTTTTTTGCACATGGCTGCCCGAGTTTCGGGTTCAAGGCTGAATGGCTCTTGATATAGTAGCAACTTCTAATATATAAGCGCCTTGAATGAGTGGTGCGGACCGTCCCGCACCTGGACCGATGAACCCCGGAGAAGTGCCCAATGTTCGCATCCATGTTCAATCGCCAGTCGGCCGGCTTCGAGAATGTCGAAGCCCGTCAGATCGTTAGCTGGCATGGCAATCCCGATGTTGTCTTCGTCGACGTGCGCGGCGCAGGCGAGATCGCCCAGTCCGGCACCATCAAGGGCGCGGTGCGCGCCCCGCTGCCCGGCTTCGACAATTTCGCCAGGCCCGATGGCTCGGGCGCGCTGCCGGCGGCCGACACCGACAAGGCCATTGTGCTGGTCTGTGCCTCGGGTGCCCGTTCCAGCGCCGCGGCCAGCCGTCTGGCGTCCATGGGCTACAAGAAGGTCTATAATATTGCGGGCGGTTTCGGGCAGTGGGCCTATGCCGGCGGCCCCGTCGAACGCTGATCCGATCCGTCTTTCGATCCTGGCAGGGGGCGGCCTTCGGGCCGTCCCTTTTTTGCCTGCGAAGCCCCAGGCCGTGATGGCCGGGTGCCTCTTGTCTTTGCCTGACGCACTCATTATAACCCCGGCTTCGACCAAGAACCGGGCCGCCCGGCCAAATGGCATGCCGTGGCGATCCAGAATGCTCTCTTCCCCATTTCACGGGGACTGACAGAAAGACGCAAAATGCCGAAAATGAAGACGAAGTCGGGCGCCAAGAAGCGCTTCAAGATGACGGCGACGGGCAAGGTGAAGACCGGTGTGGCCGGCAAGCGCCACCGCCTGATCTCCCATTCGGGCGATTACATCCGCAAGAACCGTGGCACCAAGGTACTTCAGGCAGGCGACGAAGGCCTGGTCAAGAAGTACATGCCCTACAATCGCTGACGCCAGAAAAGGAGACACCGCATGGCCCGTGTCAAAAGAGGCGTTACCGCTCACGCCCGTCACAAGAAGGTTCTCAAGGCAGCCGAAGGTTATTACGGCCGCCGCAAGTCGACGATCCGCATCGCCAAGCAGGCGGTGGAAAAGGCCGGTCAGTATGCCTACCGCGACCGCAAGGTCAGGAAGCGCAACTTCCGCGCGCTCTGGATCCAGCGCATCAATGCCGCCGTGCGCGATCACGGACTGACCTATGGCCGATTTATCGACGGCCTCAGCCGGGCTGAGGTTGCGGTCGATCGCAAGGTGCTGTCCGATCTGGCGATCCACGAGCCCGAGGCTTTCGCCGCGCTCGTCGCCAAGGCCAAGGGCGCCCTGGGCTACCTCGAAGGCATCGAGACGAAGACCCACGCCCGGGTCTCCGCCTGAAGCCTTCCCTCCTCGCCTGAGTTGAGGCCGAATCAAAGCCTTGCGCCGACCCTTTGAGGGTGGCGCAGGGCTTTTTACGTTTGTATGTTCGCCGCCGCCCGCCCGGCCCATCGTCCCGATCGAGAAGAGCCAATCACATGTCATCGACCATCGCGCAATCGACCGAAGCCTTGCGTTCCGAAATCATCGGGGCGCTCGATGCCGCCGACAGCGAGCAGGCGCTCGAGGCGGTCCGTGTCTCCGCGCTGGGCAAGAAGGGCTCTGTTTCCGCGCTGCTGGCATCGCTCGGCCGGATGGATCCCGAAGAGCGCAAGCTGGCCGGCCCTGCCTTTAACGGACTCAAGAACGAGATCGCCGGACTGATCGAGGCGCGCGCCTCCCAATTACGCGAACAGGCGCTTGCGGCCCGCCTTGAGGCGGAGCGCGTCGATGTCACCCTGCCGCTGAGGCCCGCACCCACAGCCACTGGGCGCGTCCATCCGGTCTCCCAGGTCACAGACGAGATCACCGCCATCTTCTCGGACATGGGCTTTTCCATCGCCGAGGGCCCCGACATCGAGACGGACTACTACAACTTCACCGCGCTCAATTTCCCCGAAGGGCATCCGGCGCGCGAGATGCACGACACCTTCTTCTTCAACCCGGACGAGAAGGGTGAGCGCAAGCTGCTGCGCACCCACACCTCGCCGGTGCAGATGCGCACCATGGAGACGCAGAAGCCGCCCTTGCGGGTGATCATTCCGGGCCGCACCTATCGCTGCGACAGCGACCAGACCCACACCCCGATGTTCCACCAGGTCGAGGGGCTGGTGATCGACCAGTCCTCGCATATCGGGCAATTGCGCTGGGTGCTCGAGGAATTCCTCAAGGCCTTCTTCGAGGTCGAATCGGTGCGCCTGAGGTTCCGCCCCTCCTTCTTCCCATTCACTGAACCCTCGATGGAAGTGGACGTTGGCTGCGACCGCTCGGGCAGCGAAATCAGGATCGGCGAGGGCAACGACTGGCTGGAGATACTTGGCTGCGGCATGGTGCATCCCAATGTCATCCGCAATGCCGGGCTCGACCCTGACGTCTACCAGGGCTTTGCCTGGGGCATGGGGATCGACCGCCTCGCCATGCTCAAATACGGCATGCCGGACCTGCGCGCCTTCTTCGACGCCGACAAGCGTTGGCTCGATCACTACGGCTTCCGCCCGCTCGATATCCCGACGCTGTTCGGGGGGCTGAGCAGCTGACAATGCGGGCCAGGCGCGAAATTGCTGCTTGTGGAGGAAAAAAAACTTCCCCCTCCCCATCCCTCCCCACGAAGGGGGAGGGTGGCACCTATCGCACTCCCGAAATCCGATTACTGTCGCCCCGACTCCGGCGGGCGGCATGGTCTGCTAGGTTGGCCAGGCTTGCCAACACCCTCCCCTTGATGGGGAGGGTTGGGGAGGGGTGTTCGCACACCTCGGGCGTTGGGGCTGGAGGCGCATCGTGAGTACCCACGCCAAAACGCTCCGCAAGAACCCCACACCGGCCGAGACGGCAATGTGGCGGCTTCTCTTTCCATTCCGGACGGGTTCATTTCATTTCCGCAAGCAGGCGCCGATTGGCCCCTACTGCGTTGATTTTGCGTGCCATCACGCGCGCCTTGTCATCGAGGTCGACGGCGATACGCACGCGACCGCGCAAGGCATCCGGTCCGATGCACGCCGCGACACTTTCCTCGTGGCTGAGGGCTACAGGGTACTGCGCTTCACCAATGCCGATGTTCTAGGCAATCCGGAGGGGGTCTTGGCGAAGATCGCCTCTGAACTCGCAACTGCCCAGCCAAACCACCGCGGCCAGCTTCTGTCCGAGGCAACGCCATGACCCACGCCTCCGCCGAACCCGTGACCTTCGTGGTCACCGATATCGAGACCGACGGGCATTCGCCCTTGCGGAACTCGATGATCAGTTTCGCCTCGGTGGCGGTGGGCTATGACGGCGTGGTGATCGGTGAATTCGAGGCCAATCTTCTGCCCCGCGCCGACCGCGTGCCCGATCCACGCACGGCCGAGTGGTGGCGCACCCAGCCCGAAGCCTGGGCAGCAGCGACCGCGAACCCCGAGCCGGCCGAAACCGTCATGCCGCGCTTCGCGGATTGGGTCGAGGCGTTGCCCGGCCAAAAGGTCTTCGCCGCCGCGCCGATCATGTTCGACGGTCCGTTCATCGACCATTACCTCGATACCTATGCCGGAACCCGCGCGCTTGGCGGGCCCTATACGGGACGCCAGCTGTTCCGCGGTGGCGGCGTGTGCCTTTACACCATGGCTGGCACGCTTCGCGGCGCCGACTATCTCAACTGGGGCATGCAGCGCGCCCCGGCGGAGTGGTACGGCAACATCCCCCACACCCATAAAGCTATCGACGATGCGCGCGGCTTCGCCAACGTACTCGTCCGGCTTTTCGAAATGAACGCGGATCTCCCCCTGATCCAGGCAACCACAGGCGTCTACCAATGAAGTTCACCCTCGACTGGCTCAAGGAACACCTGGAAACCGAGGCCACCGCTGCCGAAATTGCCGAGACCCTGACCATGATCGGCCTCGAGGTCGAGGAGGTCGAGGACCAGGGCAAGGCGCTCAAGCCGTTTCGCGTCGCTTATGTGATCAGCGCCGAAAAACATCCCAATGCCGACAAGCTCAGGGTCTGCATGGTCGATGCCGGCGACGGGCAGCCGCTCAAGGTGGTCTGCGGCGCGCCCAATGCGCGCGCCGGGATGAAGGGGGTGTTCGCGCCGGTCGGCACGTGGATTCCGGGCTCCGATTTCGTGCTGCAAAAGGGCGTCATTCGCGGCGAGGACTCCAATGGCATGCTGTGCTCGGGGCGCGAACTCGAGCTCAACGACGACCATTCCGGCATCATCGAACTGCCCGAGGATGCGCCGGTGGGCGCAAGCTACGCCGATTATGCCGGCCTGACCGGCGTGGTGATCGACGTCGCCATCACGCCCAATCGCGGCGACTGCACCGGCATCCACGGGATCGCACGGGACCTTGCCGCCGCCGGCATCGGCAAGCTGCGGGATGGTGCCGTTCCGGCAGTGCCGGCGACGGCCGGCGAAACTCCGATCCCCATCGAACTGCGGTTCGGTGACGGCGAAAACCCGGCCTGCCGCATGTTTGCCGGCCGGCTGATCCGCAACGTGAAGAACGGCCCGTCGCCGGACTGGCTGCAGGCCCGCCTGCGCGCCGTGGGCCTGCGCCCGATCAACGCGCTGGCCGATATCACCAACTACATCTCGTTCGACCGTGGCCGCCCGCTGCACGTCTATGACGCTGACAAGCTCAAGGGCACCATCCATGCCCGCATGGGCCGGGCCGGTGAGAAATTCCTCGGGCTGGACGACAAGGAACACGAGGTCGACGACACCATGTGCGTGATCGCCGATGACAGCGGTGTCCTGGGTCTCGGCGGCATCCTCGGGGGCGAGGAGACAGGCTGCACCGAGGAGACGACAAACGTCCTGATCGAATGCGCCTGGTTCGACCCCGAATCCATTGCCGCGACCGGGCGCAAGACCGGCATCGTCTCCGACGCGCGCTACCGCTTCGAGCGTCATGTCGATCCCGAATTCGTCCGTCCCGGTATCGAGCTTGCCACGCGCATGGTGCTCGACCTGTGCGGGGGCGAACCCTGCGAGACAAGGGTTGCCGGTGACGTGGCCGGCAAGGACACCATTATCGATTTCCCGCTTGCCGAGATCAGGCGGCTGACCGGCCTTGATGTGCCATTCGCCGAGGTGAAGACGCTGTTGACGGCGCTGGGGTTCTGGATTTCGGGCGCGGGCGACGTGGTTCGTATCGCGGTGCCCTCCTGGCGCCCGGACGTCACCATGAAGGCGGACATCGTCGAGGAGGTCATGCGCCTGGTCGGCACAGACCGCCTGCCGCGCGAGCCGCTGCCGCGCCTGTCGGGCATCGCTCCGATCATGCTGACCACGATCCAGAACCGGCGGCGCCTGGCGCGCCGGGCGCTGGCCGCGCGCGGACTGGACGAAGCCATAACCTGGTCGTTCATCTCCGCGGATCTGGCGACACGTTTCGGCGGCGGTGGGGACGCCCTCAAGCTCGCCAATCCGATCGCCTCGGATCTCACCGACATGCGCCCCTCGCTGTTGCCGGGTCTCCTTTCCGCGGCGGGCCGCAACCAGAATCGCGGCTTTGCCGATCTGGCGCTGTTCGAGGTCGGGCAGGTCTTCCTCTCCGACGCGCCCGATGGCCAGCGCACCTATGCCACCGCCATCCGCACCCGCACCGCTGGTATGAATGGCGGCGGCCGGCACTGGCATGACAAGGCGCAACCGGTCGATGTGTTCGACGCCAAGGCCGATCTCGGCGCGGCGCTGGACGCCCTGGGCGTGGATATCGACAAGGTGCAGCTGGTCGCCGAACCGCCCGCATGGGCGCATCCGGGCCGCGGCGGCAGGCTGCAACTCGGCCCCAAGCTGATCCTTGGCTGGTTCGGGGAGCTGCACCCCCGCCTTGTCGACGATCTCGAAATCGACGGACCTGTCGTGGCGTTCGAACTCGATCTCGATGCGTTGCCCGAGCCGCGCCGCAAGCCGACGCGCGCCAAGCCCGCGCTCGAGATGTCGGACCTGATGGCTCTTACCCGCGACTTCGCCTTCGTGGTCGATCGCGACGTGCCGGCCGCGGCGATCCTCAAGGCGGCGCGTGGCGCGGACAAGGCGCTCATTGCCGATGTTGGCGTGTTCGATGTGTTCGAGGGCGCGCATGTCGGAGAGGGCAGGAAATCCGTCGCCATCGAGGTTACGCTGCAGCCAAAGGGCAAGACGCTGACCGAGGAAGAGATCGACGCGGTCTCGGCGCGCATCGTTTCGGCGGTGGAAAAGGCAACCGGCGGCACCCTGCGGGGATGATCCAGGAGCTGCTGGAACGCCCTACTGGCTGATGACCAGGCGGTTTCCAGCGCCGGCGCGAGACGCCGGAGCTGATGCGTCGGACCGGCAGGCCACCGAGCCACGGGTCCGGCGCCGGAGATCGGCGCGCTGGCCGAACCCCGCGCAATCAGGGGAGGCCATCTGACGGCAACGAAAAATGGCCCCGCGTCCGTGCACGGACGCGGGGCCATTCTTCTTTGGAGGCACTGTACTACTGACTGATGCCGATGACGTTGCCGTTGCCGGTTTGGCTGATGCTGGAAGTGTTGCCGTTACCGCTTTGCAGGATGGCGAACTGGTTGCCGTCGCCATTCACGCTGGCGCTCAGCATGTTGCCGGTCCCCGCCTGAACGGCAGCGAACAGGTTGTTGTTCGAGGTGGAGATCGCGCCGACCTGGATATCCATGTGGTTGTCCTCGCCCAATTGCACCAGCGCGCCGGGGGTCAGAAGGTTGGCGCTCGAATACGGGCTGAGAACACTCGATGCACCCGGGGCCGTGAGGATCAGGTCGCTGACCAGCGGTCCGGCATTTGCGACCAGTGCCGCCGCGCCGGTGAAGGCCGCGGTTGATCCACCGATCAGGGCGTTGTTGCCGTCACCCGTGATCCCGACCGTAAGGTCGTTGCCGATACCGCCGACGCCACCGGTATTCACCTGAACGCCGAGCACCACATTGGTGCTGCCGGTCACCGCGACGCTGCCGTAATTGCTGTCGCCCAGCTGCCCGATGCCGGCATAGTTGCTGTCGCCGGTCACGTTCAGGCTCGCGGTGTTGTAGTCGCCGTACTGGCCGATAGCGGCCTCGTTGGTGCTGCTCGAGTAATTCAGGTTCAGTGTTGCCGTATTGCTGTCACCACTCTGGTAAATGCCCACATCGTTGGTGTCGCCGCCGATATTGCCGGCATTGATAAGGTTCGTGTCGCCACGCTGATAGGTCCCCAGTGAGTTCGACGAACCCGAGATGCTGAGCGTGCCCACCGAGTTGTTCGCGCCATACTGGGTGATGCCGAACTGGTTGTCGTCGCCTGTGATCGACAGGTCGATCTGATTGTTCGCCCCTCCCGCAACAAGGTCCGAGCTCTGGATGATCGTGCTCGGCGTGCCGCCGGCGCTGTAAGCGAGAACGCCTAGCGAGCCTCCGCCGTTATTGCTGCCCGTAATGGTGACGGTGGCTTCGTTGGCTGCTCCTACCGACGCCGATTCCTGTTGCACCCGCTCGATCCAGTTCGACGCGCCGCTTTCCGTCAACGTTGCAGTGTTGGCGGCATTCTCGTCGGTTTGGGTCTGCAGGATGCGGTGGATGGTGTTGTCGGTCCCCGTCTCCTGGTTGACCATGAGGCTGTTCCCGGTCGAGGCATGTGCGCCTTGCGATATCTGCTGCAACAGCCCCACCGAATTACCGTCCGAAGTCTGATTGATGGTCGCCGTGTTCGACGGCGCATCGTCGCCCGAAGGCTGGTCGCTGGTCTGGTCGAGGCCGCTTGCGTAGAGCCCGATCTGGTTGTCTGCCCCGGACTGCGTGATGGTCAGCACATTGGTATAGCCATGCTGTTCCATGTCCTGCCCGGTATCCCCCGCCATGTTGCCGCTGCCGCTGGTCTGGGTGATTGTGGCCGTGTTGGTGGCGCCATCCTGGGTCAGCACGGCGGTGTTGCTGGCGGCGAGTGACCAGGACGTGCTCATGAAAAGCCCGATGGCTGTGGCGGTAGTCAGGCTGAAAATACTGCGCATTCTTCTTCGTCCTGCAATGGCTCAAACCGCGCGGCTCAGCCCGCGCTCGCGATGATGAAAAGCCGGGCGGATCGCTCCGCCCGGTAGAGGTCGTCGTTTATTGGCTGATGCCGATATTGTTGCCGTCGCCGGACTGCGTAAAATTGGCGACGTTGTTGTCGCCGGTTTGAGCGACGGCCACCTGGTTGGCGGTGCCGGTATTGATCCAGCCGTCGATGGCGTTTCCGTCGCCCATCTGGACCAGCGAGAACTGATTGCTGTCCGTGTCGATGGTCAGGCTCACGTCGTTGAGGCCTGTCGTAAGGCTCGACCCGTGCTGAATGATCAACCCACTAGGATTAGATCCGGCAACGCCGGCGGCTGCACCGGAGAACGTGCCACCTCCGTTGAAGCTGCCGGAGATATTCACGGTCGCAGTATTCGTGGACCCGTACTGATCGAGGCCGATGTTGTTTCCCATGCCGGAAATGGTCGAAAGGGCTAGCGAGTTGCTGTCGCCTATCTGATGGACGCCGAGCTGGTTGTCGTCACCCGTGATGACAATGCCGGTGGCCTCGTTGCCGTTTCCCTCCTGGTAGAAGCCGAAAAGATTGTCATCGGCCGTGACCGACATGTCGACCTGGTTTCCCGACCCCGTCTGATAGATAGAACTGTTTGTTGCGCCGGAAGCGAGGGCAGCCCCGATCAACGATCCCACGCCGTTGTCGGTGCCGATCAGGGAGATCGTAGCCGAGTTGGCGATGGCACCACCACGGCTGTCCTGCTCCAGAGTGTCGACCGTGTTGCCGCTGCCGTTTTCCGTAATCGTGGCAACGTTTCCAGGATCGGTACTGTTGACCGCAGATGCCTGCTTGACGAAAAGCACGCGGTTACCCGACCCGGTCTGGCCGACGGTGGCCATGTTGCTCTGCCCGGCGCCGGGGGTGCCAGTGCTGGTCGGAATGGTTCCGCCCTGGGAGATGTATTCGAGCGCGTTGTCACTGCCAGACTGGCTGACGGAGGCCCAGTTGGTGTTGCCGTTCTGGTAGATGCCACCCACTCCGCTGCCGGCGCCGCCACCGAACGCTGGGCCCTTTCCAACGAGATTGCCGGCGCCATCCGCTCCGCTCTGGTCGATTGAGATGGTATTTACGCCGCCGCCATTGGCGCGCACCTGCATGATCTTGGTGACGATGTTGGCCGAGTTGTTGGCAGTCGAATCTGACGCGGTTCCTTGGTTGATTGTCAGGAGGTTGGCTTGGACCGCCTGCACGCTGAGCGCATTGTGCTGCTGCACGGTGTTGACCAGATTGCCGCTGGTGTACTGGTTGATTGTCGCCTTGTTGCCGCCATAGGCCGGATTTGACGTGTACTGATCAATACCTTGCGGCACGAGGCCAACCGCATTGTTGCTGCCGCGCTGGAAGATGGTGAGATCGTTTGCCGTACCTGACTGGCGAAGGATGAGATTGGTCTGTGAATCTGATCCGGCCTGATTGTGATCTCCCTGCTGGGTGATCTGGGCCTGGTTTCCGCTTCCGGTCTGGTCCAGGAAGGCCTCGTTGTCGCTGCCCGCGAAGGCAGCGCCGCTGCCGAGAATCAGCGCGATTGCGGTGGCGGTGGGAAGTCCGAGATGAACTCTCATTCTGAGTTCCTTCTGTTCGAGAATGGGGCCTGCCCTGCTTGATCGGCGGACCGGAAACATGGAAGCCGGGCGGATCGCTCCGCCCGGTGGGGGTCGTCGGCTATTGGCTTATGCCGATATTGTTGCCGTCGCCGGACTGCGTGAAATTGGCGACGTTGTTGTCGCCCAACTGGGCGACCGCCGCCTCGTTACCGGTTCCAACGGAAACGTGTCCATCCAGGTGGTTCCCTACGCCGACTTGCAGGGCGGCGAACAGGTTGTCGTTCGTGTCCACCGTCATCTCAATGTGGTTGTCGGAACCCACCTGAAGGAGGGCGCCCGGGGTGAGGGCGTTCGCGCTGCTATAGGGTGACAGGAAGGAACTCACCGCGACCGGCAGCGTGAGGGAACCCGAAAGTCCGCCGACCGTCGGACCACCGGATGCGACCGACAGCGCGGCCGACGTGAATTCAGGCGTGCTACCCGATATCAGGGCGTTGTTATTGTCGCCGGTGATCGTGACGTTCATGGAATTGCCGGTTGAACCGGTGTTGTCCTGCGCACCGGCTACGACGTTATTGCCACCCGTGACGACGATGTTCGCGTAGTTGTCGGGGCCGAGTTGCCCGATAAGGGCAATGTTGGCATCGCCACCCGATGTGGTGACATGGCCCTCGTTGTTCGTGCCATCCTGGAAGACGCCGGCGTAGTTGCCATTGCCACCGATATCTAGGGAGGCGACATTGAGATCGCCCCACTGGGCGGTCGCGAGCAAGTTGTCGCTTCCCGGCACAGTGATGGTTGATTCGTTCGACGTGCCGTCCTGGTATACGCCGATATCATTGGAGTCTCCCGACACCGTCGAAAGGTGCAACTGATTGGTCGTCCCCATCTGCCAAACGCCCAACTCATTGGAATCGCCCGCAAGAGTGAGCGATCCGACATCGTTTGAGGTTCCGGACTGGAAGATGCCGAACTCGTTGTAGTTGCCGGGGATCTGCAGGTTGACCATGTTCCCGCCGGAGCCGGTGCCATCCTGCTGCACGACCGAACTTGCGGGCGCGCCGGTCTGGGCGGCCACGATGCCGCTGAAACCATTCGCGCCATTGCCCATGCCGGTAATATTGATCGTTGCCGTCTGGTTGGTGCCATCCTGTTCGACGCGCCGGATGTAATTGTCCTCCAGCCGCATGGTCACGTCGGCACTGTTTCCGGTTCCGGTCTGTTCAGCGTAGTTGATGATGTTGCGGCGGCCGACCTCAAGGATGTCGATGTTGTTCGCATGGCCGTCCTGCGTGAAGACATCCACACGGTTGCCGCGATTGTATCCGTCGAGCCCCGCTGTATGTTGGGCGATTGTTGCTGTGTTGGCGTCGAGTGCGCTGGCGCCGGCACTCGAGTTGTTCTGGTAGACATCGCCGACATAGTTGTAGGCCTGGGGCCCCGGGTAGGGCACGGGCGCAAGCAGACCCCCGTCGCCATTGTCCTGAGTGATGTGGAGGGAATTGGTCAAAGCCGTCGCGGCATTGGAAGCATTTTGCTCGACAGTGCCGATAAGGTTTCCGTTGGCGTATGAGGATCCTTCGACCTGGTCGACGGTCAATGAATTGAAGTTCCCATATTGGTCGACGCCGTGACCGTAGGGATTGCCGCCAAGCTGCGGGCGCAGGTAGGGCGATGCCACCTGTTGGCTGGCCGGTACCGCATATCCGGTGCCGCTGTAGACAATCGCGTTGCTTGTGCCGATGTTGTTGCCGTTGCCGCTCTGATTGATGACCAAGTTGTTGCTGTCGCCATTCTGGTACAGGTCGTACTGGCCCACCCCGTATGTGGCCGTGCCGGCAACGTTCTTGTCACCCGATTGCGTCACTGTTCCCGTATTCGAGCTACCGTTCTGATTCAGGGCAGCCGAATTGCCCGCAAACGCTGCTCCGCTGGAGAATATCAGCGTCAGGGCAGTCGCGGCCGTCAGTCTGTGCTTCAAGTTCATCTTTCGGTTCCTCCTGGTTGGGGCGGCAGCCACGCCATCTGCCCATGGCGCGCCGTTGCGCGGCATGGCCGGGCGGATCGCTCCGCCCGGTCACGGTTGTGCCTGCTACTGGCTGATGGCCACGTTGTTCGAACCGGCGCCGCTCTGCGAGAAGCTGGCGATGTTGCCGTCGCCCGTCTGCAGGACGGCCGCCTGGTTGTTGCTGGAATCCGCCAGGCCGCTGCCGATATTGCCGGTCACCTGATTGTCGCTGCCCAGCTGCGCAATGGTGAAATCGTTCGAGTCGCCGAAGATCGTCAGGTTGGCGGTGTTGTTGGCAGAACCCAGGCCGGTGCCCTGAATGACCGTGCCGTTTGCCAGGCTGGCGGACGTCGCTAGCGTGCCTGCAGCACCCGAGAACGCGCCGTTGCCATTGTCGTCGCCGTTGATCTCGATATCCGCCGTGTTCGACGTGCCGGCTTGCGACAGGATCGAAGTGTTGCCCGTACCGGTCACCGAAACCGTACCGTGATTGTCAGTCCCGCCCTGGGCGATACCGATCTGGTTGTAGTCGCTGCCGGTCGCCAGCACTGACACCGTTGCGACGTTGGTATCCCCGCTCTGCCAGATACCGATATCGTTGAAATCGCCGTCGACTTCGCCCGCCTGAATGGTGTTCGCATTGCCCGCCTGGTAGGTGCCGAACGAGTTGTTGCTGCCGTTTATGGTCACGGTGCCCGATGAGTTGTCGGTGCCCTTCTGGGTCTGGCCATAACCGTTATTGTCGCCGTGAATGATCAGATCGATGCTGTTGCCGGCGACATCAATTAACGATGAATTGTAGTGGTTCTGGATCAGGGCACTGGGCGTGGCGCCATAAGCATAGGCGAACGTGTCATAGAACGGTGTCGTCGGCGAACCGTCGAAATAGCCGTTATTGTTCCCGTCTATCGTCAGATTGATCGTATTCGGGTCGCCTGATGACGCGGTTCCATGCGCGAGCTGGTCGATCCGGTCGATTTCGTTGCTCGCACCGTTTTCGGTGACCGTCGCGACGTTGTTGGTCGAGGCGGTATCCTGCTGCTGCTTGATGTGATTGACGACGTTGTTGGTGCCGCCTTGATCCACGGTGATGTTGTTTCCGATTGCGCTGCCGTTCGCCGTCTGCTGAAGATCGCCGATCACCGCGGCGGTCCCACCTTGGGTCAATGTCGCCTTGTTGCTCCCCGCTCCGGTGCTGGTCTGGTTCACACCATTGAAGGAGATACTGAAATTATGCGGCGGGGTGTCGGGCCAGTGGTAGTCCTGGACGCCGTCGGTCGCGCCGATGCTGCCGGCATCGCCGTTCTGCTCGATGATCAGCACATTGTTCGAGCCGGTTTGCGTCATGATGTGGTTGGTATCGCTCGCGCCCGCTAGGTTGCCGGTTGTCGCGCTCGAATTCTGGGTGACTGAGGCGCTGTTGCCGGTGCCGTTCTGGGTCAGGTAGGTCTGGTTGTTGTCGGCGAGGGCGCCGGTTGCGAAGAGGACGCCGAGGGCGGTTGCCGTGGCGAAGGAAAGCTGAAGTCTCATTTCAAATTGCCTTGTCTCATAAGGGCTTTCGGAATGCCGGGCGAGTTGTCCGGCGGTTCGAAGGCCGGGCGGGAATTTCCGTCCGGCCGGACTTCGGTGGTTACTGGCTGATGGCGGCCACGTTCATGCCGACGCCGGCCTGGGTGAAGCTGGCGGTGTTACCGTCGCCGGTCTGCAGCACGGCGACCTGGTTGTTGCTCGAATTGTTGACCTGGCCGGCGATCGTGTTGTTGCCGCCGATCTGCGCGAAGGCGAACAGGTTGCTCGATCCCGTCACTTCATAGTCGACCGAATTGCCCAGAAGGGCGCTCTGCGAATCCTGGTAGATCGTGCCCTGGGTCAGGTTCACGTTGCTGGCTTCGAGGTTTGCCGCGATATTGCCGCCGGTGAAGCTGCCATTGCCATTGTAGTCGCCGGTGAAGTTGGCGGTGGTCGAGTTGCCATCGCCGAACTGGGTCACCACGAGCTGGTTGTAGTCGCCATACTGGGTGACATGGGCATCGTTGTAGCTTGAGGTGATCGATACGTCGGAGGCGGGATAGGGGTTGTCGATCTGCCCCTGGTTGATCTGCACCGAATTGCCCGTCGAGGCCGAGTTGTTGCCCGTCTCGACCCAGAAGTTGTTCCCGTCGCCGTTCTCCAGCACCCAGAGCCTGTTCTGGAACGAGCCGTACATGGCGGCGTGCGCGCTGGTCTGGCCGTTGTCGTTGCCGCGCTGCTCGATGCGGACAACGGTCCGGTAATCCGCGCTGCTCGTAGACGGATTGATGTTGTCGCTGCCTTCAAGCACGACATCGCTGACAGTGTTGTTGTCGCCAGTCTGGAACACATAGACGCCGGCGCGCTTGGCGGCCCCGTTCGCGTCAGGCGGCAGGCCATTGTTGTCGCCGGTCATGGTGATCGAACCGATGGTGTTGCCGTCCCCGGAGCTGACAAGGTTGGATTGCGAGATCACCAGCTGGTTGGCATTGCCATCCTGCAGGATTGTCCCAATCACGCCGTTGTCGGGTCCGTTCAGCCCGATCCCGATCCGGTTGTCGTTGCCATCCTGCGTGACATCCTGGATGACATTGTTGTTCGCGCCGTTCCACGCCTGGGTGCTGAAATAGTTCCGGTCGCCAAGTTGCTGAGCCTTCTCGATGTCGTCATTGCTGCCCGAGCCGGACAGGACATTGTCGAAATGGAAGGTGTTGTCGTCGCCGCTTTGCAGGACCGGATTCGCGGCTGACCCGATGTCGTTTCCGCCGGCGCCGTGGCTCTGGTCTATGCTTGCCGTATTTCCGGACCCGTCTTGCGTCAGGTAGACGGTGTTGGGGTCTGCCGCCTGGGTGCCCGTTGCGAGCAAGAGGCCGATTGCCGTGGCGGTGGGAAGAACAATTCTGAGTTTCATGATTCCTGGCTCCTTGACTCCAGGTGATCGGCGCGACGGCTTCGCCGCGCCTGCGGGACAAACCACTTCGTGGAGTGGACTCGTTGCGTTGTGGCAGGGATGTGCCCGACGTCGTTTTCCCAAGAGTGCAGAGTCTGGTAGATACTGCATCGATGGGTTTTCAATACTGCACCGAATGTCTTAAATACTGCAGATGAAAGTAATATGTTGAGAAATGAAGAAAACACCGATCGCGGCTCCTCCCAATTCAGCGCCGGTGGTTGGCCTCGCTTCCGCCGGTTGACGCATCATCCCTACGTATTTTCCAAGTCGATCGCCGCATCACGACCTGGCTCGAAAGCTTCCCCCTGAAGTGTCCGGATCTATCTGGTCCTGCCTTGGGGGAATCCCTTATCGGGTCGATTTAATATCAACAAATCCCTTGCAGACAAGGTTTATCAATCATTAATGGTGAATTTTGGGAAGAGTATATAAGTTTCTATAGGTATATGAATTGTTAATTTTAGATTCATCTAGAGATAAAACGGTTTATTGAATCGAAAGAAGTAAATAGAAGTGACGTAATGTCCTATGCCAGACAGCAATTGGCATCTTGGTTGAGCGGGAAGTGGATAAAGTAGACAGGATACGCCTATGAATATTAATATGAATCGGTGTTTGGCAGTCGTCGCCCCTGCAAGAGTGAAGCCGTTCTCGCCTTGCCTCTCGATGGTGAAATTTGATCCGCCGAGCGAGAATGTGTGGCGTCAGGGTGACAGGCCTTGGGAAAAACCCCGACGAGCATGAGATGATAGGCTTACCGTCATCTACCTTGGCTTGCGTTTCATGTACGGAAGGGGGCTATATCGATCCGAAAGTGTTCGCTTGCAACTCTGACCCTATAAAAACCTATAGTATCAATAATCAAATGCGCCGACAGGCGATGGCAAAATAAACGATAGTCGCGCCCGAGCAATTGACGCGGGCGAATTCAAGGGCGATGAATGCTCGGATAATCGAAGGCGACCCGGGGTGTCAGAGAGCCCAATCGGAAATCGCCTTGGGGATTGGCCTTCCAGGGGGGGCAAAATGACGTCTTTAGGATTTCGTACTCTTGCAACAGTTCTCATGATTGGATGTGCGGCCTCGTCGGCAGGCGCCGCCGATCTGGTCTATACGCCGATCAATCCCAGTTTCGGGGGCAATCCGCTCAATTCGTCGCATCTGCTCAGCATTGCCAGCGCGCAGAAGACTGCCACCGCCTATGATGCCCCTAAACCCTCGACAGGCGGTACGGACGGATCCGGTGGCTCGACTTCAACAAGCGATGTTGATCTGTTTATTCGTCAATTGCAGGGGCGACTGCTGTCGGCGCTGGCCAGCCAGGTAACCGAGGCCATATTCGGCACCAACCCGCAGGATCACGGCACGATCACCTTCGGGGACACCACCGTCGTCTTCGATCGCGGCGTAGCAGACATCACCCTTACGATCACGGACAACACCACAGGCACGGTCACCGTCATTTCGGTGCCGCAGCTTGTTTCGTCGACCAATTGACCCGCCGGATATCGCCCGTGACCAAATACGAAAACAGAACACGTTACTCAGCCGCAGCGGCGTTGATGCGTGCGGTGCCCGCCCTGGCCCTGGTTCTCGGCCTCGGCGGTTGCGCTACGCTCGAGCAGATGGCGGGTGAAGCCTCGCTCAGCGAGGGGCGCTATGCCCCCGTCGTCACCCCTCAGACCAAGCTCAACGCCGAGCTGAGGTCGCTTCCGGCGCCTGCCCATCGCATTCCGGTGGCGGTCTACGATTTCCCCGACCTGACCGGCCAGTTCAAGGACGAGACGAATTTCCAGTCGCTCTCCAAGGCGGTGACCCAGGGCGGCGCGCCGATGCTGATCAAGGCGCTCCAGGATGCCGGCGAAAGGCGCTGGTTCACGGTACTCGACCGCTCGTCGCTCCAGGACCTGCTCAAGGAGCGCCAGATCGTCACCGAGATGCGTCGTGTCTATCGCGGCGAGCAGCAGATCGATGCCAACGCGCTGCCGCCGCTCGACCACGCCTCGATCATCCTCGAGGGCGGGATCATCGGGTACGACACCAACACACTGACTGGGGGCGCGGGAGCCAGCTATCTCGGTATCGGTGGCGACACCAAGTGGACCCAGGACACCATCACCGTCACCCTCAGGGCGGTGTCCACCAAGACCAGCGAGGTGCTGGCCAGCGTCACGGTGAACAAGGTGATCGCGTCGGTTGCCCTGCAGGGCAACGTTTTCCGCTATGTCGCAATGGACAAGCTGCTGCAGCTTGAAAGCGGTGTGACCCAGAACGAACCCAAGCAGATCGCCGTGCAGCAGGCTATCGAGAAGGCGGTCATGTCGCTCATCGTGGAGGGCGCCGAACTCAAGATCTGGTCGTTTGGCGACAAGGCGGCCGGCGAAGCGCTGATTGCCCAGTACAACGCCGAGAAATACGGCGACACCATCACCCCAGACGCACTCGCACCGCTTCCGCCACAAACGCGCAATGCCGCGGCGGTCGTCCAGACCCGGGCGCTGCCGGTGTCGGCGCGCCAGCCCGACAAGCCCACCGCAAGCGTCAAGACCTATACCGCGCCGGCCGGAGGAGATCCGGCCACGGCCGCGCATCCGCCAACGAATCTGCCGCCGCCCCAGGGCGCCGATGGCGAGGTGGTCGGATGAGGATGAAGGCAAGGCGCGAAACCGGCAATTTGCCTAAAATTTTAGGCAATTGCACAGCCCAATATTCAAACGCACCAGCGAGGATATTCCCGTTTAACGGGGATATTTTCAATGTCGCATTCATTCATCGCAGCGGCGGCCCTGGGCACGGCCATTCTGGCAACGCCCGCGCTGGCAACCAACGAACTGACCATTGTCAGCGACAACCTGACGGCGAACTCGGCGCTTTTCGACGTATCCGGCGATCTCAACCTCTTGCAATTGACCCAGCACTACGACGGGTTGGGCGGAGCCAACGCGATCGGGCTATCCATCACCGGGGACTTCAACGGCGGCTCTTCGGGCGCCCAGTTCACCGGGGCAGCACTATCGGTCGGCCTGCAGCCGGGCACGATCGTGCAGGATGGGCACGCCAATGCGATGGACATCAGTGTCGCGGGGTCCGGGAACCTGTTCGCGTTTGCGCAACATGGCAGCGAGAACACTCTGAACGCCGCGATCACGGGCAGCGGCAACCAGGCCGCCGCCTTGCAGATGGGAGTTGGTAATGTCCTCTCGTTCACCCAAAATGGTAGTGGAAACACGATCAGCGTCACGCAGCGTTCCTGGTAGCCGTTCGGCATTCCGGGGCGGTCGCGCTGTCGCGCTTTCGGTTTTGGCCGGACTCATGCTGTCGTCCGCCGCGATGGCGGGGGAGGGAAACCTTCTCTATCTCCTTCAGGACACCACGACGGGTGCGGTTGCGGGCAATTCGTTTTCCTCGGATCAGAGCGAAGCCAGCCTTTCCAGCATCGGAACGCTCGCCGAACCGGCGACCCAGAGGGGAGACGCGAACCAGGCCGACCTGACCATTGCCGGCACGGGCGGCAGTATTGCCCTCAATCAGGACAATACCAGTGCTGCGATCCTTGGGGCGGCATTGGGCAACAGCGCGGCGATCAGCGTGTTGGGCGGAGGCGCCGCGAGTGTCGGCCAGGTTGGCGATCACAACCTCGCCGATCTCGAACTGATCGATGGAACCGGGAGCATCTCGCAGAACGGAAATGACAATATTGCCAAGCTCAAGCTGAACGCGGGCGTTTCGGGCGATATCGAGCAGACCGGCGACACCAATGTCGCCAACCTGGAGGTGACGGGCACGGCCAGCTCCTCGGTTACCCTCATTCAGTCCGGCGGCATGTCGTATGCCGGCTCCTATACCGGGGGCGCGACGTCGGCGCCACCGATTACGGTCTACACCAACGGGACCGTGACGATTACCCAAAGCCCGCTCTAGCCTCGCTGGCGCTAGGGGATCCAATCCGGGGATGACCATGAGACTGTACCTTCTCAATGCCTGTCTGGCTGCACTGGTTCTGGCCGGCCCTGCCATGGCCCAGTCCCAGGCGGATTTTGTCGGCGCTTTCTCGGGCGACTGGGTGGATTTCGACCAGCAGATGGCGAACGGCCCGACCCGCTGCCAGGTCAACCTGGAGGGCCTCTCGGCCAGCGGGCAGATGCCGGCCAGCGCCAAGGGATGCGCCGCGCCGCTTGATGCCGTCGCCAACTGGTCGATCAGCGGCACGCAGCTTGTCCTGGCGGACTCGTCGGGTTCGGTCATCGTCAAGCTCGGCGGCAACCAGAAGCGGGTGAATGGCGCGGACGCAAGCGGCAAAGAGATTATCCTTGAACGGCCGGGCGGTGACGGGAATGCGGCGAGTTTGAAAGGCGCATACAACGCGTCGGGCTGCTATTATCTGGGCTATTCGCAGGATTGCGTCCCGGTGGGCGCACTTGGCCAGCCAGAGCCGGGCGCCGATGGCACGATGCGGATCAAGGTCGAGGTCAATCTCAACGTCCATGCCGAGCCGCGCGGAGACGCCGACGTCGTGGGCGTCGTGCGCAAGGGCACCTGCGTTGTGGTGGACCAGTGCACCACGGCCTCGGACGGTCCGTGGTGCCGTGCACAGTTCGGCGACAAGGCCGGCTGGATGCGCAAGCTCACCCTGCGCCAGAACCGTTGGCCGATCTCGACCTTCTCCAATTCCTGCGCGAACTGAGCCGGCCCGGGGCGACCGGCCGGCGCGCTAGCGCAACCAGCCGGATGGCCTGGGGTGCAGGTCCAGGAGCACGCCGGATGTCACGCGGTCGATCTCGGCCAGTTCCTCGTCGTTCAGGGTCAGATTGCGGATCGCGTCCAGATTGTCCCTGAGTTGCTCCAGGGTACGCACCCCGACCAGCACGGAAGTCATTTCCTTGCGCCTCAACGCCCAGGCCAGCGCCAGTTGCGTCAGGGTCTGGCCGCGGGCCTGTGCAAGCGGACGAAGTGCCTCCACCGCGGCAATCACCTTGGGGTCGAGGTGGCTTGGGCGCATGCTCGACGTCTGGGCGGCGGCACGGGTATCGGCCGGCGTGCCCTTACCATATTTTCCGGTCAGCACACCCTGGGTCAGGGGTGAAAATGCGATCACCCCAACGCCGAGTTCGCCACAAGCGTCGATCGTGCCGTCTTCCTCGATCCAGCGGTTGATCATCGAATAGGAGGGCTGATGGATGGTGAGCGGTACGCCCATTTCATCAAGAATCCGCGCGGCCTCACGGGTCTGCTCTTGCGGATAGCTGGAGATGCCGACATAGAGCGCCTTGCCCGATTTCACGGCCGAGGCGAGGGCCCCCATGGTCTCCTCGAGCGGGGTGTCCGGGTCGAACCGGTGTGAATAGAAGATGTCGACATAGTCGAGCCCCATCCGCTTCAGGCTCTGGTCGAGGCTGGACAGCAAATATTTGCGCGAACCGAATTCGCCATAGGGTCCCGGCCACATCCGGTAACCGGCCTTGGTCGAAACGATCATCTCGTCGCGATAGGGCCGGAAGTCGCGCGCCAGCACCGTGCCGAACAGCTCTTCGCTTGCCCCCGCAGGGGGGCCGTAATTGTTGGCCAGGTCGAAATGGGTGATGCCGCTGTCGAATGCGGCCGCGAGGATCTCCATGGCGCCGGGATAGTCCCGCGTGCCGCCGAAATTTTGCCAGAGGCCAAGGCTGATCGCCGGGAGCCGCAGGCCAGAATGCCCGGAACGGCGGTAGGGCATGGTGTCATAGCGGGTCGGATCCGCGCGATAGGTCATGACAATTCCTCGATTGAAGCTACGATGAAGCCACATGTTCGCGCTGATTGCGCGGCGGGCGGCTGCCGGCGGTCCCCGAAAAGGGACTGAACCGGCTGCACGGCCTGCAACGTATCAACGCGGTTTCCGGCCGGCAATGTCCCCAAATCGCCGGTCCCAGGACAAATATCGTTCAAGCGAGGTTCCAACCATGCAGATTCAGTGGCTCGGCCATTCCGCCTTCAAGATCGTCGGCAGCGAAGCGAGCGTTCTCATCGATCCGTTTCTGAGCGGCAATCCCAGGTTTTCCGGTAGCCTGGACGAGGCCTGCGATGGCGTCACCCATGTCCTTGTTACGCATGCCCACAACGATCACCTGGGCGATGCGGTGACGATCATGCAAAAAACCGGCGCGACCCTGGTCGCAATGGTTGAAATTACCGATTTCGTGCAGACCCATCACGGCATGAATTCGGTGGTCGGGATGAACATCGGGGGAACCCTGCAGCAGGCCGGGGTTGCGGTGAGCATGGTCCAGGCCTTCCATTCATCGAGCTACAACCAGGCCGACGGCGGTCGGGTCTATGGCGGCATGCCTGCCGGCCTGATCGTCGAAATGGACGGTCACCGCATCTACCACATGGGAGACACCGGCATCTTTTCCGACATGGGGCTGATCAACGAGCTCTATCGGCCCGATATCGGCATCGTGCCCATCGGCGGGCACTACACCATGGACGCCCGCGCGGCTGCGTTGGCGGTCAACCGCTATTTCGATTTCGAGACGGTGATCCCCTGCCACTACCTTACGTTCCCAGGGCTCGCGCAGTCGGCCGATCCGTTTGTCGCCGCAGTGAAGAAAGGCAGGGTCCTGACCCCGCAGCCGATGGAGACGCTGAGCTTCTAGAGCATGTTCAGGAAAAGCGGGTACCGGTTTTTCGGTTTGAACATGCGACTATTCGATGACCTGGGCCATGCGCTTTGAGCCCATCAAGACGTGACATGGTCTGGCTCAGCTTCTGGGCAACAGGCCCGCATCGCGCACCGCATCGGCAAAGGTGCGGCTGACCGGCAATTCGGCGCCCTTCGTCGTTTCCACGATCAGCTTGCCGTCGTGCCGCTTCACCGAAGCGACGCCGGCAAGCGCCACCCAGTGCGAGCGGTGGATCTGCAGACCATCTACCCCCTCGGTCTCCCTGATGGCATCGGACAGGCGCATCAACACCAGCGCCTTGCCGCGGGTCGTGACCACTTCCACATAGTGATCCTGCATCGACATGCTGACCAGTGGCCCGCGCGCTTCTATGGGCAGGCGTGACAGGATGGCGGCCGGCGCTGGCGCAGCAGGCGGCTGAGCCGCGTCAACCATCGGTTGGGCCTGGGCTGCACCGGGTTGCGGCGGGGTTGCCTGCGCGCCCTGCTCGCGCTCCATCATGTTGGAGACGACAGCGACGCCGAGCGCGATCAGTGTGCAATAGCCCCACAAGGTCAGGATGCCAGACAGGCGTATGGGCCCCGGTCCCGCGGCAAGCAGGTCGATGGCCGCAACGGTCAGGGTGACGGGTATGCCCGCGATCAGGCCGGAGATCAGGATGCGGGCCGGGGCGTTGCCCGGGCGCCGGGGCAAGAGGCCCATGAAAAAGCCGGCGAAGAACACACCCACCGCGTAGGTGCAGAAGACGATTGCACCCCAATAGGCCAGTCTGGCGCCGGTAGACATCGTCTCGAAAGTCCCGAACGGCCCCGCGATACCGAGGATCGCCGCGATCACTGCCATGCCGGCGAGCCGCCGTGGGCGCGTGTAGATCCGGCGTAATTCGCGAAGCGTCAATTGCATACTGCCTTCGTTCACGCAGCAGTTCCCCCGTTTTGCGCAGTCCGCTTTGCCTCGCCGAACTTAGCGCGGCAAAGAGCGCCGGCAAGCGCAATCACGCTCATGCCAGCCAAAAAAGAAGGACCCCGCCCATGTCGCTCGAACCGCTTCTCACTGCATCCCCCATCATCCAGATCCACGCATTTGCCGCCATCGCTGCGTTCGGTCTGGGTGGCTGGGTGTTGTTCCGCAAGAAAAAGGGTGATGCCCATCACCGGACACTGGGCAAGCTCTGGGTCGCGCTCATGGTGATTGTCGCTGTCAGCTCGTTGTTCATCTGGACCATCCGCATGTGGGGGCCGTTCAGTCCCATCCACCTGATCTCGATCGCCACCCTTGTCGGCCTTTATCGCGCTGTCCAGTTTGCCCGCCAGCGCAACATCAAGGCGCACATGAACCTGATGAAGGGGCTATATGTCGGTGCACTGGTTGTCGCCGGCATCTTCACCTTCCTGCCCGGCCGCACCATGAGCCGCGTCGTGTTCGGCCCGGATGGCGCCGATCCCATCGAATTCGCCATTCTTTTGGCCGTTGTCGCGCTATGCGGGCTGGTCGGTCTTGCGCTCGCCAACCGCCGCAAGCTCAATCGCTGGCGCCGGCGCCTTGCCGCCGCGTAAACGGGGGCCGGCTTGAACCGCCACCGCGAAGGTGCTTGCATCATCCAGTTGCAATCCGGACGGTGGGAGGCCTTTGGAAATGGATATCGTGACCCGGGGTGAATTCCTTGCAGTGGGCATGCTGGTCGATGCGGACTGGTCTCAACTGATCCAGCAAATGCCCGCAGCATGGGAGCGGCTGTATGCGCGCTTCGCCGAGGTGGAAGGGCTGGCCGAGGGAATCGGCCCATTTGTCGATATCTCGATTGCGCGCGATGGCGACCAGTATCGACAGCTGGCCGGGGTGGTCGTGGGCGCCTGCGAGAAAGTTCCCGATGGCATGGTCTGCGTGACCGTGCCGGGGAACCGCTACCTTGCCCAAAGGCATGAAGGCCCGCTGCAGGACATCGCGGCCACCTTCGGCCAGATGCTCGATCACGCACAAAGAAGCGGGATCGAGGTCGGCGACCTCAAGCTTGACCTCGGCTATGAAAAAGGTGAGCAGCTCGCACACCATGACCTGTTCGTGGGCATCGAGCCGGTCATGCCACCCGTGGTGCTCAGGAGAGGCTAGCGCCCGCGTCGGGACCAGAACGCGATGAGCTCTGAGCGGACACTGGCCGGCTGGTCGAGATTGGCGCAGTGACCTGCCCGCCGGATATCGGCCAATGAGAAGTGTGGGGCGCCGGCCATGGCCGCGATCGTGCGGGGCAGGGCGCGATTGACCAGCCTGTCTTCGTCGCCCCTGATCATGAGGATGGGGCGCTCGAAGGCGCGCGCTGCTCCGATCAGGTCATAGGCGCGAACATGGGCGCCGATGGACAGCATCGCATGGCTGTCGAACGACGCCAGCATGGCCCTTATCACCGGTCGGGCATGGGCGTGGGTGCTGGTGGTCAGTGCCCCCACGCTCGCCAGCAGCGGGCGTGCCGCCAGCCGCTCGGTCCAGCGCCCGAGGGGTACTACGGCCTTGGGCAGGTCCAGCGCATAGGCCGTCCCGAACGTTGCAATCGAGCGCAGGCGCTCCGGGTTCGACCGGGCCAGCGAAAGCGCCAGGATACCGCCCAGGGAATTACCGACGTAGTTGATTGTGTCGACCCCGGCATGATCGAGAATTGCGACCAGATCGCCTGCGAGTTTGTCGATCCCGAAGTCCTCGAACAGGGCATTCGGTGGCGCAACGGAACGTCCATGCCCGCGCAGGTCCGGCACAATGACCCGAAAGCCCTGTCCCGCGAAATGACGCGCATCCTCGACAAACTGCAGTCCATGGGCGCAAAGGCCGTGGACGAGCATGACGGGGCGCCCATCCTCGGGCCCCAGCGAGAAATAGGCGCTGGAAAAGGCCCCACGCGAAACCATCTGCGGTGCGGGCAGGGGCGGGATCACGCCCTGGCCGGTGCGTCTTTGTCCTGCCCCGTGCCATAGGCGGCAAGAAACATGTCGACCGCCCCTGTCACGATGCGGTGGAGTTCGTCCTTGCTCGGAGAGGAATGCCTGACCCCGAACAGGCATGGCCGGAATACCCCGGACATGCACAGGTCGCCGAATTGCTGGGCGGCGAGCTCGATGTCGTCGATCCTGAGGGCGCCCTGGTCCACCTTCTGCCTCAGGTAGTCGTGCAGGATGATCTTGGTCTGCTGCGGCCCGCTCTGGTAGAAACGGGCCGCAAGATCCGGCATGCGCTCCATCACCCCCAGTACGACGCGCTGGGCCTTGAGCACTTCCTGGGACGTGAGCTTGCTGGCCATGAGTTCGCCATAGCCCATGAGCGCTTCGCGCATGGTCGGCGCCGTGCGCAGCACCTCCGAGAGGGACTCGAAGGTTGCCGTGCGTTCGCGGTCGATCAATGCCCCGAACAGCTCTTCCTTGTTGGCGAAGTAGACATAGATCGTGCCCTTTGAGACACCGGCCTCGCGGGTAATGTCATTCATGCTCGCCGCGTCGAACCCCTGGCGCATGAACACGCGCAAGGCGCCGTCGAGTATCTGCTTGCGCTTGGCGGGATCCTCCCCCGCCACTCGGCGCCCCTTTTGCGCGTCTGCCGCTTCCAGGGCCCCCTTCATCTGGACCGCTGTGGGCTTCTTTCCGATCATCATCCACCTCCTCCCCCTCGAAAAGGTTGTGCGAATTTTTCGAACCGACCGGTTCGATTTTCTCTTGATATGCGTCACATCTCGTAATATGTCAATTCGAACCGAACGGTTCGGTTTAATCATGAGCAGTGACGAATTGGGGGCATGGGGATGAAGGTTTCCGAAAAGGCAAGCGCGGAGGCGCGCCGCGATAGGGACTACAAGTCGCCGGATGCCGATGCCGCGGCAGCGCTGGTGGACGACGACGTCACCTGGGTCGACGACCGGACAAAGGCCGAGCCGGACGAGCCAGCGACTTCCCGGCCCCCCCGGGGTGCTGATCCCGCTGGCAACGGCAAGCCCGGCAGGCCGCGGATTTCGCCGCGCCGGGTAATCCTTCCGGTCATTGCGCTGCTCGTTGCCGGCGGCGCGGGCTGGTATGGTTACGACTGGTTCACGGTCGGCCGGTTCATGGTTTCCACCGACGACGCCTATGTCGCGGGGGATATCACCACGATTGCCCCCAAGGTTTCTGGCTATGTCGCGCGGGTGGACGTGGCCGCCAACCAGCGCGTCCGGGCCGGCGATCCACTGGTCACGCTTGACGACGGCGACTACCGGATCGCCGCGGACGTCGCCGGTGCGCAGATCGCCACCCAGAAGCTGACGCTGGCCCGCATCGACGCACAGATTACCGGAGCCGAGGCAGCGCTCGATCAGGCGCGGGCCCAATCGGTTGCGCTTCAGGCGGCGGCCCACAATGCCGATCTAGCAAGATCCCGCGCCGCCCAGTTGCGCAAGAGTGACTTCGCGCCGCAATCCGCACTCGACACCGCAAATGCCGCCTTCGACCAGGCCAACGCCAACCTCTCGGGCGCCGAAGCCGGGATCAAGGCCGCCGAGGCCAACATTGCCGTGCTCAAGGCCCAGCGCGCCGAGGCGGCTTCCGCGATCCGGTCGCTCGAATTGAACCGCGACAAGGCAGAACGCGACCTCGGTTTCACTGTTCTGCGCGCGCCTTACGACGGCGTGGTGGGCAATCTTGCCGTTCAGGACGGAGACCTGGTCGCGCCCGGCCAGCGGCTTGCCGCACTGGTGCCGGTCGACAGGCTCTATGTCGAGGCAAATTTCAAGGAGACCCAGATCAGGGATCTCGTGCCGGGCGAAAAGGTCCTTATCCATGTCGATGCCTATGGCAGCGAACCGATCGAGGGCACCGTCGCCTCGCTGTCGCCCGCCTCGGGCTCGGTCTTTTCGCTTCTGCCCGCCGAGAATGCCACGGGCAATTTCACCAAGGTGGTGCAAAGGGTGCCCGTGCGCATTGCCCTGCCCGCCGACGCGCTGGCGAGCGGCAGGCTCAAGGCTGGCCTCAGCGTGGTTGTCGATGTGGACAGTCGAACCGCGCCACAAGGCGCGGCGCGCTGAGCGGGACGGGGCGAGCGCAATGACCTCTCAGGCAATGTCTGCCGGAGCCATCGTGCCGGCTGGCGACCATGTCGACAGACGCCGCGTCGTGGCGTTCATCGCCATGGTCTTCGGCATGTTCATGGCGATCCTCGACATCCAGATCGTCTCGGCATCGCTGGCTGAAATCCAGGCAGGGCTTTCCGCGGGCGCCGACGAGGTTGCGTGGGTGCAAACCTCCTACCTGATTGCCGAGGTCATCATGATCCCGCTCTCGGGGACGCTGGCGCACATCCTGTCCACCCGTGTTCTCTACACGATCTCCGCCGCCGGTTTCACGATCGCCAGCATCCTGGCGTCCACCGCCACCAATATCGATCAGATGATCGTATATCGCACCCTGCAGGGCTTTATCGGCGGCGCCATGATCCCGTCCGTGTTCGCCGCGGCCTACACGATATTCCCGCCGTCGAAGCGCGGCGTCATCACGCCCGTCATCGGGTTGATCGCAACCCTTGCCCCCACGATCGGGCCGACGGTCGGGGGCTTCATTTCCGATACGATGTCGTGGCACTGGCTGTTTCTGGTCAACGTGATCCCCGGTGTCATTGTTGCCAGCTCCGCCTGGTTGCTGATCGATTTCGACGAGCCCGACCTCGGCCTCGCCAAAAGGTTCGACTGGTGGGGACTTGCGGGAATGGCCGGTTTTCTCGGCGGCCTGGAATACCTGCTTGAGGAAGGCCCGACCAGGGACTGGCTGTCGGATCCGGCCGTCGCCTTCAGCGCCATTCTGATGGCTTCGGGCGCCTTGTTGTTCTTTGCCCGCGCATTCATGGCGCGATACCCGATCGTCGAACTGAAAGCTTTCCGCGACGTGAACTTCGCCTTCGGTTCGCTGTTCTCCTTCGTCCTGGGCATGGGGCTCTATGGCCTGGTCTATCTCTACCCGGTCTATCTCGCGCGCATTCGTGGTTATGACGCCATGATGATCGGCAACACCATGTTCGTGTCCGGCCTTGCCATGTTTCTCACTGCGCCCATCGCGGGGCGCCTCTCGATGAAGCTCGATCCGCGCATGATGCTGCTCGCCGGATTTTCGCTGTTCGCCGTCGGCACCTGGATGATGACAAGGATCACGGCCGATTGGGATTTCAACGAGATCCTTGTTCCCCAGATTCTGCGCGGCGTCTCGCTCATGTTGTGCATGGTGCCGATCACCAATCTTGCATTGGGCACCTTGCCCCCCGACCGGCTCAAGAACGCCTCCGGGCTCTTCAATGTCACCCGGAACTTGGGCGGCGCGGTGGGCCTGGCATTGATCAACACGGCACTGATCAACCGCTCCGACATGCACTATGCCCGCCTCGCGGAAAGCGTGAACTGGGCCAACCCCGCCGCGGTGGATCAACTCGCGGGAATGGCGCGCAATTTTGCCGCAAGCGGGATCGACGGCGTGGCGGCGGCCACCCGTCAGATGGCCGGCCTCGTGCACCGCGAAGCCTCCGTCATGGCCTTCTCGGACGTTTTTTTCCTGTTGACCGTGCTGTTTGGTGTCCTGGCACTGCTGGCGCTGGTGATGCGCAAGCCATCGCCGGCCGCAGCCGCCGCGCCGGCCCACTGACGCCGACCGAACGACCTCCCCCGACTGGCCCCCGGACAAGCATCCGGGGGCTTTTTTACGGGTCGTCAGGCGCTCCCGATCAGAACGCCGGCCGCAAAGACCAGCGCGCCGCCCACCACCACCTGGAAGGCCGCCCGCCAGAACGGCGTCGACATATAGCGGTTCTGGATGAAGGCAATGGCCCACAATTCCACGATCACCACGACGAAGGCGATGGCCGTCGCCGTCCAGAAGTCGGTGATCAGATAGGGCAGGGCGTGCCCGAGGCCGCCCAGGGCAGTCATCACCCCCGATGCGATGCCGCGCTTGACCGGCGAACCGCGTCCGGTGAGCTTGCCGTCGTCCGAAGCGGCTTCCGTAAAGCCCATCGAGATGCCCGCGCCCACCGCAGCGGCAAGCCCGACCAGGAAGGTCTGGAAGGTATCGTGAGTGGCAAATGCTGCCGCGAACACTGGCGCCAGCGTCGACACCGAGCCGTCCATCAGCCCGGCAAGGCCGGGTTGCACATAGGTGAGCACGAACTGGCGATGCGCTTCGGTTGCTTCCTCGTCTTTGGTATCGGCATCGAGATGCTCTTCTTCGAGCCGGTCCGCCGCGTGCTTGTGGTTGGCCTCCTGCATCGCAAGATCGCCCAGAAGCTTGCGGATCGAGGCGTCGGTGGTGCGCTTGGCCGCCTCGACATAGAACCGGTAGGCGCCTTCCTCCATTTCCCAGACCTGCTGGCGGACCGTCTCGATGGGCAGGTTTTCCATCAGCCAGACCGGCTTGCGGGTGAAGAATCCGCGCACATGCTCGCGCCGGATCGGGATCAGCTTGTCCCCGAACTTCTCGACATAAAGGTCGAGCAGGCGCCGCCGATGTTCGTCCTCTTCCTGCGCCATGCCCTCGAACACTTTTGCCGAGGCCGGGTAATTCTCGCGCACCCGGTCGGCATAGGCGGCGTAGATCCGGCCATCTTCTTCCTCGGCGGCGACGGCCAGCGACAGGATTTCCTTCTCGCTGAGCGAGGCGAAGTCGCGTTTGTTGGGTTCGAGCAGGCGGGCGAACATCGGGCGGTCTCCTGACGTTGATTAGAACTCTTCTAGAAAATTTCCTTACAAATGTGGAGTACCTATTTCGTGCATTGCCGCGGCGCGAACTGAGGCAACAACAAAGTCGCATTGACAGGCCGGTGGCGCGGAGTAGGTTTGCGCGACTTCCCTTTCGGACCCCGTCGCCATGACCCAGCCTGCCGCGCCCCCGCGCCAGCCGCTCCTCTTGCCCAAGATCATAACGACCTTTCAGGAAGGCTATCGCCTGCCCGATCTGATCCGTGACAGCTTCGCCGGCCTCACGGTCGCCATTGTCGCCCTGCCGCTCGCCCTGGCTATCGCCATTGCTTCCGGCGTCGAGCCGGGTATCGGCCTGACCACGGTCATCGTCGCCGGATTGGCGATCTCGATGCTTGGCGGGTCGCGTACCCAGATCGGCGGGCCGACCGCCGCGTTCATCGTCGTCGTCTATGGCGTCGTGCGCGATCACGGCGTTTCGGGCCTGGTCACGGCCACGTTTCTTGCCGGACTGATCCTGATCGCCGCCGCGTTCCTGCGCGTCGGATCGCTCATCCGCTATGTACCCGAGCCGGTGATCCGCGGCTTTACCGTCGGCATCGGGGTGGTTATCGCCTTTTCGCAGATTCAGGACGTGCTTGGCCTCACGGGCAAGGTTCCGGCCGAATTCTTCGCAAGGCTTTCCGCCCTCTGGGCTGTCCGCGACACCTTCTCGCCGGCTTCGCTCGGCATCGCGGCGCTCACTCTGGCGATCATCATCGGTTTCCGCCGCTATGCGCCGCGTTTCCCGGGCATGGTGGTCGCGGTGGGGGTCGCCTCTCTTCTGGTCGTGGTATTCGGCTTGCAGGTCGATACCATCGGCTCGCGTTTCGGTGAACTTGCGGGCGGGCTGCCCATGCCCAGACTGCCCGATCTCAGCCCGCAGCGGCTGGCGGAAATGCTGCCTTCGGCCTTCATCATTGCGTTTCTGGCCGGCATCGAGTCGCTCTTGTCCGCCATGGTGGCCGACAAGATGTCCGGTGGCCGTCACCGTCCCAATTCCGAGGTTCTCGCCCAGGGCGTGGCCAATGCGGCGTCCGCCCTTTTCGGAGGCCTTCCGGCGACCGGCGCCATTGCCCGCACCGCCACCAATATCCGCGCCGGCGGCAAGACGCCCGTTGCCGGCGTGGTGCACGCGCTCGTCGTCCTGGTGTTCGTCCTGGTCGCCGCGCCGCTCGTTTCCTATTTCGCCCTTCCCTCTTTGGCCGCGATCCTTCTTCTGACCGCATGGAACATGAGCGAGCCGCATCGTCTCGGAGAAGATCTGCGCGGCCGGCGCGAGGACATCCTCGTCATGCTTCTCACCTTCGGTCTGACCGTGCTGGTCGACCTTACCACGGCGATCTCCGTGGGGCTGGCGGTATCATTTGCCCTCAGGTTCCGCCGCCGGCAGCAGCCGCCGCCGGACTGGCACACCCCCCAGACCTGACCATCGGCCCGGCTGGGCCGTTTGACGGCCCGCTGGGACTTCGGCAAGATCGTGCAGCGAGCCGGGGCCCTCGCCAGGAGCTGCGATGAGCTATCGAATCCATCCCGATTCCGGGCTGACCGACGAGGTTCGGCGCATTGCAGGGCGGGAGATTCATCGAGCAACTTCGCTCCTTGTGGATCCGGACATCGACCGCCATTTCGCGGTTCACAAGGCCCGTCGCGCCATCAAGCGGCTGCGGGCCCTGCTCTCGCTTGTAGGGGCCGCCGACAGGCGCAAGATCGACCGGTCGTACCAGAGGCTGGGGGAAGTGGGTCGCACGCTGTCCGCCATCCGCGATGCCGCCGCCATGGTCGAGGTGTTCGACAGGCTGCGCGAGGGAATTTCGGATGGCATGGAACCTGCCGCGTTCGATGGCTTTCGGTTTGCGCTCGTGACGCGGCGTGACCGTATCGTTGGCGCACAGGTTGACGCCGATGCCCTCGTCTCGGGCGCTGTGGATGGGTTGCGGCGCGAGATGCGCACCATCGAACGGTTCAAGGCGAAGCCGGGCACCCGATGGGCCGGGCGCATTCTTGGCAATGGCATCGCCCGGTCGCGGCGCCGGGCGCGCGCCGCGCTTGCGGCTGCGCAGGCGCATCCCGATCCCGAAGCGTTCCATGCGCTGCGCAAGCGCATCAATGCCAATCTCTTCCATCTGCGGCTCTTGCGCGAAATCCATCCTGAACGGATCGGGCCGTTGGCCAAGGCCGCCAGCGACCTCGGCACGCGGCTTGGCCATCACCATGACATTTGCGTGCTGATCGCGCTGATCGACGGGGAGCCTTCGCTTTGGGAGGGTGTCGGAGAGCCCACGGCCATGCGCGCCGCTCTTGTTGGCGAACTGGGCGTGCTTGAGAAGGATATCCTGTTGCGCGCCGGCGAGGTCCTGGCGATCGGGCCGGGTCGCTTGCGCCGGATCGTTGAGCGCCGCTATGCCGGGCTGGCTGAAGATTAGCGGCGATGGCGGCTTAACCCGCGATAAACCATCTTTGCGGGGCAGGGAGTTCCTGCTAATCAGCGCGCCATGAACACGCCGCTCAAGAACATCCGCAATTTCTCCATCGTCGCGCATATCGACCATGGAAAATCCACGCTTGCCGACCGCCTCATCCAGATGTGCGGCGGGCTGGACCAGCGCGAGATGAAAGCGCAGGTCCTCGATTCCATGGATATCGAGCGCGAGCGCGGCATCACCATCAAGGCCCAGACCGTCAGGCTTGCCTACAAGGCCAATGATGGCGAGACCTATGTGCTCAACCTGATCGACACCCCCGGCCATGTCGACTTCGCCTATGAGGTCAGCCGTTCCATGGCCGCCGTCGAGGGCTCGCTGCTCGTCGTGGACGCTTCCCAGGGCGTCGAGGCGCAGACGCTGGCCAATGTCTATCACGCCATCGACGCCAACCACGAAATCGTGCCGGTTCTCAACAAGGTCGATCTGCCCGCCGCCGATGTCGAGCGCGTCAAGGCGCAGATCGAGGACGTCATCGGCATCGACGCATCGGACGCACTGGAAATCTCGGCCAAGACGGGCATGGGCGTCGACAAGGTGCTTGAAGCCATCGTCACGCGCCTGCCCGCCCCCAGGGGTGAACTGGATGCGCCGCTCAAGGCGCTGCTGGTGGATAGCTGGTACGACACCTATCTCGGCGTCGTCGTTCTCGTCCGCATCGTCGACGGGGTGATGAAGAAGGGCCAGAAGATCCGCATGATGGCATCTGGCGCGGTCTACGAGCTGGACCGTGTGGCCGTTTCCACGCCCAAGCTGGTGGAGGTGACCGAGCTTGGGCCGGGCGAATTGGGCGTCTTCACCGCCTCGATCAAGGAAGTCGCCGATACCAATGTGGGCGACACCATCACCGACGACCGCAAGCCTTGCGCCAAGCCTCTGCCCGGCTTCCGACCGGCACAGCCGGTGGTGTTCTGCGGGCTGTTCCCGGTGGATGCCAATGATTTCGATGACCTGCGCACCGCAATGGGCAAGCTCAGGCTCAACGACGCCAGCTTTTCCTTCGAGATGGAGACTTCGGCGGCTCTGGGTTTTGGCTTCCGCTGCGGCTTTCTTGGCCTGCTGCACCTCGAGATCATCCAGGAACGGCTGAGCCGCGAGTTCGATCTGGACCTGATCGCCACCGCACCATCCGTGGTCTACGAGGTCGAGATGACCAATGGTGAAGTCGTGATGCTTCACAATCCGGCCGACCTGCCGGACGTGGTCAAGATCGAAGAAATCCGCGAGCCCTGGATCAAGGCAACGATCCTCACCCCGGACGAGTATCTGGGCGCAATTCTCAAGCTCTGCCAGGACCGCCGCGGCATCCAGCGCAATCTCAGCTATGTCGGCAGTCGCGCCATGGTGGAGTATGAACTGCCGCTCAACGAGGTGGTCTTCGACTTCTACGACCGCCTCAAGTCGATCTCCAAGGGCTATGCCAGCTTCGACTACCAGTTGGCCGACTATCGCGCCGGCGACCTGGTCAAGCTCTCCATACTGGTCAACGCCGAGCCCGTGGACGCGCTGGCCATGCTGGTGCACCGCAGCGCGGCGGAATCGCGTGGCCGCCAGATGTGCGAGAAACTCAAGGAACTGATCCCCCCGCACCTGTTCGTCATCCCCATCCAGGCCGCGATCGGGGGCAAGATCATCGCCCGCGAGACCGTGCGCGCCATGCGCAAGGACGTGACCGCGAAATGCTACGGCGGCGACGCGACGCGAAAGCGCAAGCTTCTGGAGAAGCAGAAGGCGGGCAAGAAGCGGATGCGCCAATTCGGCAATGTCGAGATCCCGCAGGAAGCCTTCATCAAGGCGCTCAAGATGTCGGATAACTGACGCGGACTTCCCCGCACCTGCAGGTTTGCCCATATTGTGCCGGGACAGGCAGCATGACACGGTTCTCCTCTTTTGATGGAGGGATCTTGATGCGCGCAATTTTCTTGGCTGTTTTCATGCTCGCCGGTTCGGTCACCGCAGGGTATTCGGCAACTCCTGGATCGGCGGGCGGTCCGTCGCCGATATCGCCGGGCGCTTCCGAAGCAATCGGTGTCTCGCTGACCGGCGAACCCAACGGGTTGCCGAATTCTTCACTGGGCACGATTCTGGTCGCGATGAGCAGCGATCCCACCAAGCGGACCTGCAAGGAAATGAAGGCGGCGGCCGATGCCGGCAGGCTCAGCGACCTCGATGCGGGCTTGTTCTATGCCCATGGCATGTGGATGGGAGACCGTTGCATGCGCCCCGACTACGTCAAGTCGTTCACGCTGCTGCGCAAGGCCCATAGCTATTCCAACATGCAGTCGATCCTGAACAATATCGTGCTCAAGGCCAGGAGCGGCAGTGCCAGCGCCCAATGGACCCTGCGCAAACTCAAGTCATTGGGGTTCATCGTTCTCAAGAACGGGCCGGATACCTTCGATGCCATGGTCGGGAACTGACCGCCCGGGCGCGGCTTGACCCCGATCAAGGCCCACCTTCATCGCAGCCACTAGGCTGGCCCTTCGAGCCTGGGCTTTCGCCCATGGGGGCGGGTTCGGTTCGATTTGCGGCGCGGCAGCACGAAAGGGTGGGGAAAATGGCAGACCTCAAGATCCGCATGTTCAAGGACCTCGGAGGTCCCCCGTCGACGACGGTGACCATACCCGGGGGCGTTCTCAGGATTGCGGCCAATCTCATCCCCAACAGGGCGGCGGCGAAACTGGAACAGGAGGGCATCAATCTCGACGAACTTGTTCGCCTGTCGGAGAACCCCGATGCGCAGGGCACCCTGGTCACCATCGAGGATCACGAAAAGGGCGAGCAGATCGTCATTTCACTCGAGTGACGGACGACTGGTTGGAGGCGGCCGCCGGTTCCGGGATCACGCCCGGCGCGCGAGAACCTGGTCGGGTTCGTCGGTGTGGCTTTCGGGCGATATGAGCGTGCGGTTGCGGCCAGCGTTCTTCGCCGCGTAAAGCCGCCGGTCGGCGGTGCGCATCAGGTGTTCCAGCGAGTGGCGTTCGGACGCGACCGCACCCCCGATGCTGACGCTGAGCGCCCTTGGCTGACCAGGCGTTGGCATGAAATGGATCGCCCCCACCGCCCAGCGTATCCGATCGGCGATGCGTTGCGCCTTGCTCTCGTTTGCCCCGGACAGAAACACGGCGAATTCCTCGCCCCCGATCCGTCCGACGATGTCGCTTTCCCTGAGCGTACTGGTGATCGCTTCGGAGATGTGCTGCAGCGCATTGTCGCCGGCCATGTGCCCGAACGTATCGTTGATCGCCTTGAAATTGTCCGCGTCTATGATCAGCAGCGCGCCGGCCTGTTCCGTGGCGATGGCGTGGTTGAGCGCATTGAAGAAGGCTTCCCTGGTCAGCATTCCGGTCATCTGGTCATGCTCGGCCTTCTCCGCCAGCAGGCGGTGCGCCGCCTGCAATCTGAGGTGCGCGTCCTCCACTTCAACCAGCGCCAGGCGCAGCTTCCTGTCCTTCCAGAACCAGTAGGTTGCCACCGGCATGGCGACTGCAACCGGGCTCAGCACGAATACGTACCAGTTGAACGGATCGAGCTGCAGGTGGATGAGGGGCGCGATCGCGAATGCCGAGGCCAGCTTCAGGAAGACGCAGGCCAGCGTGAGCAGGCTGGATTTGAAAAGGATGTCCTTCATTCTCGCCCAAGATCCGTCGACCGCTGCATCATGCCCCATCATGTGCATTCAGGCGTTCCACAATTACTAAGAAAAACCCCGGAGCGTGTTTGTGCGGCATGCAGTTGGTGGAGAATGTTAATGAAGGGTTAAACAGCCTGGCTTGCATGCGTGTCCGGCGGGGTCTAAACCGGCAACCCTCGAAACAAACCGTCAACAGGAGGTGCGCCATGCAATGCCGCAAGCTTGGCAATAGCGGAGCCGTCGTCACGGCCTACGCGCTTGGAACGATGACCTTCGGCGCTGAAAGCGACGAGGCCGTATCGCGCAAGTTGCTCGCCGATTATGTGAATGCCGGCGGCAATTTCATCGATACCGCGGACGTCTACAACAAGGGTGTCTCCGAAGAGATCATCGGGCGCTGGCTCAAGGACAACAAGGGTATGCGCGATCGTCTGGTGATCGCCACAAAGGGGCGATTCGCCATGGGCGACGGGCCGAACGACCTGGGGCTTTCGCGCCGGCACCTGGGGGCGGCGCTCGATGCTTCGCTGAAGCGCCTGGGTATCGAGCAGATCGATCTCTACCAGACCCACGCCTTCGACGCGCTGACGCCGATGGAGGAGACGCTGCGCTTTCTCGACGATGCGATTCGGGCCGGCAAGATCGCTTATTACGGCTTCTCGAACTATACCGGCTGGCAACTCACCAAGGCCGTGCATATTGCGCGCGCGTCCGGGTTTGCCGCGCCGGTTACCCTGCAGCCGCAATACAATCTCCTCGCTCGCGATATCGAACACGAGATCGTCCCCGCGGCCATCGATGCCGAAATGGGGCTTTTGCCGTGGTCGCCGCTCGGCGGCGGGTGGCTGACCGGCAAGTACAAGCGCGACCAGATGCCGAAGGGTACGACGCGCCTCGGCGAAGACCCCAATCGCGGCGTGGAAGCCTTCGGGCCGCGCAATGCCGAGGAGCGGACATGGGCGATCATCGGCGCCCTTGAAACGATCGCCAGTGCGCGCAGCGTAACCATGGCCCAGATCGCGCTTGCGTGGCTCGCCGCCAAGCCGGCGGTGACCTCGGTCATCCTCGGCGCTCGCACCGCCGCACAACTGGCCGACAATCTGGGAGCGGCCGACATCGCACTCGGACCCAGGGAAATGGCCGTGCTCGATGAGGCCAGCGCGCCCATCGTGGGCGACTATCCCTATGGCGCGAAGGGCATCGCCCAGCGGTATCGCAAGATCGAGGGCGGCCGCTAGGCCGGGCCTCGGCCGGTCCGGGCGTCGATGAACTCGACCACATCGTCGAGCGAATGTCCCTGGCCGGCCGGCACTACCCCCAGCCGCTCAGGCGGGTTGCCCGCTCGGTTCACCCAGAACGTGGTGAAGCCGAACCAGGTCGCGCCGCAGATGTCCCAGCCATTGGAGGAGACGAACAGGATCTCGGAAGCCTGTAGCCCGAATGCTTCCGGGCCCAGTTCATAGACCTCCGGCGCGGTCTTGAACCGGCGCACGGCGTCCGCGCTGAGCACCTTGTCGAGCAGACCCTGCATCCCCGCCGCCGAGACGGCCGCATCGAGCATCGCCGGGCTGCCATTGGAAAGGATCGCGAGTCGCAGGCCGCGCGCGCGAAGTTGTTGCAGGGCCGCAACGTTCTCGGGAAAGGCCCGCAGGTGCCAGTAGCTTTGCAGCAGGCGCTCGCGGGCCTCGCTATCCATCCGAAGGCCGAGGGCATCGGCCGCATAGTCGAGCGCGTCCGCCGTGACCTGCCAGAAATCCTCATAGCGGTCGCATAGGGTGCGTAACTGGCTGTACTGGATCTGCTTGTCGCGCCACATCGCGGCAAGCGCGGCGCCCCGTCCCGCGAAAAGTTCCTCGGCAAGCGCGCCGACCGAATAGACGTCGAACAGCGTTCCATAGGCATCGAAGGCTACGGCCTTGAGGGATGATGGCATGTGCGGACCTCCTTCGCGGGCCGGCAGCATGGGCCGATTTCGAGGGCCGGCGCAACTGCATCCGGATGTCGCGCGTGTGCACAATGGCATGGCATCCCTTCCAGCCTCTCGCCATACGTGCAAGTTTCTGTAATTGTCATGTCGCTGTGTGGCTGAAGGAAACTGAGAGGATCACAGATTATGCACAAATTCAAAATCGTGAGCGGCGCGAATGGCCAGTTTCGCGTGCAGTTTGTCTATAACTCGGAAGTGATGGTTTGGTCGGAGAACTACGCCAGCAAATCCAGCGCATCCAATTGCATCGACTCCCTCAAGAAAAATGCGCCTGGCGCGCCTGTCGTCGACCTGTCGGCCGGCGAGGAGGGCAAGGGCTACCGCTTCGAGATCGAAAAGGCCAAGAACGGCGAATTTTTCGTCCGCTTCCGTGCATCCAACGGCGAGATCATGGTGCGCTCGGAGACTTATACGTCCAAGTCGAGCGCCAGGAATTGCATCGAATCGGTGATGAAGCGCGCCGCAGAAGCGCCGGTCGAGGACGAGACCGCGGCCTGACGGGCGTCCCATGGACCGCAGCCGCGGACCCGGCTAGTTTCGTCTCCCCGCGGGCCGGCCTCCATCGGCCGACCCAAGAACAGATTGCCATTTCCGGAGTTTGAATGGTCATGAACAAGTTCACTCACCTTGCTGTGGCAGCTGCTCTGGCGTTTGCTGCCGGAGCTCTTCCCGTTGCCGCCGGTGCGCAGGACCTGCCCGATCTCAAGGGCCGGGCCATCGTCGCGGTCACCGAGAATGCCTACACGCCACTGAACTTCGCCGATCCCAAGACGGGTGAAGGTATCGGCTGGGAATACGATGCGTTCAACGAAATCGCCAGGCGCCTCAATGCCAAGGTGGACTGGAAGCTGTCGTCCTGGGATACCATGATCCAGGCTGTCCGCGACGGCCAATACGATGTCGGCATGGACGGCATCACCATCACCGACGAGCGCAAGCAACAGGTCGATTTCTCCGAACCCTACATGGTTTCGCAGCAGTTCATGCTGGTCAGGGCCGACGACAACCGCATCACGGGGCCGCAGAGTTTTGCTTCGGACACGTCGCTGCTCATCGGGGCACAGGCGGGCACGACAAATTTCTATACTGCCGTGTATGACGTGCTCGACGGCGATGAGCAGAACCCGCGCATCAAGCTGTTCGACACATTCGGGGCTTCCGTGCAGGCGCTCAAGTCGGGCGACGTCGACATGGTGCTGATGGACCAGACATCGGCCAAGGGCTACATCGGCGCCAATCCCGGGGCCTTCAAGGTTGTCGGCGATCCGCTGGGCACCGAGGAGTTCGGGTTCATCCTCACGCCCGGTTCGGATCTGGTGGCGCCAATCAATGCGGCGATTGAATCCATGCAGGCCGATGGCACCATGGAGAAGCTGAACCAGAAGTGGTTCTACGATTACAACGCCGCCCAGTAGGGGCAATTTTCTCGCGGCGCGCCCGGTTGCGCGCCGCGGCCGACCTTTCCCATGACAGATCCCGATCCCTTCATTCCGCCAAGGCGCAAGCGCCGCGAACTGCCCTGGTGGCTGCTCGCGGCCGGGCTCGTCTGCGTGCTCGCGCTGTGGGCAATCGCGGCCGACCGGAACTACGCCTCGATCTTTCGCGCCCTTTCATCCGGCGTCATGACCACGCTTTACGTGACCGCGGTGGCTTTCGCCCTCGCCGTGCTGGTGGCGATAGTGGTGGCGGTGGCGCGAACGTCGCGCGTCAGAATCCTGCGCGAGATCGCAACCTTCTACACCGAGATTGTGCGTGGAATCCCCGTTCTGGTATTGCTGTTCTACGTCGCCTTCGTCGGCGCGCCCTGGTTCGTGGCCACCTACAACCACTTGGCCGGGCCGCTTGCCGATGCCGGGATATTGCCCGCGATGAGCGTGCGCGATTTCGATCTCACCTGGCGCGCGGTCATCGCGCTGACGATCTCTTATTCCGCCTACATCTCGGAAATCCTGCGCGCTGGTATCGAGGCGGTGGGCAGCGGCCAGGTTGAGGCCGCCAAGGCGCTGGGCCTGTCGCGATGGCTCACGCTGCGTTTCGTGATCGGCCCGCAGGCGATCCGAACCATCCTGCCTCCGCTCGGAAACGATTTCGTGGCCATGATAAAGGATTCCGCGCTCGTCTCCGCGCTCGGGGTGCAGGACATCACGCAACTGGGCAAGGTCTATTCGTCGAGCACCTTCCGTTTCTTTGAAACCTACAATGTGGTCGCTTTCCTCTATCTGGTGATGACGATCAGCCTTTCGCTTCTCGTGCGCTGGCTGGAGCACCGCATGTCGCGCCCCTACGGCCAGGGCGACTGACGCGCATTGCCCGCATTTTCCTAAAATCCGATCAAAATGCGAAACAGGCCCGTAGGCTCAGCCTGTCAGTATCGATAGTCAGAATTGGGTAGGGCTTCAAAGATGCGCGCTCGGTGAAACCACCGGTTTCTCCTGCGTGCCGTCGGTGCGTATGCGGCCAGCGCCGCTGTGTGTTCACGGAGTTTGCTCTATGCAAGATATCCTCGGTTTTATCGACGACAACGCGACCGATATCCTGTTCAACGTGGCGGCGGTGACCGTGTTCTTCACCATCGCAAGGCTTGTGCGGATCAAGGCGCCAATTGCCCTGGTGTTCGCTTTCGCGCCGCTGGCGCTGGCCTGGGCATACCAGGACGCCAACACGCGCGCGATGCTGTTCAGCCTGATTGGCCGCTAGCACCCCGCGCCGCGCAAATTTCGTTGCATCCGGCAAGCGGTGCAACGACATATCGCCGCGGCCTTCGAAAAAACAAAAGGAATCCGCCTCCGCCCCCTTCAATCGGCAACGATGCTCCCGATATTGTCCTGCGAAATCTTCAACACCTTTGCGGGCCAGAAAAAAGGAGCATACGCAATGACTTTGCTGATTGGCGACACCGTCCCCGACTTCGAGGCGGACACCACCGAGGGGCATATCCGGTTCCATGACTATATCGCGGGCAAGTGGGCGGTCCTGTTCTCCCACCCCGCCGATTTCACGCCGGTATGCACCACTGAACTCGGCTATACCGCCAAGCTCAAGCCCGAATTCGAAAAGCGTGGCGTGACCGTTCTGGGCCTGTCTGTCGACAGTCTTGAGGACCACAAGGCCTGGATCGGCGACATCGGCGAAACCCAGGGCACCCCGGTCAACTTCCCCATGATCGCGGACCCTGACCGCAAGGTCGCGAACCTGTTCGGCATGATCCACCCCAATGCCGACAACACGGCCACCGTCCGCTCGCTGTTCGTCATCGGGCCGGACAAGAAGGTCAAGCTCAAGATCGAGTATCCCGCCTCCACCGGCCGCAATTTCGACGAGGTGCTGCGCGTGATCGATTCGCTTCAGCTCACCGCCACCAAGCAGGTCGCCACTCCGGCCAACTGGCGTCACGGCGAGGACGTGATCATCGTTCCCTCGCTTTCCGACGAGCAGGCCAAGGAGAAGTTTCCGCAGGGCTGGACAACACTGAAGCCCTATTTGCGCATCGTGAAACTGCCCGAAGCCTGATCGGGCAGGGACATCACGCCCCCTTGCGGGGCGGCATGGAAGGCGGCTCCTTGGCCGCCTTCTCTTTTTTTCTGAACACGAAGCGGTCGAATCCGGTGAACGACACACCCATCGAGATGGCCGTGGCCGCGACAAGCGCGATAAGTGGGGACGTGCCGGGAATGCCCAGCAATACCATGGCATAGACCGCGTAGTTGATTGTTGCCGCGCTCACCACGACAAGCAGATAGCGCAAGCCCTCGCGCGCGGCGCCGTCATGGGCGCGCCCGAAACTGACATGGCGGTTGATCTGCCAGGTCCACAGTGCCGCGCAGGTTATGGCGGCCAGCCTGGCGCTGAACGGATCGAGCCCGACATGGCGCGTGAGCGCCAGAAGAATGCTGGCGTCGAGCACGAAGCCGGTGCCGCCCGCCAGCAGAAATCCGCCAAGTCTGCGCAGCAGGGGATGACGTTGCGCCTTGTGCGTTGCCTGCATGAAACTGCCTCTCGCCCGATCTTCAGCCGATCTTAACGGCCCGAGGTTTAATGGCAGGTGTTCCAACCGGCAAATCAGGCACGCGAAATGGCGTCAGTTCTTGAGGCCCAAGCCGCCGATCCGGCGGGCAATCCGCCCCGCTTCGACTGGCGATTGCTGACCGGGTTCTGGCTGATCGTTTCAGCCGTCTACGTGGTCCGCAACATTCTGACCGCCGCGACCGTTCCGCTTCTGGCCGACACCGACGATGCGATGCGGATGGTCGTGGTCCGCGATTTCATGAATGGCCAGGGCTGGTGGGATCACATCGAGACCCGCCTCAACACCCCATATGGCGCCGAGATTCACTGGTCGCGGCTGGTCGACACGCCCATCGCGCTGCTGATCGAACTGTTTCGGCCTGTTGCCGGCGCCAATGCGGAAACGCTGGCGGTCTATGTCTGGCCGCTGATCCTGCTGTTCGGCCTGCTGGCGCTGACCGCAAGGCTCACCGTGCGCCTTGCCGGTTCAGATGCCATGCTGCCCGGTCTGGCGCTGCCTGTCTTTTCCACCGCCATCATGGTGGAGTTCGCGCCTGGCCGGATCGACCATCATTCCGTGCAGACGCTGTTTGCGCTGGTACTGGTTCTGGCGACCATCGAGGCCTGGCAAAAGCCGCGCTGGGCGGTTCTTGCGGGACTGGCGGGCGGATTCGGCCTCGCGATCGGCACCGAAGGCCTGCCATTCCTCGTCGCCGCCATAATCGCCTTCGGTCTTTACTGGTCGGCGCACCCCGGACGCGCCGGGGCGATGCGCGCCTTCGGCCTTGCTTTTGGCGGGGCGACGCTTGTGTCCCTCGCTATCCATCTGCCCCCCGGCCAATGGCTTCGTCCGGCCTGCGATGCCCTCTCGTTCACCTATGCAAGCGCTGCGGTAGGCGTCGGCCTCGTCTTTGCGCTCCTGTCGGTTCTTCCCATGCAGCGGAGCGGCTGGCCTGCACGCCTTGGTGCCGGAGTTCTTGGGGGAGGCGTGCTGATCGCGGTTCTTGTCGCCATGTTCCCCCAATGCCTTGGAGGACCCTATGCCGCTCTCGATCCCTGGCTCAAGCACATCTGGCTGGACCGTATCACCGAAGCCAGGCCGATTTGGCAAAGCATCCCCGCCCTGCCTGGCTACACGCTTGGCGTCGCCATGCCGCCCCTGCTCGCCCTGCCTGTGATTGCGTGGCGTGTCTGGCGCGGCGAGCATGAGAACCGGGTCGAGTGGATGGTAAGTGGGCTCTTCCTCGGCTTTGCCGTCCTGGTCATGGTGATCGAGATACGCGGCGCCCGCCTTGCCGCGGCTTTCGCGGTGCCTGCCGGCGCGTGGCTGATCACCATGGCGCGCCAACGCTACCTGTTGTCCGCAAGGCGACTGCTGGCCGGGCTTGGCCTTGTCGGCGCCTGGCTTGCATTTTGCGGCATTGCCCTTGGTGTCGGGGTGAACGCGGCGCTACTGGCCACCAACACCATGCCAAATGCGATCGTCTCGGAAGAGGTCGATCCGGCCCACTCCAGGGCGGGCTGCCGGATGCCGGCAGCGTTTGCTCAGCTTGAGGCCCTGCCTGCGGCGCGGATCATGGCGCCGACAGACCTGAGCCCGCATATCCTTCTTTATACCCACCACTCGGTGGTCGGCGCGCCCTATCACCGCAATCAGGCCGGGCTGATCGACACGATCAATTTCTTCAACCGCCCGATAGACAGCGTTCGCGACATCCTGACCCGGCGCGGCATCTCGCTGGTCGTCAATTGCCCCTACCTGCCGGAGATGCAGGGCGCCTTCGACCCCGATCCCGGCTCCTTCGTCGACCTCTCCGGACGCAACGCCCTGCCGTCCTGGCTCAAGCCGATCTCTCCGCCCGACGCGGTCCTGCAGGTCTACCGCGTCGAGCCCCCGGCTTCCGGCGCTCAGGCCACCCCGACCGGACAGGAAACGCCGGTGCCCTTGAGCCCGCAATAGCCGGCCGGGTTCTTCGCCAGATATTGCTGGTGATAGGTCTCCGCATAGTAGAACGGCTTGGCCTCGGCGATTTCCGTGGTGATCGCACCAAGGCCCTTCGCCTTCAGCGCCTGAGCGAACATGTCGCGGCTTTTCATGGCTTCGCTAAGCTGGCCTGGCGTTGTGGTGTAGATCGCCGAGCGGTACTGGGTGCCCACGTCATTGCCCTGCCGCATGCCCTGTGTGGGGTCGTGCTCCTCCCAGAACGTCCTGAGCAGTTGGGCGAGCGAAATCCGGCCCGGATCGTAGACCACCTTGACGATTTCGGCATGGCCGGTACGGCCCGAGCACACCTCTTCATATGTGGGATTGGCGGTGTGGCCGCCCTGATACCCGACCGCCGTCACGTAAACGCCCGGCAACTGCCAGAACAGCCGCTCCGCCCCCCAGAAACAGCCCAGCCCGAAATAGACGACCTCAGACCCCGGCGGATAGGGACCCTTGAGCGGTGCGCCATTGACGAAATGGGTTGCGGCCACATCCATGGCTTGCTCGCGCCCGGGCAAGGCGTCCTGCGGGGCGGGAATGTCCATGGGCTTCGACTTGAAGAACATTCTTGGTCTCCTCTCAAAGGAACGGGCTTGCTCGACCGGCGGGCCGGCGGCGGGTCAGGGCAAGAAGGAACGAGCCAAGCACGAGGGCGAGCGCGCCAGTGACGAGCAATGCCAGCCAGGCCGGCCAGCCGAGCACGGTTACGATATAGGGATCCCAGAGCGCCGGCGAAATATGCCGCTGCACGATGGCCTGAAACAGGTTGAGGCTTGAGACGTTCGCCCGGTACCACACCGCGCCAAGCGGCTGATCCGTCAGGCCGCCCGCGGAGAAGACCACGAATAGGTCGATCGCCAGCAACCCGATCCCCTTGAGCACCGCCAGCACACCCAGGAGCCGGATCACGAGCCGCAGCAGATTGCCCAATGCCTTCATTTCATCCGTTTCCCGTTTTGGTTTGGGCGCCCGGCCTCAGATCGCAGAATAGCTGCGGCCGAACCGCCGGGGCCGGCCGGCATACACCATTGCCGCGCCGGGAACACCGAATAGCAGCCAGCCCGGCACCATCAGCAACAACCCCAGGCCATCGTCCCAGACGAAACCGGGGACGCTCGCCTTGACCATCGCTTCGACAGTCGCCGGCCCATTGCCGTCGATCATCGTCCATGCCGCGGCGGTCGAACTGATCACTGGCGCATTCGCCGCAAGGCTCATCGTGCCGTCGATGACCAGGAATACGAACGCAATGGCCAGAAAGACCAGTCCAGCTATGCGCAGCGCCATACGCATGATCGGGATTCCCTCGCGGCAACGCCCTTTCGGCGTCGAATTGACCCCGATGTTTGTGCCACTCGACCCGTCTGGCGGCAAGGGCGGCGCGGCCAATGCACGATCAATGTTGGCCACGGTGACGTGATCACTTGCGATTGGCTCGCCGATAGGTATATTGCGCCCGCCTGTGGCCGGCGCTGCCCCAATCGTT
>DATCMU010000005.1:0-57093 GCA_036563245.1 Devosiaceae bacterium | reverse complement strand
GTGGGTTGGGGCGACCGGGTGGGGCTTCATCCGAAGTCGGGCTGGAACAATCCTGAGCCCGAAATCGTGCTGGCAGTCGACAGCCGGGGGCGGGTGAAGGGCGCCACGCTGGGCAATGACGTCAACCTGCGCGATATCGAGGGGCGGTCCGCGCTGCTGCTCGGCAAGGCGAAGGACAACAATGCCTCTTGCGCCATCGGACCGTTCATCCGGCTGTTCGATGACAGTTTCGGGATCGACGACGTGCGCTTGGCCGAACTCGAGCTCGTGATTGAAGGGCGCGACGGATTCGTGCTCAGGGGGCATTCGCGCATGGCCGAGATCAGCCGCGACCCGCTTGACCTGGTCGCCCAGACAATCGGGCCGCACCATCAGTATCCGGACGGTTTCATGCTGTTCCTTGGCACACTGTTTGCACCGGTGCAGGACCGCGATGCGCCGGGCCAGGGGTTCACCCACAAGATCGGCGACGTGGTGCGGATTCGCGCGGACGGCCTGGGTACCCTGGAAAACACGGTAGACCTGAGCACGCAATGCCCACCCTGGACGTTTGGAGCATCGGCCCTGATGCGCAATCTGGCGGCGCGCAAACTGATCTGAGCGGCAAGTTCGGCGCGAGAACTCGGCCACGCATTCAGGCCTCGGGGCGTAAGGGTCAGCCCGACCGCGCGCCAGCTCTGCCATGGACGAAAGAGGGATGGTACCGCCTCCCCGGATCGAACGGGGGACCTCTAGATCCACAATCTAGCGCTCTAACCAACTGAGCTAAGGCGGCTCACACGGACAGGCACGGCCTGTCCGGCCCTGGGGAACCAAGGCACAAGCCCCGGCAGCGGCGCAATGCATGCACCCACCCCAGCGGCGCGGAACATAGGTCGAGATTTCGCGGGTGACAAGCCCGGATTTTCGTTGTTGTGTGCCTTGGCGAACCGGGCGGATGCCTTAACCATCATGGCGAAACACCGGGCAGTGTGCCTTGCGGCGTATGGACCGGCCCGCCTCCGCCCTATATCTAAGAAATGACAAAGTTTTCGATGCGAACTGTTTCAATTTGATACAGTCGGGATGCGGTTGCGTGGGCAGTGGATGAGTAACGGCGCGATCATTTCGCCACAGGCGCTGCAGGTGATCCGGCACATTGCCGGGCCGCGTGCCGCCTGGCTCTGGTCGGCCGACGGCGCCGTGCTGCTCTGGGCCAATGCCGCGGCCTATTGTTTCGGCGATGTGCGTGGCGCGCGCCTTTCCCCTGCCGTGCCGATCAGTGGCACCGTGTCGCGGCTGGTGCGCATGGCTTTCGCGGCCAGCAGCTATCCGTCCCGCGTCCAGTTCCAGATCGCCGGCCGGCCCTTGGCGGCGACTTGCGATTGTTCGTTGCTCGATATCGAGGGCGCCCCGGCCCTCTTGATGGTTGCACAGGAACCCGTAGCACCCGAAGTGCTCGCCGTTTCGGACAGATCGCCCCCCTTGCCGCTCGTCGTGCTGCCCCTTGGCTCAAGCGCGTTGCTGACCGGCAATCAAGGGAACGCCGTATCGTGGAGTGAAAATTGGCCCGCCGACCTGGCCGATGCCCTTGCCGACGCTGACTGGACCGGCAAGGACGGGCGCGATGCCGCCCGCATTGACAGCAAGAGCGGACACTATGTCGTGCAAAGGTTCGCCGCGGGCGCTCCCGGCGCATGGCTCCACGTGGCAAACAGTCTCGAACTGCCGACTTCGCCCCCGGACATCGAGGCCGTTGCACCGGATGCACCAGAGGGGCCGACCGAGGCTGAACCCGAACCGACGCCAAAAGAGCCGGATCGCAAGTTGACGTCGCTGTTCGACCGGCTGGCGGTGAATGAGGAACTGTTCCTCCCCCTTGGGCCCGCGGACGATGTCGGACCAGAAGCAGGAACCGAAGCGCCTGCGGCTGAAAAGGCGTCGCCCGAGGGAGAGGAAGCGCCCCAGGCAGAGCAGGACAAGGAAAGGCCTGAGCTGGGTGAGCCGGTCCGGGTGGAGGCCGCGCCGCAGCATCAACTCTGGAAAATCAGCGCCCGTCACGTGCTGCCCCCCGCAGAAGTTGCAGGTTCGAGCGCCCCGGAGGCGCCGCACACCGCAGGAGAAGCGCCCCAAGACCAGGGGATCGCGGATCACGAGAGGCACCCGGACCGTTCGTCGCGCTACAATTTCGAGGAACTGGCGCGCATCCTGGCGGACCGTGTGGGCGGGGAACCGCCCGCTGCAACTCCGGACACGGCCCGGCCGGCTGACACGGCAGGCGAACCAAGGCCGGCACGCGACCGCAGACTGGTGGCACTCGGCGATGAAACGCTCGTCCTGAACCGCATTCCTCTCGGCATACTGGTTTTCCGCGACCAGCAGGTGCTGTTTCTCAACCGCGCAATGGCCGAGTTGACCGGCTATCAGACCGGGGAACTGCGGGAGGTGGGCCTTGCCGCCATTTTCGGCGACGATACCGAACCGACCCTCGACGCCGGACCGGTCACCCATCTCATCCGGCAGGACGGCGCCCGGGTACCCGTCAACGCCAGGCTGCAAATGGTGTCATGGCAGGGCCGCCCTGCCCTGATGCTCTCCGCTTCTTCACGAACGAGCGCCGAGGGCACCGAAGCGGCAGTACGCAGCTTCGCCGAACTGGCGGCCCAACGCATGGCGCAGGGCTTTATCTCCGCCAGCCGGGCCGGGATCGTCGAGACGGTGTCGGCCAAGGCGGCGGAATTGCTCGGCGACGCACCGGAGGCACTCGTGGGCAGGCCGTTTGCGGCACTGGTTGCTCCCAGCGACAACCCCGCCCTGAAGGCATTTCTGGAACGACCAGCCAGGTTCGCGGAGACCCAGCGACCGGCGATCACCTTGACCGGCGCCCGTGCGCACCTGGAGATCACGCTTTTCGCCCAAGGCAACGCGGGCAAGGTCAGCGGCTATTTCGGCCTTGTCGATCTTCACCCCGGCCATGGCGAAAAGCCGGAGGATGAGGCGTCCGGACAGACCCGGGAGGCCGGCGATCCGGCGCTCCTTGGTCGCGTGAGCCGCGGGATCAGGCGCCCCCTCAACACGATCATAGGGTTCTCCGAACTCATTCGTTCGGCCGCTTTCGGGCCTATCGAGAACCACCGCTATGTCGAATATGCCCGGGACATCAAATCCGCCGGCGTCGAGATCGCCGAACTGGTGGACGAGCTTGAACAGTATGCAAGGCTCAGCGATGTCCGCTATGCCCCGCGTCCAGGCGATGTTGATCTGGCCTCGTTGCTCGATGACTGCGTGGGGCGGGTGCGATCGCAGGCGGGGATTGCCCGCGTGCTGGTGCGCAGCGCGATTTCAGAGCGCCTGCCGGCAATCCGGGCAGATGCCGGCTCGCTTGGCCAGGCGATCCGCAACCTTCTCGCCAGCGCCATAGGCCAGACGCGGCAGGGCGGCAAGGTCGTGTTGTCCGCACAACCCGAACCCGACGGCAGCGTGTCGGTGCATGTGCGCGATTCGGCGGCCCCTGGTGAACTGGCCGAGCGGTTCGTGGTCTTCCGCGAGGTTGCGTCTGGAACCGACGCCCCACCGCGGCCGGCGGCATCCAGCGTGGGCCTGACCCTCACCCGCTCGCTCATTGCGGCAAACGGGTGCAAGCTCACCTTCGATCCTACCGGTGGTGTCGGTACTCTGATGACCGTCACCATTCCGGCGGAACTGGTGGTGCGTCGCCCCAAGGCATGACGCTCACCGCCGGCACCAGCCGTTTCAGGCCAGTTTGCCGATCGATGCCTCGAACCCATCGAGGCGAAGCGACCCGTCTTTGGGCACGGTCTCGACGCCCGGAGCTTCGACGCCTGTCACGTTCATGGACCGAGGCATCTTCATCGTCACCGGCTTGTCGGTCATGTTGAAGGCGCAGAACAGCGTTTCCTTGCCGTGGGTGCGGGTGAAGGCAAGCACGCCCTCCGGCGCATCGACAAGTTCAAGGTCACCCTTGACCAGTGACCTGTGCGCCTTGCGGAAGGCCACGAACGCCCGATAGAAGGCCAACATCGACTGGGGATCGGCGGCTTGCTGGTCGACGGCCTTGACCAGATGGTCCGCCGGCACCGGCAGCCAGGCGCGTTGCGCCGTGGTGAACGCTCCCAGATGCGCGGAGGCCTGCCATACCATCGGCGTGCGGCATCCATCGCGTCCCTTGTAGTTGGGCCAGAATTCCTTGCCATAGGGATCGACGAGGTCGTCGAATGCGATGTCCGCCTCGGTGAGCCCGAGTTCCTCGCCCTGGTAGAGGCAGACCGACCCACGCATGGTCAGCAATATCATCGCGGCCAGGCGGCCGAAGCGGTCTTCCTGCCCGTGGGCGGACCATCTGCTGAGATGGCGCACGACGTCGTGGTTGGAAAAAGCAAGGCACTGCCAGCCATTCGGGGCCTTCTTCGCGGTTGCCTCTATGGCCTCGCGGAAATGCTCGGCGGTGAACGCGCCGCCCAGATAGTCGAAGGTATAGGCCATGTGCAGCTTGTCGTTACCCGAGGTATAGGCCGCCATGACTTCGAGCTGGCGCTGCGCATCCCCGATCTCGCCCACGGTCGTGGTGCCCGGATATTCGTCCATGAGGGCGCGCAGCCGCTTGAGGAAATCGAGATTTTCAGGCCGGCTCTTGTCGTAGAGGTGATCCTGCAGGTTGTAGGGGTTCACGTCCGGCGCGGTCGAGGCATTGTAGTCCTCAGGCCTGATGGCGGGATTGGATTCCAGCCCGAGCGAGCAGAAGTAGAAGTTGACCGTATCAAGACGGAAGCCGTCGACGCCGCGTTCAAGCCAGAAACGCATTTCGCTCAACAGAGCATCCTGCACGTCGGGGTTGTGGAAGTTGAGATCGGGCTGCGACGCCAGGAAATTGTGCATGTAGTATTGCTTGCGGCGGGGATCCCATGTCCACGAGGATCCGCCAAAGATCGACAGCCAGTTGTTGGGCGGGGTTCCATCCGGCCTTGGATCGGCCCAGACGTACCAGTCGGCCTTTTCGTTGGTGCGCGACTGCCGGCTTTCCTGGAACCAGGCATGCTGATCCGATGAGTGGCTGATCACCTGGTCGACGATCACCTTGAGCCCGAGCGAATGGGCCTTCTCAACCAGCTGGCCGAAGTCCTCCAGAGTGCCGAAGACCGGATCGACGTCGCGGTAGTTGGAAACGTCATAGCCGAAATCCTTCATCGGCGAGGTGAAGAAAGGCGATAGCCAGATCGCGTCAACGCCGAGATCGGCCACATATTCAAGGCGCTGGGTGATACCCACCAGGTCTCCAACGCCGTCGCCATTGTGATCCTGGAATGAGCGCGGATAGATCTGGTAGATCACGGCGCCGCGCCACCAGTCCTTGTCAGTCGCCTCTGTCACGTGCGGCCGGTCGTTCGCAGTTACGCTATGTGTCAACGCAATCTCCCCTGCCGCCCTCGGTGCGCGTCGAATTGCAGTCACGAAGGGATGGAAAGCGGCATTTTGTAAAAACGTTTTGGGCCGCTATTGTTAGGAGGGGCCAAGGGTCGCGTCAACCGGAACACCAGGACGCGGCCGGATGACGGACGGGTAGGCAACATGAAACATGCAACGGCGCACAAGAGCAGTACCGCGGGATCGCAAATCCGGCGATCGCGCGTCACGATCAAGGACCTCGGGCAGGACCTTGGCTTGTCGATCACGACAATCTCGCGCGCCCTGAACGGGTACTCGGATGTGGGCGAAGCCACGCGGCAGAGGGTGTTCGAGGCGGCGGAACGCCTGGGCTACCGGCCGAACCGCAATGCCCAGCGCCTGGTGACGCGGCGCACGCACAATCTTGCCTGGGTCCAGTCGGACAACGAACGCAAGTTCGTCGATCCGCATTTCGTGGAAGTGATGGCGGGGGTCCTGCGCGGCGCCCGGATCGGCGGGTATGACCTGGTGATGGCCAGCGAAATGCCCGAGGAGCAGAATTCGGTCTACGATCGCTACATCAAGGACAACAGCGTCGACGGCTTCATCATCGACCTGCCACGCAAGAACGATCCGCGCATCAGTTTCCTGCTGGAGTCGGGGCATCCGTTCGTCGTCCATGGCCGCGAAGGCCGCGAGGATCGATACGGCTGGGTCGATATCGACAATTTCGGCAATTTCTATCGCCTGACCCGCCTGATGATCGCCAACGGCCACCAGCGGGTCGCATTCGTGAACGGCGATGAGCACTTCACATTCGCCAGCGAGCGCCACAAGGGCGTGCTCGCCGCGCTCAGGGACCTCGGCCTTCCGAACTCCACAGTCCGCGTACTCAACGCCACCCACCCGATGGGCGATGCTGGCTTTCAATTGACGGCGCAAGCGCTCGACGACCCTGCAGTCAGCGCGATCCTTTATTCCTCAACGCTGATGGCGGCGGAGGGATACTCAGCCGTGGTGCGCTCCGGGCGGCGCGTTGGGAAGGACCTGGCCCTCGCCAGCATGGACGACGAACTGCACTATCTGGACCTCACCCCGTACGAGGGGCAATTCACCTATGTGCGGTCCTCGCTCCGTCAGGCCGGCATCGCGTTGGTCGAGGAATTGATCCGGCAGTGCGAATCCGACGGAGGCCCGACAGGCACCATCGTACCCTCGACCTTCCATCCGGCACCCGGCCTGGACGGATCGACATTCGACCTGCCGGTTCCAGGCCACCGGATCTGAACGCATGTTGTGTCAGCGCGTGTTGTGCAGCAGCCCCTGGAAGGCCCGGTAACTGCTGCGCGGCGTGCGCTTGAGCGTTGCATAGTCCACGCCGACCAATCCAAAGCGTTTCCCGTAGCCCTCGGCCCATTCGAAATTGTCCATCAGCGACCACGCGAAATAACCCCGCGTATCCGCGCCCTGCTCACGCGCCGCCAGCACGGCCCTGAGATGCGCGTCGTAGTAGGCCACTCTCCTGCGATCATCGCCTGTATCGATTTCGGCCATGCCGTTCTCCGTGACGTAAAGGGGGAGGCGGGTGTAGTCACGGGCGACCCAAACCAGCAGGTCCGTCAGGCCCTGCGGATAGATCTCCCAGCCCATTTCGGTCTTCTCCAGCGATCCATCGACGGACCTGTAGGGGAAGATGGAACTGGACGGATCGGCGGCGGCAAGCGAGCGCGTATAGTAGTTGATGCCGAGCCAGTCTAGCCCCGCCGAAATCGTCGGGAGGTCACGCTGGAAATCCTCGGGCATGTGGGCCCCGATCCTTGCAAGCACGTCCGCGGGATAGGCCCCCTTGAACAGGGCGTCGAGATACCAGCGGTTGTGGACCCCGTCGAGCAACTCGGTCGCGCGGATGGCCTCTTCGCCGCGGTCGGCGGGTTCGCATTTCTGAAGGTTTAGCACGATGCCGAGGTGTCCTGCTCCTTCAGCGCGCCAGGCCGAAACAGCCGTGCCGTGGGCGAGCAGGACATGGTGCATCGCCCGGGCGGCGGCCCGCACGTCGCGATAGCCGGGGGCGTGTGCGCCAAGGTAGTGCCCAAGAAAGGCAACGCACCAGGGTTCATTGATCGTGGCTACGGACTGCAGCCTGTCGCCGAACCGGTTCTGGACAAGAACCGCGTAATCCGCGAACCACTTGGCAATATCGCGGTTCATCCAGCCGCCGCGGTCCTGCAACGGGCTTGGCAGGTCCCAATGGTAAAGCGTTGCGAAGGGCTTGATGCCGCGCTCGAGCATGCCGTCGACCAGGCGATCGTAGAATTCCACTCCCTTGGCGTTCACGGCCCCGACACCTTCGGGAATCAGGCGCGGCCAGGAGAAGGAGAAGCGATAGGCGTCAAATCCGCCGTCACGCACGAGATCCAGATCCTCACGCCAGCGACCATGGTGATCGCACGCCGTCTCGCCGGTATCGCCGCGGGCCACGTTTCCCGGCGTCGCCGAGAACGTGTCCCAGATCGAGGAGCCTCGCCCATCGCCCTGCCCGCCTTCGATCTGATAGGCGGCCGTTGAGACGCCGAACGTGAAGTCGGGTCCGAATTCGAAGCGGGCAACAGTGAACATCTTGGCCTCCCCCTGCTGCGCATTCGCGTGACAATGATTTATGCAATCGATTACATCTTAGTTCACGCAAGTTCGCGGTGCAACCGAGCACATCGGGTCGTCAGAGTTCAGCTCCTGATTTGCGGGTGAAACTGCAACAGCGCGGCGCCAGCGGCGAGGAAAGCCTTGGCCTCGGGCCCGGCCGGATCACTGGCCACGACAGGACGCCCGGCATCCGAATTCTCACGAATTGCCATCATCAGCGGCACTTCGCCGAGGAAGGGCACATCCAATTCGGCCGCAGCCGAGCGCGCACCGCCGTGGCCGAAGATGTCGTAGCGATTGCCGGTATCCGGAGCGACGAAATAGCTCATGTTCTCGACGATGCCCAGAATGGGAATGTCCAGTCGCTTGAACATGGAAATGGCCTTGCGCGCGTCGATCAGGGCAAGGTCCTGTGGCGTGGAGACGATCACCGCCCCGGTCAGTTCGAACTGCTGGCAGAGCGAAATCTGGATGTCGCCGGTGCCCGGAGGAAGATCGACGATCAGCACGTCGAGGTCGCCCCAGTCGGTCTCGCGCATCAACTGGCGCAAGGCGGAGGTCGCCATCGGTCCGCGCCAGACAACGGCCTGATCGCCCTGCAGCATCGGCCCGATCGACATCGCCTTGATGCCATAGGATTCGAACGGCACCAGGGTATCGTCTTCCCGAACCGCCGGCTTGCCTTCCAGCCCCAGAAGCTTGGGGACTGAGGGCCCGTATAGGTCGGCGTCGATTATGCCGACGGCCAAGCCCTGCCTGGCAAGCGCCAGCGCGAAATTGACCGCGCAGGTCGACTTGCCAACGCCACCCTTGCCCGAACCGACCGCGATGACGTGGCGCACACGGGAAATGGGTTGGCGGTTGTTGATCGGCTGGCGCTGCTGTGCGCCGGCCCCGCCACCATGACCACCGTGTCCGCCGGCCGATGGCGGCGGCCGGTCGGAGGTCAGGGACACGAGCACGCGCCGCCCTTCAGCGGCGGACTGGGCGGCCGCCTCGGCGTTGGCCCGGGTCGGGCCGAAAGCGGTTTCCATGCCCTTGGGCACCGCGATAGCGAACGCCACCGCGTTCTGCGTCACGATGATATCGGAAAGGCCCGGGTATTGGGCCAGGCTGCCCCCGCCCGGAGCCTCGACGTTCGCCAGCGCGGCACGCACCGCGGCCGCTATGCCATTCTCTGCCATGCCCTATCCGTTCTGCCCGGCGTTATCGGTCACAAGATGCTCTGACCGGTCTTCTTCCAGTCGGCGACGAATGCGGCCAGCCCCTTGTCGGTCAGCGGGTGCTCGGCAAGCTTGCGCACGACGGCGGGCGGAATGGTCGCCACATCGGCACCGGCCATGGCGGCCTGGGTGACGTGGTTCACTGAGCGGATCGAGGCAGCAAGGATCTCGGTGGTGAAGGCATAATTGTCATAGATGGTACGGATCTGCTCGATCAGTTCCATGCCCTCGAGATTGATGTCATCGAGACGGCCGATAAAGGGCGACACGTAGGTGGCCCCGACCTTTGCGGCCAGGAGCGCCTGGTTCGGCGAGAAGCACAGCGTCACGTTGGTCTTGATGCCCTTGCCCGAGAAATGATGGCAGGCCTTGAGCCCGTCCATCGTCAGCGGCACCTTGATGACCACGTTGTCGGCAAGCCGGGCCAGCACCTCGCCTTCCTTGATCATGCCCGCGGCATCGGTCGCGGCCACTTCAGCGGAGACCGGTCCGGGAACGATCTCGCAGATCTCCTTGACCACTTCCTTGAAATCGCGGCCCGACTTGGCCACGAGGCTGGGGTTGGTGGTCACCCCATCCAGAAGCCCGGTCTCGTACAATTCGCGGATGTCGGCAACTTCGGCGGTATCGACAAAGAACTTCATTTCAATCTCCTTGTTCGGTGGCCCCATGAACCGGCGGCGGGGCGAGATCGGCAAACAGGTGAATCAGCGCGCGTGCACCGCTAGCGTGCGACAGCGAGGAGCGTCTCGGCAAGCTCGCCGATCCTGTCCTCGGGAATGCCGGCGACGTTGATACGGCTGTCGTCGATCATATAGACGGCCTTGTTGCGCTTGGCGTTCCCGACCTGCTCGCTGGTAAGGCCCAGAAGCGAGAACATGCCGCGATGCTCGGCGACAAAATCGAAATCATGGGAATTCGATCGCTGGCGGATCGCTTCGGCCAGCTTCTCGCGCAACCGGATCATGCGCGTGCGCATCTGCTCGAGTTCTTCCTGCCATTCGGCGCGCAGCGCCGGATCGGTCAGGATGATGCGGACGATCTCGGCACCATGGTCCGGGGGCTGGGAATAGCTGGCACGAATGACGTTGCCCATCTGCGAGTAGATGATGTCCGCCGCATCGGCATTCCTGGCCACGGCAATCGCACACCCGGCGCGCTCGCGATAGAGCCCGAAGTTCTTGGAACACGAAAAGGCGATGAACATCTCGTCCAGGGTCGATGCCAGCTTGCGTACGCCATAGGCGTCTGCCTCCAGCCCATCGCCAAAGCCCAGATATGCGAGATCGACGAAAGCGAATGCCCCAGTACGCTTGAGGCTTGCGGCGACCTTGTCCCACTGTTCGTTCGTCAGGTTCGCTCCCGTGGGGTTGTGGCAGCACCCATGCAGCAGCACCACATCGTCCGGGCCCAGTCCATCAAGGCAGGCGAGCATTTCCTCGAAACGCACGCCGCCGGTCTGCCTGTCGAAATAGGGATAGGTCTGGGGCGAAAGGCCAGCCAGCTCGCACATCGGACGGTGATTGGGCCAACTGGGGTCGGAAATCCACACCCTGGCGCCGGGACGGGCCCGGTTGATGACCTGAAGGATGACCCAGAGCGAGCCTGTGCCGCCGGGCGCCTGCACAGAGCGCACCCGGTCCCTGGACACGCTGTCGCCAAGGGTGAGATCGGTGATGGCATCGCAGAACTCGCGATTGCCGGTCACCCCGACATAGGTCTTGGTATTCGCCGCATCGATCAGGCGAGCCTCGGCCTTTCTGACCGCCGACATGATCGGAGTGTTGCCGCTGTGATCCTTGTATACGCCAATACCCAGATCGATCTTGCCCTGGCGCGGATCGGCCTTGTACTCGGCCATCAGCGCGAAAATCTTGTCTAGGGGTGCCTTCTTGAGGGTTTCGAACATCACATTTTCCGGGGAGACATTTCGCCGGCCTTTATAGGCCCTCGGGGTCGAAATTCAATGCGGTTTTGGAGCAACCGCCGAACCATCCGCCGCAGGCGGCGAGGTGTTGACGCGGGCGACCGCCGGGGCCAATGGTGGGCACGCGCCGAAACTTCCCGGCATCACGACAAGAGTGCAGCCCATGCCCGTCATCAACCGCATCGCTGAATTCCAGGACGATATCGTCGCCTGGCGGCGCGATTTTCACGCCAATCCGGAGCTCTTGTACGATGTCGAGCGGACGGCCGAGCGTGTCGCCGGACTTCTGCGCTCGTTCGGCGTCGATGAAGTGGTGACGGGGATAGGCCGGACCGGGGTCGTCGGCCTGATCCGTGGCGGTGGCGGATCGACCCAAAGGGTGATCGGGCTGCGCGCCGACATGGATGCGCTGCCAATTCTGGAGCGGACGGGCAAGCCCTATGCGTCGCAGGTACCCGGCAAGATGCACGCCTGCGGCCATGACGGGCATACCGCGATGCTGCTCGGAGCCGCGCGATATCTGGCGGAAACGCGTCAGTTCGAGGGAACGGTGGCACTCATATTCCAGCCCGCGGAAGAAGGCGGCGGTGGCGGCAAGGCGATGCTGGATGATGGGCTTGTGGAACGATTCGGCCTGACCGAGGTCTATGGCCTGCACAACTGGCCGGGCCTGCCCGAAGGCCAGTTCGGCATCCGCGAGGGCGCGATCATGGCAGGCGCAGACCAGTTTGCGATCGAAATCGAGGGGGTCGGCGCGCACGCGGCCATGCCCCACCTCAGCATCGACCCGGTGATGATCGCAGCGCAAATGGTCAACGCACTGCAAACCATCGCATCGCGGAACATAAACCCTCTGCACGCCGCGGTGGTGTCGGTTACCACGCTGCAGGCGGGCGATGCCCACAACGTCATTCCGCGTACCGCGAGATTGACGGGTACTGTGAGGATGCTGGACGAGACGGTTCGCGGCCAGATCGAGGCACGCCTGCGCGAGGTGGTCGAGGGAACTGCGCGCACATTCGGTGCAAAGGTCAATATCGACTACATGCCTGGCTATCCGGTCACGGTGAATGCCCCCGAGCAGGCCGAATTCGCCACCCAGGTGGCCATTGACGTCGCCGGGGCTGATCGCGTGGTCCGCAATGTGCCGCCTTCCATGGGCTCCGAGGATTTTTCCTACATGCTGCAGGCGTTGCCGGGCGCCTATATTTTCCTTGGGCAGGGCAATACGGCGGGCCTGCACCAGGATACCTACGACTTCAACGACGCGATCATCCCCGCAGGCACCTCTTATTGGGTGCGTCTGGTGGAGACGGCGCTGCCAGCCCGCAGGGCATAAGGTTGCCCAAGGGTTCGTCCGCCCTGCGCACGGTCCTGACACTGGCGCTGTCGCTGGCAGGCGGCCTCCTGGCGCTTGCCGCCCACCTCCCCGCGGGCCTGCTGGTGGGGGGCGCATTCCTCGTCTCGGTTGCCGCGGTCGCCGGCGCCCCCGCTCTTGTGCCGGGGCCGGTGCGCAACACCGCCTTCGTGCTGATCGGAATGACGCTTGGGACCAATGTCGGGCACGACACCCTGTCGCTCATCGGCCAGTGGCCGGTCACCCTGATCGGGCTCGTCGTAGAGCTGGGTCTCATCATCGCCGTGACGGGCCTTATGCTGAACAGGGTCTTCGGGATCGACAGGTCCACGGCGTACCTCTCCGCCTTTCCCGGCCACCTCTCGTTCGTTCTCGGGGTTGCCGCCGCCGGCTATGGGGACCCGCGCCAGGTCGTTCTCATCCAGACCATCCGCGTGATGATGCTCACCCTGCTCGTCCCGCTGGTGGCGCGCGTGATGTCCATGCACGACCTCGTCGCCACGTCGAATACGGCCCCTCTTGAACTGGTCCCCTTGATCGGCCTGATAGCGGCCTGCGTGGCGGGCGGCTTCGCATTCACCGCACTGCGCGTGCCGGCGGGCTTCGTTCTGGGATCGATGGCGGTCGCCACTATCGGCAAGCTGGTGGGCCTTTATGACGGTGCCATGCCCTGGCAGCTTTCGTCGGTGTCCTACATCATCATGGGGGCGCTGATCGGCTCGCGATTTGCAGGCGTGAGGCCCCAGGAATTGCGCCGGGGCGCACTGGGCGGCCTGGCCGCGACCCTTTCCGCGGTCCTGATCGTCACCGGCGTCGCCGCGACACTGGCCCTGCTGGTCGACATGCCGTTCGGGCAGATCTGGCTTGGTCTTGCACCAGGCGGACTGGAAGCGATGGGCGCGCTCGGCATCGCCCTGGGCTATGACACCGCCTTCATCGCCGCGCACCACACGATGCGGTTCATCGTCCTCAGCTTCGCGATCCCCCTGATCGCCCGGCTTGCCCAGGAAGACCGCGGATAGGTCATGCCGCTGCCATCACGTCGCAGCTTTCCAATTCTTAACTGGCACCTATATGAGGAGTGGGCCAGACTGGCCGCCACATTTCATTCAACGGGAGCCGACCATGACCAGAACCATCAGGGCCGCGGCAGTGACGGCCGTGCTGGCAGCAGCGGGGATTGCCACGCCCCAGTTCGCAACAACTCCGGCGGTCGCGGCGGGGCTGAGCGATTGCGTGATGACGTCAGACCTGCTTTCCCCGTATCCCAACGTGGTCCGCGACGCGCTCGAGTATTCACTCACCCAACTCAGGTTGCGGGGCGTCAATACCGATCGTGTCGAGGTCTGGGGCGGTTGCCTGAGAGCTTTCGTGAAGACCACCGATGGCCGGACGGTCAACCGCTTTTTCGATCCCACCACTTTCGCGCCGGTCGTCTACGGCAACGCCGGCATAGGCGAGTAGCGCCGGAGAAACCGGCGCCCCTCGTGGGCCCGGCGGCCGCTGTGCGTCAATCCTGGCCGACAGACAGGATGGCGAAGCCGTTCGGGCCGAGCTCGAGCTTCTTCTTGCCCATCGCCGCTCCCTGGACAATGTCGGTCAATTCGACATTCCCGGGCAGGTGCTTGCGGGCCAGGGTCTGGGCCTGCGGTGACAGGTTGAAGACGCAGACGAAAGCGCCCTCGGGGGCGCTGCGCCGGAACGCAAGGACCGGCTCGCTGGTCTTGATGAACTCGATTGCGCCGTCGACCAAAGCGGTGTGCCGCCTGCGCCATGCCAGCATTTCCCGATAGAAAGCCAGCACGGAACGTGGCGCGGATTCCTGTTCGGCGACATTGCGCGCGGAGTGTTCGGGCTTGATCGGCAGCCATGGCTTGCCGGTCGTGAACCCGTTCGGGGCATCGCCGGCTTCCCATGGAATGGGCGTGCGACAACCGTCACGTCCCTTGTGGTCGGGCCAGAAACGCTTGCCCTGGGGGTCGGTGATTTCCTCATATTCAAGGTCGGCCTCTGGCAGGCCCAGTTCCTCGCCCTGGTAGATGCAGACCGAGCCCTTGAGCGCGAGAAGCAGCGCAGCGCACAGCCGGGCGAAGTCATCCGGGTTCGCCGCGTGGTCGGCCCAGCGCGACACCTGGCGCATCACGTCGTGATTGGAGAAACTCCACGCCGGCCAGCCATCCGGCGCCGCTTCGAAAAAGCCCTCGATCGTCTTGCGGAAATGGGCGGCGGTGAAGTCGGGGCCCAGCATGTCGAACGAATAGCACATGTGCAGCTTGTCGCCGCCGGAGGTATAGGCGGCCATCACTTCGACCGCATGGCGGGGCGCTTCGCCGACTTCGCCCACCGTCGTGGTGCCCGGATACTCGTCCATGAGCTTTCGGATGCGTTTGAGGAACGCGATGTTCTCCGGCCGGCTCTTGGAATGGATGTGATCCATCATGTTGTAGGGGTTGTATTCGGGCGGCGCGTTCTTCTTGCGGCGCTCGGCCGGGTCGTCCCGCAGCTTCTTGTCATGGAAGAAGAAGTTGACCGTGTCGAAGCGAAAACCGTCAACGCCGCGGTCGAGCCAGAACCGCAGGATCCTCAGCATGGCCTCCTGGACTTCGGGATTGAAGAAGTTCAGGTCCGGCTGCGTTGCCAGGAAGTTGTGCAAATAGTACTGCCCGCGCGAGGGGTTCCATTCCCAGGCCGGACCACCAAAAACCGAGAGCCAGTTGTTGGGCGGGGTCCCGTCTTTCTTCGGATCGGCCCACACGTACCAGTCGGCCTTGGGGTTGTCGCGCGACTTGCGGCTTTCCTGGAACCACGCATGCCGATCCGAGCTGTGATTGAGCACCTGGTCGATCATCACCTTCAGGCCGAGATCGTGAGCGCGCGCCACCAGTGCATCGAACGCCTTGAGGTCGCCGAACACCGGATCGACGGCTTCGTAGTCGGAGACGTCATAGCCCATGTCGTCCATGGGCGAGGCAAAAATGGGCGAAAGCCAGATCGCGTCCGCGCCAAGCCGGGCGATGTGATCGAGCCGGCGGGTCATCCCTTCGAGATCCCCTATTCCGTCGCCATTGCTGTCCTGAAAGGAACGCGGGTAGATCTGATAGATCACGCCGCCACGCCACCATTCGCCCATCTCTTGCTCCACCTGAATGCCAATCTTCGACCTGCTCACGTTCCTACGCCTTCCAAAGCGCTTTGGAAAGCCGCTGCACAGGGCTTGCAAGCAGATTTGAACCTGGAAGCCCCCGCTTGCTCATGAACGGGAATTCACGACAATGAACACAATTTAACTGGCCGGCCGGACCTGCCGTTCGCATTCTTGTGCAAGAAAACCCATCTGGCATGGAGTCCCATGAATGAGTGCCGACACGCCCCAGCCTGCCACGGTCAAGGTCTGGGATATCTGGACCAGACTGTTTCACTGGATCTTTGCCACCGCCATTGTGCTGGCTTGGCTCAGCCATGAAATCCGCGATCGCCAGCACACCGTGCACGTCTGGCTGGGATACCTGGCCGTTTCGCTGATCGTGGCGCGCATCGTGTGGGGATTCGTCGGCCCGCGCCATTCGAGGTTCTCCGATTTCGTGAAGGGCCCGGTCCACCTTGCCCGCTATTCCTGGCAGATGCTGACCGGCACGGCCCCGCGCCATATCGGACACAATCCGCTTGGCGGGATCATGGTGCTGTTCATGATGGCGCTGACGCTTTCGCTGGGGGTGACCGGTTATGTGATGACCCACAGGGGGATGAACCTGTTCGGGCTCGGGCATCGCGAACTGGAAGAGGTGCACGGCCTTTTGGCCGACCTTTTCTTGGTCGCTGTGCCGCTGCATGTCGCGGGCGTCATCTTCGCTTCGCTCAAGCACAGAGAAAACCTTGTCGGCGCGATGATCACGGGACGCAAGCGGGCGATGGACGGCTAGGCGTCAGACCACCGCCGTCAGAAGCGGCTGGCCGGCAAAATGGGCCTTCAGGTTGTCGAGCATCAGGGCGCCCATCGCCTCCCGCGTCGTCACCGTGGCGCTGCCCTGGTGCGGAGACAGGATGACATTGTCGAAGGCAAGGAATTCGTGACGGATATCGGGCTCATTCTCAAAGACGTCGAGCGCTGCGCCACCAAGCCCACCGGTCGCCAGAAGGTGGACAAGCGCGGGTTCGTCGACGATGGAACCGCGACCCAAATTGACAAACCGCCCCCTGCTCCCGAGCGCCTCGAGCACTTCTCGCGAAATCAGACCCTGGGTTCCCTCGCCTCCCGGCACCAGCGCGACAAGCCAGTCGCAGTCCCCGGCCATTTCAACCAGGTTCGCATAGTAGCGATAGGGGACGTCGGCCTGCTGCCGGCGGCCGTGGTAGACGACCCGCATCTTCATGGCGTCGCAGCGCCGCGCGACTTCGCGCCCGATCCTGCCAAGCCCAACGATGCCAACCGTTGCCGCGGTCAGTTCGGCGGTCAGGCCGAAGCCTCCCCCCGGCCACCGGCCACCGCGAACGAAGCGATCCGCTTCGGGAATGCGACGGGCGAGCGCGATCATCAGCCCCATTGTCAACTCGGCCACAGCGTCATTGAGTACGTCCGGGGTATTGGACACACGGATACCGCGCGCCTTCGCCAGTTCGATGTCGATGCTGTCGTAGCCGACACCGAAACCGGCGATGATCTCGAGCGCGGGGAGACGCGCCATAAGCGCCCCATCCACGTTTCCACCTGCCACCGCCCTGATACGGGGCCCGACGCGATCGAGCATCCCGTCACGGTCCGAAGCCCGATAGAGCCGATGCGGCGTGCACGCGCTGTCGAGCGCTTCTTCGCACCCATCGGGCAGGCGATTGGTCACAAGCACTTCAACATCCTTGGAAAGCACGACCGCCCACCCCATTGCCGCATTCAGGATCGCGACAAGCCCTTGACCGGACATCTGTTCACGTCTGCGCGACCGGGCCAAAAGGTGCCTCATTTGATGCGCAGGTTCAATGCGTTCTCTTTAGCGCCTCAAATCTGCGGCGCCATTTCTTTGCACATTTCGTGCGTTCACCCCACCATCCCGCCCGTTCCAAGCAGGGAGATATTTTTATGCTTGCTGTCGATCTTACCGGAAAACGCGCGCTTGTGACCGGAGGCAATTCCGGGATCGGCGCGGCCATTGCCAAGGCATATGCCGAGGCCGGCGCCGACGTTGCGATAAACTATGTCGCGCAACCGGACGCGGCCCGGGATCTCAAGGCCGCCATAACCGCCACCGGCCGCCGCGCACTCGCCATCGAGGCCGACGTTTCCGATCCCGATGCCGTTGCCGCAATGTTCGACGATATCGATGCGGCCTGGGGCGGCATCGATGTATTGGTCAACAATGCCGGGATTGACGGCAAGCGAATGCTGGCATGGGAAGCCGACCACGCTGCATGGCGCAAGGTCATCGAAGTCAACCTGTTCGGCGCCTTCCAATGCGCGCACGAAGCCCTCAAGCGCATGGTGCCGCAGCGCTCTGGCGTCATCGTGAACATGTCGTCGGTGCACGAGGCCATTCCATGGACGGGGTACAGCGCGTACGCCGCCTCGAAATCGGCGATCGCCATGATGACCAAGACACTTGCCCAGGAATCGGCACCGCACGGGATCCGCGTGGTGGCACTGGCACCTGGCGCGGTGCGCACGCCAATCAACCAAAACGTCTGGGATGATCCCAAGGGGCTTGCCGATCTCCTGGAAAAGATACCGCTGGACCGGATCGGCGAACCCGAAGACATCGCGCGTATGGCGGTGGTCCTGGCATCCGATCTTGCCAGTTACCTGACCGGCACCAGCATCTTCGTCGACGGCGGGATGACCGATTACCCCGACTTCGCACACGGAGGCTGAAATGACGGATAGCATGCAGGCACCTGGGCAACCCGGAATCTCCCCAACCTGGACATCGAGCGCCAAGGACATGGTGACCACCGCACTCGGTGCGAGCCGGGTATGGGCGACGATCGGCTTCGGCATCCTGAACGAAGTCTACTGGCCCTCGACCGGCGCCCCGCAAATACGCGACCTGGGATTCATAATTGCCGGTCCCAAGGGCTGGTACGAGGTCAAGCGCGTGCAGCGCTACACACTGAGCACGCTCAAGCCGCATGTGCCGCTGGTCAGCGTCACCCATCGAGGGGAAGGCTACAAGCTCGAACTCGAATACCTGCCCGCCCCCTCGCGCGATGCGATGCTGATCCGATATCGGCTCGAGGGCGACGACCTACGGCTCTATCCCCTCCTCGCGCCACATCTCGATGGCAATGGGTGGGACAACAACGCCTATGCAAGCGGCGACCTCGTCGCGGCCAAGCCCAATATCGCGTTGTGCCTCGCCGCGGACGGCGGTTTTGCGCGCTCCAGCGCCGGCTATGTCGGGGTTTCCGATGGCTGGCAGGATTTCGATGCACATGGCGAAATGCGCTGGCAGTACCCGCAGGCCGAGAACGGCAATGTCGCGCTCATGGGTGAACTTGCCGACAATAGCGGAATCCTGGCGCTCTCGTTCTCGCGCACGCTCGAGGGTGCGCGCACCCTTGCCCGCTCGGTGCTGGCGGAGGACTTCTCATCGACCCGCCAGACCTTCATTGCAGGTTGGGAAGCCTGGGCGCAGACACTCGACGTTCCCCATGTTTCGCCTGAACTCAAGCGCGAGGCGGAACTCTCCGCACTGGTGCTCAAGGTGCACGAGGACCAGACCTTTCCCGGATCGCTGGTGGCAAGCCTGAGTATCCCCTGGGGCAACAGCCACAATGACCTGGGTGGATATCACCTGGTGTGGACGCGCGACGCGGTGGAAGCCGCGCTTGCGCTGGTCGCGGTGGGGCAGGTCGACGATGCCTGCCGCATGCTTGCCTATCTGATCGCTACCCAGCAGCCCTCGGGGGGCTGGTCGCAGAATTATTTCCCCGACGGACGGCCCTACTGGACAGGCGAGCAACTTGACGAGGTCGCGTTTCCGATCGTGCTCGCATCGAAACTGCGCAGCCTGGGGGCGCTCCCGCCAGCATCGAGCATCGCGGGCATGGTTCGCGGCGCGGCCCGGCACATCCTGAGAAACGGGCCGTTCAGCCCACAGGACCGCTGGGAGGAAAACGCCGGCGCGAATCCCTTCACCCTGGCCTTTGCCGTGGTGGGACTTGTGGCGGCCACCGATTTTCTCGACCCCGATGAAGCCGAGTATGCGCTGTCCGTCGCCGACTGCTGGAATGAACGTATCGAATCGCTGACCTATGTGCGCGGCGGCCCGCTGTGCGAACGCTTCGGGGTCGACGGCTATTACGTGCGGATCGCTCCTCCGGACTCCGATGGCGCCCTGCGGGGCCGGATCGCGGTGAAGAACACCACCGACGGACCGGTGGAAGCGGACGAACTGGTGGGCCTTGAATATCTGTATCTGGTGCGAACGGGCCTCAGGCAACCCGACGACCAGCGGATCACGGACACCCTGAAGGTGACCGAAGGCCTGTTGCGCGTGGAAACGCCCAGCGGCCCCAGTTATCACCGCTACAATGGCGACGGCTATGGCGAGCACGCCGACGGTGCACCGTTCGACGGCACCGGCATCGGCCGGCTCTGGCCGCTTTTGACCGGCGAGCGCGGACATTACGCGGTAATGTCCGGTGACAACGCCCTGCCCTATCTCGAGGCCATGGCGCACATGACAGGCCCGGGCGGTCTCCTGCCCGAGCAGATCTGGGACCGCGCGGCCATACCCGAACGGGGCCTTGAACCTGGCCGGCCGTCGGGCAGCGCGATGCCGCTGGTGTGGGCCCATGCCGAATTCATCAAGCTGCTGGTCGCGCGCGACACCGGGCGCCCCGTTGAACTGATGGAGGGCGTCGAGCGCCGATACGGCGGCAAGCGGCCGACGGCCAGGACCTGGCACTGGCGCGCCGATGCCGCGTTCCAGGCGATGCCACAGGGGCGCGCGCTCGCCATCGAGTGCGACGAACCTTTCGTGTTGCGTTATGGGTTCGACGGCTGGAAAGCTCCTGCCGACCGGAGCGCAACGCAAGTGCCCTTCGGGATGCATCGCGTGCTGGTCACGGCGGCGGATTTGGGCAGCCACGAGAGGATCGACTTCACGCTGCATTTCCCCCAGCGCAATGGCTGGGCGGGTGTCGACTACCGGATCGATCTTGAACCGGACGACCCGCCAAGCCGGTGAAGCGTCAATACTATTGGAGTTGGGCTGCCAAAAGGGTGCTGGACGCAATGGCGCAAATGTGCACCAATCGGCAGGCAAGAGGGATTTGCCGCAGCACCAGCAGGGAGCGATGGGAGACAGGCCGGCGTTCAATGAAATGCTCAATGCGGACGGCTCGATACGCGAACCGTACCGCGTTCTCTCCGATTGGCTGGAGGCGCAGCCGGGCCGGAGCCTGAAGGCCATGTCTGCCAATGCCGAGGCAGCCTTCCGGCGCTCGGGAATCACCTTTGCGGTCTATGGGACGGACGAGGCGACCGAGCGCCTCATTCCGTTCGATGTGATACCGCGCATCATCGCGGCGGCGGAGTGGCGGCGCCTGTCGCGCGGCATCGAACAGCGGGTGCGGGCGCTCAACGCCTTCCTTCACGACATCTATCACGGCCAGGAAATCATCAAGGCCGGAAGGGTGCCGGAAAAGCTGATCGTGCAGAACGACGCATTCTGTCCGCAAATGATGGGGCTCGAACCGCCGCTGGGTGTCTATTCGCACATCATCGGCGTCGACATCGTCCGCGTCGGGCCCGACGATTTCTACGTTCTGGAGGACAACCTGCGCACCCCATCGGGGGTGAGCTACATGATCGAGGACCGCGAGGCGATGCTGTCGCTGGTCCCCGACCTGTTTGAAAAGCTCAAGGTCGCCCCCGTCGAGAACTACCCCGAGAACCTGCGGCGGACCCTTGAAAGCGTGGCGCCAGAGGGGACCCAGGAAAACGCAACGCTCGTCGTCCTGACGCCCGGCATCCACAACTCGGCCTATTTCGAGCACAGTTTTCTCGCCGACCAGATGGGCGCCCACTTGTGCGAAGGCCATGACCTGTTCGTGGACGAGGGCAAGGTGTTCATGCGCACCACGCGCGGCCCGGAAAGGGTGCACGTCATCTATCGGCGCATCGACGACGACTTTCTCGATCCGCTCACCTTCCGCCCCGATTCCTATCTGGGCGTTGCCGGGCTGTTCGACGCCTACCGCGCCGGAAACGTGACGCTGGTCAACGCCCCGGGCACCGGCATCGCCGACGACAAGGCGGTCTATACCTACGTCCCCGACATCATTGATTTCTACCTTGGCGAAAAGCCGTTGCTGAGCAATGTGCCCACCTACAACTGCTCCAACGAGGACGAATGCGCCTATGTCCTCGACAATCTGGAGGAACTGGTGGTCAAGGAGGTGCACGGCTCGGGCGGCTACGGGATGCTGGTGGGGCCGACATCGACCCGCAAGATGCGGGCCGAATTCGCCCGGCGCATCAAGGCCAGGCCCGACAACTATATCGTCCAGCCCACGCTCGCCCTTTCGACCTGCCCCACCTATGTGGGCAAGGGCATCGCGCCGCGCCATGTCGATCTGAGGCCCTTCGTTCTGGTGGGTGACCGCATCCGCATCACGCCCGGGGGACTGACGCGAGTGGCGCTCAAGAACGGCTCGCTCGTGGTCAATTCGTCCCAGGGCGGCGGCACCAAGGACACCTGGGTGCTGGAGGACGAATGAGCATGCTGGGCCGGACCGCCGCCAACCTGTTCTGGCTCTCGCGCTATATCGAGCGCGCCGAGAACATGTCGCGCCTGCTCGATGTCGGCTATCGCATGTCCCTGACCGAACAGCGCGACGGAAATGGCAGCGATCATCTTGTTTCCATGCTGCGCGCCGCGGAAATGGACGAGGAATTCGCGGCGCTCGACAAGCCAGCCAATGCGGCCAATGTCGCCCATTTCATGCTGTTCGACGCGACCAATCCATCATCGGTTCTTTCCTGCCTGAAGCAGGCGCGCACGAATGCGCGTTCCGAGCGCACTTCACTGACCACCGACATGTGGGAGAGCCTGAATTCAACCTGGCTCGAATTTTCCCAGATTCGGCCCGGCCAGGTCACGGGATCGCGCCTGCCCGAAGTGCTTCAGTGGATAAGGGCGGCCTCGCAACGGTTCCGCGGTGCCCTGCTTGGCACGATCCTGCGCAATGAGGGCTTCGCCTTCCTGCAGGCCGGGACCTATGTCGAGCGGGGCGACAATACCGCGCGCATCCTCGACGTGAAGTACTATGTGCTGCTGCCGCGCGCCAATCTGCTGGGCAGCGAGATCGACATGCTGCAATGGACGCTGATCCTGAGGGCAGCTTCGGCTCACCGCGCCTACCGGCATATGTATCGCGAGCGCTACCAGGCCTGGAACATCGCCGATTTCCTGATCCTTCGCCCTGAAATGCCGCGGTCCCTGAACTATTGCGCGCAGCACCTTTCCCGTTCGCTGGCCACCTTGCAGCTGCTGCACGGCGAGCGCGGGCCCGCCCATGACGATGCGGAAGGACTGCTCAGGATGCTGGCGGAGAACGACATGGACCGGATTTTCAAGCGCGGTCTGCACGAGTTCCTCACCGAATTCATCGAGCGCAACGGGCGGCTGACCGAGACGCTGTCGGAAGCCTACAATTTCTACTGAGCCCGGATCGGAACCCAATGAGAATAGCAATCCGGCATCAGATGACTTTCGCTTTCGACCCCGAGCCCCTGCGAATCTCGGGCCACCTTCTGGTCACGCCCAGGTCGTTCGAAAGCCAGCGCGTGCATTCCTGGAACGTGGCGGTCGAAGGCGCGCAGGTCGGGGCGCGCTTCAGGGACGCCTATGGCAATGCCGCCTTGCTTGTGGGCAACAGCACACCCGGCGACCGCCTGGGGATCACGGTCGAGGGGCTGGTGGAAACGATCGACAGTTCGGGTGTCGTCGGCCGGCTTGAAGGCGACCCGGTGCCGGCGCTTTTCCGCCGCGTCACGCCGCTCACCCGGGCCAACGTGACGCTCTTCTCCAAATTCCGCGGCACGCCGACCCGTGGCCCCGAACTGATCGATACGCTGCACGGCCTGATGCTGCGCATTGGCGAAAACATGCGTTTTGGCAAGGAGGATGAGCGCGACGACGACGAACGCGACGAGGCCACCGCGGCCGACTTCGCCCACGCCTTCATTGGCGGCGCCCGGGCCCTCGGCATTCCGGCGCGTTACGTCACCGGCTATGTTGCCGAGGACGGCGACCTCTCAGCAACACATGCGTGGGCCGAGGCGTTCGACGAAAACCTTGGCTGGATCGGGTTCGACGCGGCGCTTGGCCGTTGCCCGACCGATGCATATGTGCGGGTCGCGGTCGGGCTGGATGCAACAAGCGCCATTGCGGTGCGATGCGTGCCCGCCATTGGCGCGGAGAACCTTGCGGCTGAAGAAGTCGCGGCCCTGGCGGAATCCGCGCAGTAAAGCCATTGCGGTTCCGGCGGCATCGACACCGTGGCCCCAAGGCCCTGTTCTGCCGCATTTGGGTCTGCAGGTTCAGCCGGCCAGCAGAAACAGCCACAGGGACAGGGTCAGTACCGAGGCCAATGTCGAGATGAGGATCGTGTTGGTCGCCACGTTCACCGCGCGGTCGTAATAGGTGGCGAAGACATAGGTATTGATGCCGCTCGGCATGGCCGCCAGCAGCACCCCGAAGCGCGCGATCTGCGGATCGACCCTGAGAATGGGCACCATCAGCACCCAGGCGATGGTGGGGTGCACGAGCAGCTTGAGGGTCGACATCGCGCCGGCCAGCGGCCAGTTCTCGGCCAGCCGATACTGGTTCAGCGCACCGCCGAGGCCGAACAGGGCGACCGGCAGCACCGCCTGCGACATCATCAAGGTGAACGCATCGGCAGGCTCGGGCAATCTCAGGCCGGCGAAATTGCCAATCACGCCGCACACGATGCCGATGAGCAACGGATTGCGCGAGACACGCGGGATCGCCTGCAGGAGGGCGGTCGACGCCTTGCCGCCATCGCGCCTCGCCAGTTCCATCACCAGCATGCCAAGCGTGATCAGCGCGGGAGAATGCAGGCCGATGATCGAATAGATCACCGGCATGGCCGCATCGCCATAGGCGCGGTGCACGACCGGGATGCCGATCAGCACGGTGTTGGAAAAGGTCGCCGAAAAACCCGAGGAAACCGATTCCCCGGGGCGATTGCCAAAGAAGCGCCGGGCGACAAGGCTGCCGGCCAGCAGCGAGAATAGCGCCCCGGCATAGAATGGACCGATGATCGCGGGATTGAATGCGGAGGCGAAATCAGCCGTCAGCATCGCCCTGAACAACAGGAAGGGCGTGGCGAAATTGTTGACGAACGCCACCAGGCCCGGAACGCCGGAAGCCGGGTAGAGCCTGAAGCGCACGGCGAGATAACCGAGCCCCACAACCGCGAAGACGGGAAGAATGACATTCACGATGGCGAGCATGGCGGAAAGGCTCCTATCTGGCGCCGAAAAACAGACACGTATTCTCGACCCCCGTCAACGCGGCGACCGGCGATTACGTCGCTGGCATCTGGCAGCAAAACGAAGATTTACGAAAGTTAGTCGAAAGCTGGCGCTTTAAAAACGAATGAAAGTGCGCTAGTCGTGTCTATCGCCAACGCGAGAGGTGCGCAGTGCAATTGCTATCGCCACGCCAAACGCGGATCATGGACATGGCACGCCGACACGGCCAGGTCGATGTCGACGGGCTGGCCGCACATTTTTCTGTGACGCCACAGACAATTCGCAAGGATCTCAATGACCTGTGCAATCGCGAGCTGCTGGGGCGGGTGCATGGCGGCGCGGTCCTGCCGACCGGGGCGACCAACTTCGCCTATGAAGCCCGGCGCACGCTCAATGCCGAAGGAAAGCAGCGCATCGGCATGCGCGCCGCCGCGCTGATCCCGAACGGGGCATCGTTGATCCTCAACATAGGCACCACCACCGAACAGGTCGCGCTGGCCCTGCGCGGGCACAACGGCATCATGGCGGTGACGAACAACATCAACGTGGCCAATATCCTGCGCGAAGTCGAAAGCGCCGAAGTGGTGATAGCCGGCGGGGTGGTCCGGCATTCGGATGGCGGCGTCGTGGGCGAAGCGGCGGTCGAATTCGTGCGCCAGTTCAAGGTCGACTTCGCGGTGATCGGCGCGTCGGCGATCGACGGCGACGGCACTATCCTGGACTACGACTTTCGCGAAGTGAAGGTGTCGCAGGCGATCATAGCCCATGCCCGTCATACGATACTCGTGACAGATTCCAGCAAGTTCAGCCGCACCGCCCCTGTCCGCATCGGAAACCTTTGCGATATCGGGACGCTGGTCACCGATGCACCGCCCCCTGAAGACATCGCACGCTATTGCGCCGAGCGTGGCGTGCGTCTCGAAATTGCCTCCGACGAAAAGGGACAGACCGCATGAGCGGGAAAACTGAATACGACCTGCTGGTAATCGGCGGCGGGGTGAATGGCTGCGGGATCGCGCGGGACGCCGCCGGTCGCGGCTATTCGGTGATGCTGGCGGAAATGGACGACCTGGCCTCTGGAACGTCTTCGGCCGCCACCAAGCTCATTCACGGTGGCTTGCGCTATCTTGAATACTACGAGTTCCGCCTGGTGCGCGAGGCGCTGACGGAGCGCGAGGTGCTCTGGGCCATGGCTCCGCATATCATCTGGCCACTGCGCTTCGTGCTGCCTTACCAGAAGGGGTTGCGGCCGCCATGGATGTTGCGCGCCGGGCTTTTCCTCTACGACTATATCGGGGGCCGCAAGCGGCTACCGCCGACGCGCACGCTGAACCTGAAGACGGACGAGGCGGGAAAGCCGCTCAAGCCCGGCTTCGGCCTTGCTTTCGAATACTCGGACTGCTGGGTGGACGACGCGCGGCTCGTCGCCCTCAACGCAATGGATGCGGCGGCACGCGGGGCAACGATCCGCACCCGCACGAAGGTGACCGGCGCCACGCGCCAGAACGGCCACTGGAGCGTTCGCGTGCGCGACCAGCAGACCGGGGCGGAAGAAACGGTGTCGGCAAGGATGCTGGTCAATGCGGCCGGCCCGTGGGTCGATCAGGTCCTCAATACCCTCGAGGGCCGCAAGGAGACGCACAATGTGCGGCTGGTCCAGGGGAGCCATATCGTCTTGCGCAGGCTCTACGGACACGATCGGTGCTATTTCTTCCAGAACCGGGACGGGCGCATCTTCTTCGCCATACCCTACGAGACCGACTTCACCCTGATCGGCACCACTGACCTCGACTACAAGGGCGACCCTCACGCCGTCCACATCAGCGACGGGGAGACAGACTACCTGCTTGCAGCCGCCGGCGAATATTTCGCGCAACCGCTCGGGCGCGACGATATCGTCTGGACCTATTCCGGCGTTAGGCCCCTGTTCGACGATGGCGCATCCAAGGCGCAGGAGGCTACCCGCGACTATGTCATCAAGCTCGACCATGGCGGCGGTTCGGCCCCGCTGGTCAATGTGTTCGGCGGCAAGCTGACCACCTATCGGCGGCTCTCGGAGGAAGTGCTGGAACGCATCGAGGGCGTGCTCGGCAAGAAGGGCCCGCAATGGACCGCGCGTTCGCACCTGCCCGGGGGCGACTTCGCTTTCGACGAATTCGAAGTTGAGCTCGAGAGGTTTGCCAATGCGTATGCATTCCTTGACCCCCGGCAGGCCCGGCGACTATTTCGCCAGTACGGCAGCAAGGCCTATGAGCTGGTCGGTGCCGCGCGGGCGGAGGATGATCTCGGCCGCGCTTTCGGCGGCGGGCTGACGGAGGCCGAGGTGAACTACCTGCGCGACCACGAATGGGCGAAAACCGCGGACGACATCCTTTGGCGCCGCACGAAACTGGGCCTGCGGCTGTCGAGCGGCGAAAAGGCAGCCCTCGCCGACTATCTCGGCGGTTGAACGGATTGCTGATCGAGGGAGATTCGAGATCATGAGCGGCAATATCCTTGCCATCGACCAGGGCACGACCTCGAGCCGCGCCATCGTGTTCGACCCCGACCGCAAGGTCATTGGCGTTGGCCAAAAGGAGTTCGCGCAGCATTTCCCCAAGTCGGGCTGGGTCGAACACGATCCCGAAGACATCTGGAACTCGGTGATCGAGACCTGCCGCATCGCGCTTGAGGATGCCGGGCTCGCCGCAGCGGACATTTCCGCCATCGGGATTACCAATCAGCGTGAAACCGTTGTGGTATGGGACCGGGCGACCGGCAGGCCCATACACAACGCCATCGTCTGGCAGGACCGGCGGACCGCGGACATCTGCGCGGACCTGCGCAGCGCGGGCAAGGAAGAGCTGTTCACCCGCAAGACCGGGCTGCTGCTCGACCCCTATTTTTCCGGCACCAAGCTGAAATGGCTGCTCGATAACCTGCCGGGCATCCGCGAGCGGGCCGAAAGGGGCGATCTGGCCTTCGGTACCGTCGACAGTTTCCTGATCTGGCGGTTGACCGGTGGCAAGAAGCATCTGACCGATGCGACGAATGCCAGCCGGACCCTGATATTCGACATCGCCTCCAACGCCTGGGACGAGGAATTGCTGGGCCTGCTGGGCGTGCCTCGCGCGTTGCTCCCCGACGTGCGAGACTGCGCCGACGATTTCGGGACGACCGAGGCATCGCTGTTTGGCGCTGCCATCCCCATTCGCGGCGTGGCCGGTGATCAGCATGCCGCAGCGATCGGACAGGCCTGTTTTGCGCCAGGCATGATGAAATCGACTTATGGCACGGGATGTTTTGCGCTGCTGAATACGGGCGAGGACCTGGTGCGCTCGCACAACCGGCTGCTGACGACGATTGCCTACAGGCTCGGCGGCAAGACGACCTACGCGCTCGAGGGTTCGATATTCGTGGCCGGGGCGGCGGTCCAGTGGCTGCGCGACGGCCTCGGCATCATCAGGTCGGCCGATGAGACCGGAGCGCTGGCGGAAAAGGCCGACCCCGAACAGCACGTCTATCTCGTGCCCGCCTTTGTGGGGCTCGGGGCCCCCTGGTGGGATGCGGAAGCGCGCGGCGCGATGTTCGGGCTGACCCGCAACAGCGGACCGGCCGAGTTCGCCCGCGCGACGCTGGAATCGGTGTGCTACCAGACGCGTGACCTGCTCGACGCCATGCGGCGCGACTGGCAGGACGGGGGCGAGGCCACGGTGCTCAGGGTCGACGGCGGCATGGTGGCCTCGGACTGGACGATGCAGGCGCTCGCCGACATCCTAGATGCGCCCGTGGACCGGCCGGTCATTCTGGAGACAACCGCCCTGGGCGCAGCCTGGCTGGCGGGGTCGGCGGTCGGAGTTTGGCCAGACGCTGAGGCGTTCGCCAGTTCCTGGGCGCTCGACCGGCGCTTCACGCCTCATATGGACGAGACGACCCGGATGGCGAGACTCCAGGGATGGCGCGACGCGGTGTCCCGAACCGTCACCACGCGCAATGATGCCTGAGACCGCCTATTCGTCGTGAAAGCGCGACCTCAGGCGCCGCATGGCCAGATAGACGGCAAGCAGCACGACAGGCGCCGCGACGCCGGTCCAAACCTTGACTTCAAGCCCGTGGACAAGGCCCGACAGTGCCGTCAGCAGATATGAGACGATGCCGATCGCGTAGTAACTGATGGCGACGACCGAGAGCCCCTCCACGGTCTGCTGCAGGCGATATTGCTGGTGCGCGCGGCGGTCCATGGATGCCAGAAGATCCTGGTTCTGGCGGGCCAGTTCCACGTCGATGCGGCTGCGCAGCAGGTCGCTGGTGCGCGAGATGCGTTCCGACATCTCGCCCTGCCGCCTGAGGATCGCGGCATAGGTGCGGGCCGCCGGGCTGAGGCGCCGATTGACGAGGCTCGACAGCCGCTGGCTGCCCTCGACCCGGACTTCGCGGAGGTCCTCGAGACGGCGCTGGACCAGATCGTGATAGGCGATGGAGGCGTTGAGCCGGAAATGCGTGCGGGCGGTGATATGCTCGAGATCGCGCGCGAGTTCGGTCAGCCGGTCCAGCAATTGCTGTTCGCCGCCCTGCTGCACGGTACCCAGCGCCTCGGTCAGGGAAACAAGGCCATTGTCGATCTCGTTGAGGCGCGGCCCGATCTCCTGCACATCGGGCCATGCGTAGAGCGCGAGCGTGCGATAGGTTTCGACCTCGATCAGGCGCTGCACCAGCCGCCCTAGACGCGAGGGCTCGGGTTCCTCGGCCCGCACGAAGAAATGCACATATCCGTCGCCAGCGGGCCGAAGCGAAGCTTCGACGGTCGCCGCCCCGGCATTCACTTCCGAAAGGACCCGGTTCATGGCGCCGGTTTCGTCGATGAAGCCGGGGACAAAGGCGGGGCTGCCCTTGGGTTCGAGCGCGATCTTGAGCGCGCCGATCAGCTGCCCGGGACAGTCCTTGCGCCACTGGGCGGGAAATGGCGGCCACGCGCCCAGATCCCTCTGGCTGTGTCCGGCGCGCGAAATCACCACTATGGCGCAAAACTCTGTGTGGCGCTCCCATTTCACCTGCAGCGCATAGGTGCTGGCGAGGATCTGGTCAGACCGGTCCAGTTCGACCGCCGCGCCCCAGCCGGCAAGCAGTTGGAGCATATGGGCACGATGGGCGTCGGCCTCATCGTTGCTGGTCAGGAAGGCAAGAGCCGCGGCATGACCGGGCGCGTTCGCGGGGATGGGTGGACGACGCAGTGCTTCGTCCATGACCGCGGACCAGCGCGCATCGAGACTGAAGCCTTCCGGGGCCACCGCCTGCTTGTCGACCTGCATACCGTGCCCATCCGCTCCAATGGCCTCAAGGAGGGTGATAGCCCGAAGTCAGGACAAAGGCGATATCGACGATGGTTGCACCGGCCCGCTCAGTCGATGGTATGGCCGCCGAATTCCATCGCCCAGTAGATGTGCTGGCGTGCCTTGCGGCTGCGCGGCAGGGTGGCATAGGCAAGACCGAACTCGCTGAAATTCGGCCGCAAGAGATTGCGCCGATGGCCCTGCGACGCCATCCAGCCGTCCAGAACGTCGGACAGCGTACGATAGCCCGCAGCGACATTTTCACCGATCACACCGTGATAGCCGAATTTGTCGGAGCGTTCCCGCAGACCAAGCCCAGGCCCGAGATCGTGGGAAAGCGTATCGCGCTCCGCCATCAGGCGCGCCTGGTACTCGGCGTGCCGCTGCAGCCGGTCGTTCAGGGCCAAAGGGCCAACGCGATAGCGCTTGCGCAATGCGTTTACCGCCGCGACCATTTCCGCCGGCGGCGGGCTTGCCACTGCGGCGGCAAACGCTCCGACAGGAAGAACGGTCGCGCCCGCCAGCATGGCGGCGCCCCCGATCAACAGCGAGCGGCGATCAAGTCCGTTCATCGTTCAGCCTGGCCCCCGGCAAGGTCGAGTTGCGCCCATCTCGCCGGAAAATGCGGCGGGTTTCAGGCGACCTGGCGCGAACGCGGCCCCCGCGCCCATGCCGGCAACCATTCGCCATGCGCCTCGATCAGTTCATCGACCAGTTGCCAGATCTGCTCCAGATCGAGTTCGGCGGCGGTATGGGGGTCCATCATGGCAGCGTGATAGATGTGTTCGCGGTTCTGGGTCATCAACGCCTTCACCGTGAGTTCCTGCACATTGACATTGGTGCGGATCAGGGCCGTCAATTGTGCCGGAAGCTCCCCGACGCGGGTCGGCTGTATGCCGGAACGATCGACAAGGCAGGGAACTTCGACCGCACAATTTTCCGGGAGGGAGGATATCGCGCCGCCATTGCGCAGGTTGCCATAGATTACCGAAGGCTCGCCGGTCCAGACCGAGTTCACGATGGCGGACGCGTATTCGTTGCTGGCCTTGACCTCGATCCGGTCGGCCTTGCGATATTGTTCCGCCTCCCGGGTCCAGCGGGCGACCTGTTCGACGCAGCGCTTGGGATATTCGTCGAGCGGGATGCCGAACTTCTCGATCAGGTCGGGACGGTCGCGCTTGATGAACCAGGGCGTGTATTCGGCGAAATGCTCCGAACTCTCGGTGACGAAATAGCCGAGCCGCGTCAGCATTTCATAGCGCACCTTGTTGGGGCAGCGCGGATTCCAGTGACTGGGCTTTGGGAACCGGCCCTGGCGATAGCCCTCGACAAGGTCGGGATACAGATTGCGATAGGATCCGTCCGGCATGCGCTCCTCGAATTCGAGGTAGAACGCCATGTGGTTGATGCCGGCGGCGCGATAGCGGATCCGCTCGAGCGGAATATCGAGGTCACGCGACAGTTCGAACGCGGTGCCCTGGACCGAGTGGCACAGCCCGACCTGCCGGATCTGGGGATATTTCTCCGCAATCGCCCATGTGTTGATGGCCATGGGATTGACGTATTGCAGCATGATGGCGTTGGGACAGACCACCAGCATGTCTTCGCAGATGCGCCAGAGGTGCGGCACGGTGCGCAGGCCGCGCATGATGCCACCGATCCCCAGGGTGTCGGCGATGGTCTGGCGGAGCCCGAATTTCTTGGGCACCTCGAAATCGGTCACCGTACAGGGCTCATATCCGCCGATCTGGAAGGCGACGATCACGAAATCGGCGCCCTCAAGTGCCCTGAGCTGGTCGGTATAGGTCTCAACCCTTGCAGGCACATCCAGCGTGGCGACGAGTTTGCGCGCCACGACTTCGCTCTCCTGCAGGCGGGCGCTATCGATGTCCATCAGCGCTATCGTCGCATTGGCCAGCGCCGGGCGCTGGAGGATGTCGCCGACGATGTTCTTCATGAAAACCGTCGAGCCGGCGCCAATGAATGTGATCCTGGGATGTGTCAACATGCCCGTTTCTCCCCGCGCATTTTCGTGGCGCCCTGCGCACCCGTCGCAAATCGCGCTCCTATCTATCGGTGCGAAGACATTTCACTCAATGCGGAATTCTAGTAGGATATTCCGGTTTTCTAAGATTCGTGGGCCTGACCGTGCCAGCCACCGCAAGTACCGCGCCTATCGCGCCCAACACCATCAGGCCGGATCGGCATTTCTATGCCCGCCACCCGGCATTCGGCCGGTTCGGCATGCGCTGGCTGACGCCACAACTGATGGCGGCGGAACACCGCCACGGGCATATCGAGATGAACTGGCTGACCGAGGGCAGCATCGACTACCTGTTCGACGGTCGCCCGCTCGGCGTTCCGGCGCGACGGCCACTGATCTTCTGGGCGGGAATTCCGCACCGCTCTACTGGCATCGATCTCGGCCCAAGGGGCGAGGCACGGATGTGCAACGTGTATCTGCCGCTCGACGCCTTCCTCATGATGCCGCATATCGGCGCAATGCATGAAGCGTTGCTGTCTGGCAGCGTGATCGCACTGCCGGAAGGAGCGATGGACGAGGCGACGCTGATGCGATGGTATTCGGACTATCGCAGCGGCAATGCCGACAGGCTGGAGGTCCTGAAATCGGAACTTGCCGCCATGTTCCGCCGCGCGACACTGACCGGGTGGGAAACGGTGCTCTCGGGGCTCCTGGCGTCCCGGCCGGTTCAACCGCACCGGGCCACGCCGATCCGGCACGTCGTTGCCATGCTGCGTTTCATCCTTGAACACCTGGACGAACAGTTCCGGGCCGAGGACGTCGCGGGGGCGGTCGGATTGCACCCCAATTATGCGCTTGGCCTGTTCACCAGCGTGATGCACGTCCCGATGCGACGCTTCGTGATCCGAATGCGGCTGGTTCGGGCCCGCGCCCTGCTGTTCGAGAGCGGCACGCCGATCGAGGCCATCGCTTTTCAGTCCGGCTTCAATTCGCTCAGCCAGTTCTACGCGCATTTCCGCAAGGCGTATGGGGTCACGCCGAACCAGATGCGAGAGGCCGTCACCCGGCGGGAGACGTGAGGCGAGACCGCCGGGCAATTTGCCGGTCTCCCCGTTGCGGCCAGCGGGCCGGCCATGCTTGCCAAGCCCTTAATCGCGCCGCGAAAAATGCGGGTTTTGCATAAAATTGCGCTCAAGACGTCTGTGATACCCCTGATGCATCGGTTTCCTGTGGGGCCCGCGGAGCGGGTCGCCGGAATGCGGAAACCGGCTTGAGGGGGTAGTACGATGATGCTGACAAGAGTTATGGCGCCTGACAACAACAGCGCCCATGAAACCGGCCTTGAACCGCTCCGCAGCGGCCCATCGCCATTCTGGCTTGTCCTGGCGGGTGCGACCGCCGCAGCGACGATCCTGTTCATTGCGATGGTCATGCTGGTTGTCCCCAACTAGGGGCGAGGAAAACGTCCAGCATTACGGAGATTTAACGCGACGGTGCGCCCCGTCCCGATATATTCGCCAAGTATAGCGTCTGATCGATCGGCCCTGGCAGGCTTTGGACTTGCCGGCCGGAAACGGACGAAGCGGACACATCGGGGAAAGCGGGAAGCTGGATGGCTTGGTGGAAACAGGCGCTTGTCGCGCTGGTGATAGTCGTGATCGCTGGTGCCGGCTGGGGATACCTGTTCCCCGGCGGCCAGCAAGCCCTGAAGAATTGGGGGATCACGCTTCCCTTCTCGTCTGCGACCAATGGCACCGAGGCGGCGGCTGGAAGCGCCGGGCCGGGGGCCGCGCCAGGCGGCGCGGGGCGGGGACGGTTTGGCGGCGGCTTCGGAGGCCGCGCGACGCTCGTGGTCACCCAGCCTGTGGGAACCGGCGTCGTCAACGACAGGCTCAACGCGCTCGGTGACGGCGTGGCGCTGCATTCGGTAACGGTCACTCCCAAGGCGAGCGGCACGCTCACGCAGATCCTGGTTCAATCGGGCAGCGCCGTGAAAGCCGGCGATGTCATTGCCAGGCTCGACTCCGATGCCCAGCAGATTGCGCTCGACAAGGCCAAACTGGCCTTCAACGACGCGCAGGCGACAGTGAAGCGCTACGACGAACTTGGGTCGTCCAGCACGGTCACCGCCGTTCAGCGCGCCAACGCGCAACTCGCCCTCGACAATGCCGCCCTCGGCGTACGCAGCGCGCAGAACGATCTCGACGATCGGCTTATCGTCGCGCCGATCGAGGGTACAATCGGCATCATCCAGGTCGACAACGGCAATGCCGTGACAACCCAGACAGTGATCGCGACCATCGAGGACCGGTCCGCGATTCTTGTCAGTTTCTGGGTGCCGGAGCGGTTCACGGGCGCCGTAAAGGTCGGCGAACCGATTTCGGCGGTGGCGGTCGCACTTCCCCAGGAACAGTTCGACGGTCAGATCACGGCTGTAGACAACAAGGTCGATGCGGCAAGCGGCACATTCGAAGTTCAGGCCAGCATCCCCAACCCCAGGGACGAACTGAGGCCGGGCATGTCGTTCTCGGTCACCATGACCTTCAAGGGCGATACCTTCTTCACGATCGACCCGCTGTCCGTGCAATGGGGCTCGGACGGTGCGTATGTCTGGCGGATCAAGGATGGCAAGGCCGAGAAGGTTACTGTGCGCATTGTGCAGCGAAACACCGAAAACGTGCTTGTTGCCGGCAAACTCGCTGCAGGCGATGAAGTCGCCACCGAGGGCACGCAAAGCCTGAGGCCGGGGGCATCCGTCACGGTGGAAGGCCAGGGCCAGCCGGGCAATGGCGCAACCGCCCCGGCCGCGGGCGGCCAGAAAGCGGCCGGAACGGTGAACGGGGGGAACCGGCCCGGAACGCAAGACAGCTCCGTGGGCACCGACCGCCCCGCACGTGCCGGACGTCCCGGGGCCGCGCCGGCCTCCGGCTCATAAGGGAGCCCGGAGATGTCGATCCAGTCACAGAACCAGCGCGGCGGTCTGCTTGCGGCCCTGTTCGTGCGCCGCCCCGTGCTTGCCTTTGTCCTGAACACGCTCATCGTCGTCGCGGGCCTCGCAGCGCTGGTCGGGGTAGAGGTGCGCGAACTGCCGAACGTGGGGCGGCCCGTCATCACTGTCACGACCAACTTCCCGGGCGCATCGGCCGAGACCGTCGACAGCGAAATCACTTCAACCATCGAGGGTGCGGTGGCGCGGGTAAGCGGGGTCACCGGCATCTCGTCGAGTTCAAGCTTCGGGCGCAGCCGCACCACCATCGAATTCAGCCAGAATACCGATCTCAACGTGGCCGCTTCCGACACGCGGGACGCCGTGGGACGTGTCGCGAACCAACTGCCCGACGGCGCAGATACCCCCACGATCGTGAAGGCGGATTCCAATGCCTCCTCGATCATGCGGCTATCGGTCACCTCCGATACGCTCTCGGCGGGGGACCTGACCGGGCTGGTTAACAACATCATCTCGCAGCGCCTTGCGGCTGTGCCGGGCGTCGCCGACGTGCAGATCTACGGCGACCAGAACAAGATATTCGAGGTCGACATCAACCAGGCCAAGCTGGCCGCCCGGGGCCTGACCCTTGCCGACCTGAACAAGGCGCTGTCGACGATTGCATTCGACGCGCCGGCCGGAACGCTGAACGCGGTGAACCAGAACATCATCGTCCGGGCCACTGCCGATGTTACGACGCCACAGCAGATCGAGAACCTGCAGCTGACCCCGAAGATCCGGATCGGCGACGTCGCCTCGGTCTACCTTGCTCCCGACCCGGGCGGAACGCGCCTGCGTTCGGGCGGAAAATCGGGTGTGGGCATAGGCATCGTGGGCCAGGCGCAGTCCAACACCATCAAGATTTCCGATGGCATTCACGCAGCGGTCGCAGAACTTGCGTCGACCCTGCCCAAGGACGTGAAAGTCAGCGTCAGCGGTGACGATGCCGTGTTCATCAAGAGCGCCATCGAGGAGGTGATCCGCTCGCTCCTGATTTCCGTCGCCGTGGTGATCGCCATCATCTTCGTTTTCCTGCGCGACTGGCGGGCCACGCTGATCCCGGCGGTTTCGATACCGGTCGCGCTGGCGGGCGCGCTTGCCGGTCTTTACCTGGCGGGTTTCTCGGTCAACATCCTCACCCTGCTGGCGCTGGTGCTCTCAACCGGCCTTGTTGTCGATGATGCCATCGTGGTGCTGGAGAATATCGTTCGCCAGCGCGCGCTTGGGCTGGGCCGGCGGGCGGCGACAGTGCTGGGCACACAGGAAGTATTCTTCGCGGTGGTCGCGACCACCGCCACGCTTGCTGCGGTGTTCGTGCCGATCTCCTTCCTGCCCGGACAGGCCGGCGGCCTGTTCAAGGAATTCGGGTTCACGCTGGCCATCGCGGTCCTGGTCTCCTCGGTCGTGGCGTTGTCGCTGACCCCGATGATGGCTTCGCGGCTATTGCCGTCCATGGAAGCCCACCACCCCATCCACCACAAGCCCTCACCGGTCGAGCGCTTTGGCGGATGGCTTTCGCTGCTCTACACCCGCTCGCTTCGCGCGGCACTCAACGCCCCTGCCCTCGTACTGCTCGCGGCCGCGCTTGCGGCGGCGATCGCCTATTTCGGTTTCTTCTCCATCAACCAGGAGCTCACGCCCCCCGAAGACCGCAGCCAGGTGGCGATCATCGTGCAGGCGCCCCAGAATGTGAGCGTGGACTACACCAATAGCCAGATGCGGCGCATCGAGGATCTCATGCAGCCCCTGGTCCAGAAGGGCTTGATAAGGAACATCTTCTCGATCTCGGGTTTTGGCGGCAACACCAATCGCGGCTTCATCATCGCCACGCTCGCGCCCTGGGACGAACGCAGTACGCCGCAATCGGCGATCGCGGCACAGATCAACCAGGATATCGCGACCGTTCCGGGCGTGCGTGCCTTTGCCGTGCAGCCGAACAGCCTGAACATTCGCGGCGCGGGCAACGGGCTGCAATTTGCCCTTGCCGGCAACAACTACGCCGACCTCTCCGCAGCGGCCGACAAGGTGGTGGCGGCACTTGAAGCGGACCCCAGGTTCGGAAATATCCGCTCGTCCTACGACACCACTCAGGCCGAGCTTTCAGTGGCGGTGGACCGGGCGCGAGCCGCAAGCCTGGGCATCGACATCACCGGTATTGGCACCACATTGCAGGCCATGCTTGACGGCAAGCAGATCGGGACCGTGTTCGTCAACGACACCAGCTACCCGGTCAGGCTTACATCCTCGACCAACCCGGTCAACGACCCGACCGATCTGGAAAACATCTTCGTGAAGACAGCCGACGGGCGGTTCGTACCGATGTCGAGCATCGTTACCGTCAAGGAGGCGCCGGTCGCGCCTTCGCTCAACCGTGAATCCCAGCGCCGGGCGATCTCGATCACCGCCGGCCTCACTCCCGGATTCGCACTTGGCGACGCCTACGAGCAGGCCAAGGCGATCGCCGAGCCCCTGCTGCCGCCAGGCGGCGGAATCATTCCGCTGGCGGAGGCCGCGACCATCGGGGAAACCTCGAATGGCCTGCTCGTCACGTTCGGTTTCGCGGTCACGGTGATCCTCCTGGTGCTTGCCGCGCAATTCGAGAGTTTCGTTAGCGCCGGCATCATCATGGTGACGGTGCCGTTCGGTCTCGCCTGCGCGGTGTTTGCCCTGCTCATTACCCATGGCAGCCTGAACGTCTATTCCGAGATCGGCCTGGTGCTGCTGGTCGGCATCATGGCCAAGAACGGCATCCTGGTCGTGGAGTTCGCCAACCAGTTGCGCGACCGCGGCATGTCGGTGCGCGAAGCCATCGAGGAGGCCTCGCGCATCCGCCTCAGGCCCATCATGATGACCAAGCTCTCTACGATCCTGGGCGCCCTTCCCCTGATCCTGGCGCATGGGGCGGGGGCCGAAGCACGCTCGGCGCTGGGCTGGGTCGTGGTGGGCGGTCTCGGCTTCGCGGCGATTTCCACGCTCTACCTGACGCCTGCGACCTACCTGCTGTTTGCCGGCCTGTCGAAGCCGCGCGCGCATGAGGCCGAAGCGTTGGAGCGCGAACTCGACGCCGCCACGGAGCGGCCCGCTGGCAGCATCTAGACCCTGTCCGGTTTCGGGCGGGCCGGTACGCCTGGCACGGCGCTATTGGATGCGTGTGACCGTGGGCGCCTTGAGCCTTTGCATGAATGCCTCGACATCGCGTTTGCTGCACAGCTTGGTGCCCGGGTTCAGCACCGCGGCGGCACCCGCCGCAATGCCATAGGCCAGCGCCTCCTCTTCGCCGTGGCCTTCGCTCAGCGCCCACAGGATTGCCCCGAGAAAACTGTCGCCGGTGCCCACGGTGGATTTGACGTGCACCATCGGGGCCGCGCTGCGGATGACCTTGGTTCGCGTGGCCAGAAGCGCGCCGCGCGCGCCCATGCTGACCGCCACCATCTGCGCCGAACCGCGGCGCACCAGTTCCATCGCCGCTTCATGCGCGCTGGCCTCGTCGAGGGCCTCGCCGAACAGACCTGAAAGTTCGCCTATGCTGGGCTTGACCAGGAAGACATTGCCGCCGTCCAGCCCCGCCTTCAACCCTTCGTCAGACGTATCAAGGACATAGAGCGCATTCTTCTGGCGCGCTATGTCGCCCAGTTCCCTGAAGAAGTCAGGCGAAAGACCGGGCGGCGCGCTTCCGCTCGCCACAAGATAGGCAAACTCGCGGTTGCGCAATTTGTCGAGCAACGCGGCGATTTCGTCAGGGGTGACCCTTGGGCCTTCCGAGACGAAGCGATAGTCGAAGCCCGACGAAAGATCGTGCACGGTGTTGGAAATGCGCGTGCGCTCCGCAATCGGGACAAGTGCGTGGGGGATGCCGCAACCGTCCAGCAACTCGCCGAGGAGGGCTCCGGTCACGCCGCCCGCAAATGCCATGACCTCGACATTTCCGCCCAGTTCGGACACCGCGCGCGCCACATTCACCCCGCCCCCGCCCGGGTCATAGGTCTCGTTCGACGTGCGGATCTTGTGAACCGGATGGACATTGCCGGCCTGGCTCCAGATGTCGATCGTGGGGTTCGGGCAAACGCAGCAGATCCTGGCATCCCTGGTCCCGGTATCCTCTCCAGCCATGCTCACGCCACCCCGAAGCCAGTTACAAACTCGTCGGACAACCGATACCGGCACCGCGTCCGGCCCTCAATGATCCCGGTCAATCGCCTCAAGTGTATGCGCGGAATTTGTTTCAGCACAACGAAACGTCGCCCGGATCCCGAGAAGGTGGCACGATAGCCGGGAGGAAGCGCAATGGCGCGCCGACGAGAATTCAGCCCCTATCTGTCGATGGACGAGATCATGCGGCGCTGGCCGCAGACCCTGGACATCATCATCGCTCACCGGATGCTGTGCGTGGGCTGCCCCATCGCGCCGTTCCACGACGTCTTCGATGCGTGCAGCGAGCACAGGATCAATGAAGAGACGCTGATCGGGGAACTCGCGCAGGCCACGACCGCCGAAGACAAGGAACGCTAGTGGCCCGACCCGTGTTCGGCGATGGCGAACAGTTGGTGCGGCTCGACCACCAGCACCTTTTGCCGGCTGTTGCGGACCAGGCCGCGCGTTTCCCAGGCGCTTAGCGTCCGGCTCACGGTATGCAACGTGGTGCCGGTCATCTCCGCGATCTGCTGGCGGGTGATGGGGAAGTCGATCAGTACGCCTTCATCGGTCTTGCGGCCGGTCTGCTGGATCAGCCGCATGAGCGTGCGTGCAATGCGTTGTTCCACCTGTTCGGTGGACAGTTCGACGACGTGTTCCTGGGTTTCCTGCAATCGCGCGCCCACCAGCTTGTAGGTGTTGGCGGCAAAGGCTGGATAGCGGGAGGCCAGGGCCGGCCAATGTGCGGACGGCCAGGCAATGACGACGCAATCGACCGCCGCCACCGCGCTGGCGGGATAGGTCGTGCGCCCCAGGGCGGCCGCGATGCCGAAGAGCTCGCCAGGGCCGATATAGCGGGCAATGACCTGATTGCCTTCCGGAGTAGTGCGCACGACGCGGACATGCCCGTCCAGCAACAAGAAGAACGATTCCGCCTCGGCCTCCTGCTCGAAGATCGCCCGCTCCTTTTCAACGCGACTTGCACGGGCCTCGGCAAGGATCTGGTCGAGATCGGCATCCCCGAGATCGGCAAACAGGGGCATTCCGGAAATCAGGGAACGATCGATACTAGACAAGGGACACCTGTTGATCGGCCATGGTGGCTGGATTTTCCGGCCACCCCGTTCCGCAATGGCAGATTGTTTGAGCAAGCGCAAATTTCACCTGCCGGGGTGCTGCTAGGAGAACACCGGCGGCGCGATTTGCCGCCGAATGTCCCAGGAAGGAATATCCCATGAAGACCCTTGCCATTCTCGCACTTGCCGCCGCCGTCATGGCTCCCGGCGTCGCCGGCGCAACCGAGTACCAGATCCAGATGCTGAACAAGGGACCGGACGGAACGGCGATGGTCTTTTCGCCCAATTACCTTCATGTCCAGCCCGGCGACACCGTGGAATTTGTGCCCACTGACAAGGGGCATGATGCGGAAACAATCAAGGGAATGATCCCCGATGGAGCGGAGCCATTCAAGAGCCAATTCTCCAAGCCCTACTCGGTGACGCTGACTACCGAGGGTGTCTACGGCGTGCGCTGCACTCCGCATTACGGCATGGGGATGGTCGCCCTCATCGTGGTGGGTGACCCGGTCAACGAGGATGCGGCCAAGGCGGCCAAGGTCCCGGCGCGCCCGGGCAAGGTCTTTGCCCAATTGTTCGACGAACTCGACGCGGGCAAATAGAGTAGAGTGGTTTGGCGTTTCTCCGAATCGCTCAACGACTACAAATCGTTGAATGGTCGCGCTTTCGAACCGGAAAACCGCTTTCACTTTTCCTGAAAGCGCTCCAGATCAACAAATCCGCTGCCGGCAAGGCAGGTAAATTCGGGCCGCTGGCGCTTCCGGGCGCTGCGGCCCTTGATTGCTGAGGATGATGACATGGCGATTCCGCGTCTGCGATCATACGAGGGCCTGCCGCTCCTGAGCTACGGTTTTCGGCCGTTCTTTCTTCTGGGCGCAATCTATGCGGGGCTGGGGATACTGATCTGGCTGCCCCAGGCGAGCGGGCTGGTCTGGTTCGATACCACATTCGCGCCTGTCGACTGGCACATCCACGAAATGATGTTCGGCTATCTCGCGGCGGTCGTCACCGGCTTTCTTCTCACCTCGATCCCGAACTGGACCGGCCGGTTGCCGGTCCAGGGCAGGCCGCTCCTGGTGCTCGTGCTGCTGTGGCTCGCCGGGCGGGTCGCCATCGCCGTTTCGGCCCAGATCGGGTGGCTTGGCACCGCGATTGTCGATTGCGCCTTTCTCGCCGCGGTCCTGCTGGCCGCCAGCATCGAGATCGTCGCTGGCCGCAACTGGCGCAATCTCAAGGTGGTCGGCGGGCTGGCCGCCCTGTTCGCCGCCAATGTGCTTTTTCACCTCGAGGCGCACTATTCCGGGTTGACCGACTACAGCCGCAGATTGGGGATCGGCGCCGCGATCATGCTGATCATGATCGTTGGGGGGCGTATCGTACCGAGCTTCACGCGAAACTGGCTGGCCAAGGAGAATCCGGGGCGGCTGCCGCACCCCTTCGCACGTTTCGACCTGTGGGCGATGGTGCTGAGCGGCATCGCGCTCGTGGCGTGGGTGATATTTCCCGATTCCGTAATGACCGGGCTGATGATGCTGGGCGCGGCGGCGCTGCAGGCCTTTCGCATGACCCGGTGGGCGGGAGACCGCACGGCCCGCAGCGCCATCGTCCTGGTGCTGCACGTTGCCTACGGCTTCATACCGCTCGGCTTCGTCCTGGCGGGACTGGCGCCGTTCTATCCCCAGATGATTCTGCCCGCCGCGGGCTTGCATGCCTTTGCCGTGGGAGCGATCGGGTTGATGACGCTTGCGGTCATGCAGCGTGCAACGCTCGGCCATACCGGTCACAGGCTGGCGGCCGGCCCGCTTGGCGCGACGCTGTTTGTCGCAATCGCCCTGTCGGCCCTGCTGCGCATCGCGCTTGCCCTCGACCAGACGCAGTCCGAGATCCTGCTATGGTCGTCGGGCATCCTGTGGATTGCCGGCTTCTTCGGCTTCGCGGCGATGTTCGGTCCCATGCTGCTCAGGAAGCGCGCCTGATCTCCGGGTCGGACACGCCTGGCAGGCGCTGGTTCAAGCCTTCTTGCCGGCGCCAATGCCCTTCCACCAGTTCACAAGGCGCCCCAGCGGTCGAAAAGCCGGTGTATCGCGGACAAGGCGAAAGCCCAGATTGTCCGGCGGCGCCCCGACCGAGCACCCGCCCCCACGCGCATCGCGCACGAAATGCGAGATATAGGTGCGGTGCGCGCCTTCGACGACACGGACGCCGCAATTGTCGGTCCGTGCGATCGCAACACCGTTCGTTGCGAGCGTGGTGCGTTCAAAGCAGGTCGACGTCCATTCCCAGACATTGCCCGAAAGATCGGCAATGCCGAATTCGTTGACCCCGAAGCTGCCGCGCGCCCTGGGCACCGCGTCGATGGCATTCCTGCCGCTGTTGGCAAGCTCGTATGCGGCAAGCCATCTTTGCGCTGGGTCTGATGCGGTCCCCTCGACGCCCAGCGCGGGATCATGAAACCTGCTACCCGCCAGCGCGACCCATTCCCGGTCCGTTGGCAATCGCCAAACCGCCGAGGTTTTCGCCGAAAGCCATTGGGCATAGGCCTGGGCATCGTCGAAACTGACGCCGGTGACCGGGACGTCGCCATTGGCGCCGGTCCGAACACGAGGCGCGGCACAGGCGTTGTCACGCACGCAGCGCATGTAGTCGGAGAGGCTGACGAGGTCCCGGGTGACCGAGAGGCTTTCGCGCTCGTTCATCTGCAGGATCGGCGCGTCGATGACGGCCCCATTGCGCTGGAACACCCCGGCGGACCTGTATGGACCGGGCTGGCGCGCCATCTCAACGACTGGTGGCGTTGCGACCTGTTGCCCGGAATTATCCGGCAAAGCCGCGGGCAGCGCGCCCGCCACGATGGCCAGCTCGCCGATCAGTAGCGCGGCAGGCACCGCCAGGCTTGCCCAAAGGGCGACGGGATGTTTTGAGAACCGGAGCATGGCTTGCCCCCTCCACAATCGGCCCGCCCCTTTTGGCGGCGGGCCGCAAGCTGGTTCAACAGGGTGCCAGGTGCAACCTCAGGCGGCCGGGATCGGGCCGGGCGCGGCGACTTGCGCCATGAGATCGTTGTCCCACTTGCCCTCGACCTTGAAGTGCGCCGTGGCGCCGAGATCGACCGCTTCGATGAGATTGTGGTTCACATAGGCATAGAGCCCGGGCTGGCGAAAGCGATAGAGCGCCGCCCCAGCCGATCCGCCGCGCACGAACCAGGTCTCGAGGTCCTTGGCAGGTGGATTGTCGAACTTGCCCTGCTCCCACACATAGTCACCGTGCCCGCCGATCAGGTGCGGGCGCGTGTCCCGATTGGCCTGGGCGTGCACGATCAGCACATTCTCGCCGACCGATGCGGTCATGGCATTCTCGCCCGTCAATGCACCGACCGCACCATTGAACACCACATGCGTGGGGATGAGGCCGCGCATGACGCTCGACATGTCGCCGTAGCAATCGCCGGGGCTGTCATAGGTGCAGAAGTTTCCGTCCTTGTCGCGCGGGATGTAGAAATCGTTCTCGCCCACGAAATACGCGCGATCGTAGTTCAACGGCTTGCCTTCGCCGTCTTTCAGGCCGTCGCGCGGCAGGACCATGATCGCGCCGCTCATGCCGCAGACCACGTGCCAGGAGATCATCGAGCCGCCCGGCGCGCAGTGATAGACGAAGGTGCCGGCGCGGGTCGCCTTGAAGCGCAGGACCGTCTGCTCCCCGGGATTGACCAGGGTGAGCGCCCCGCCCCCCAGACCGCCGGTTGCGGCGTGGAAGTCGATATTGTGAGGCATCGAGTTGGTTGCCGGGTTGACCAGCGTGAGTTCGACATAATCGCCCTGGTGCACCACCATCATCGGTCCGGGAACGGAGCCGTTGAAGGTCATCGCCTGCAGAACCGTTCCGTCGTCATCGATCACCATCGGCTTTTCCTCGATGGTGAGCGTGAATTCGACGACCTTGGGCCCCCCGGATGCAACTTGCTCATGCGCATGGATGAACGGCGGCGGCACCAGCGTGACCTTCTCGCGCGGCAGGCGGTCGATCTCGACCGGCGCGGCCGCCGGGGCCGTGCTCGCGGTGGCATTGGCCAGGACAGGGGTCGAGGCCAGGACCGCGGCGGCGGCCGGACCGAAGAGTGCTTCGCGTCGCGTCAACATGACAATCTCCTTTGCTCCAGATGAGGATCGGAGTGATAGCTGCCGGCAAGGGGGAGGATAGCGTGCCGACCGTCGTCCGATCCGCCGGATCCGGCCAGGCCGCGCAAGCAACCCACCACCGAACCGACGATCGGCAAACTAGTCCCGGCGCCGCCAGGTCTCTTTGCGCAAATGCAAATTCGCGCGCACGCATTTCATGATTTTTCGCAGGCGGATATCCGATGCGGGCGGAGCCGCGCTAGATGCTCTGCCTTGCCGCGACGCGCGGACGCTCCCCTGCATCCCCGCCGCCATGACCGGCACCGAGCAGAACCTGTTCCAGGCCCAGGGCATATTTTGCATAAAGCGCCAGTTCACGGGCAATGAATGCCTTGAAGGCCTTGAGAAGAGGGGTGCAATCTTCGACCTTGCCGCCTTCGCCGACGGTCACGAAACCAAGCTCCGAGAGCTTGCGCAACACGTTGCGCATCTGAGAAGCCGAAGCCCCGAACTGGCCCGCCAGAGACGTGGGCGAAGGATAGGGTTCGTCGCGCAATCTGGCCACGATCAGGGCCGCGGTCATGGGGAACCCGCCTTCAATCGCAAACAGCTCGAACAGGTCCGGAAAATCCGAGACCACCGGAATGCGCCGCTCGATATAGGGCTGGCCGGACGCGACAACCAGATCGGCGAGGAAATACCGGTCGCGCAAGACACGCGCGGCATAGTCCTGCCCTTCGACAATGCAATCAAGGGCGCCAAGGGTGCGTGTGTACCACTGGCGGAAGTATTCCTGCATCTTTTCGGTCGGGCTGTAGATGCGCAACCGCCGGTCGTTAGTCCCGGGCGAAACGTGCACGAACCCCGCCAGACGCAGCAGGGCCAGCGCGGTCTTGAGCGCCCTCGGGCCGCAGTCCTTGCGCCGTTCGGTCAACGTCAGAAGTTTGAGATAGGTTGGGCCGGAATCGGGGTCGGCGGGATCCGCGGAATAGTGCAAATACATGATGTAGCTGATGATCTGCGTGCGGGCATGCGAGGACACGAGCTTGTTCAGAAGCCGCGGCCCCTGGCGCCACGCCAGCAAGCTCTGCGCGTAGTGCAGCACGGCCCGGTCGCAACCGGGATGCGCCGCGATCGCCGCAGCCAAGTCCTTCAGAGGGTCGTCTGCCACGTCCACCGCCCGCGCTCACTGCAAACTGTCGTTGGCAAAGAGTATTGCCCAAGTGGTCAAATTTTCAAAGAAATACAGATTGTTCAAGAAGATACCGGAAGAGGTGCGCTTTTGCGGAAGCTTATCGGGTTTTGGGACCATCCCGGTACTTGCGGAAAATGTCCGTCAGGCCCCAATCCGGGACCTGGCAGTGGACGTGCGCGAGGACCACCGCCGGTTCGCGCAAGATCTGCGAATATTTGTCGCGCGCGCCTGGCGAGCAAGGGCGACGGGGCCGGTTGGTCCGGGCATTGGGCGAATGCATCGCAGAGACGACTGGGACCCTGCCACGCGTCCGCCATCACGGACGCGTTGATCTGGCACCGGGAATCGATGAATCAAGACGCATTCATGGCGTCGCCCGGAGATGCCGGTCCTTCGACGAAAGACGCCTGACGAAGCAGTCCGGGAAAAGATACAGTCACGCTGCGGAGATACCCCGAGAGAACCGGCCACTTGCGGTCTTCGCGCAACACAGGCACTGACGAAGAAGGCAATGTCGCTCCAACAGCAATTGAAATACCTGGACGTCATGGCAAACGAGGCACTCGCGCTCTGGGACCTGCCCCGGGACGCAAGCGCGCGCCGGATCAACATTGCGGAAAACGTCACCTATCTGGTGGAGGGTGGCCCGCACAAGGCAGTGCTGCGCATCCACCGCGAGAACTACCACACCCGTCGGGCCATCGAATGCGAACTGGCGTGGATGGCGGCCCTCGCCCGCGACGGCGTTGCGACGCCCGCCGCGATTCCCGGACGCAATGCGGAAGTCATCCAGACGGGACAGGTGCGCGGCCTGCCGAAGCGCCATATGGTGATGTTCGAATTCGTCGAGGGCCAGCAACCCGACGAAAGCCAGGATCTCGTCGGTCCGTTCGAGGAACTGGGCGGGATCGCGGCGCGCACGCATCTGCATTCCATAGGCTGGGAGCGGCCCCGGCCCTTCGAGCGGCTGAACTGGAACCTCGAGACCGTTTTCGGCGCCAACCCGACATGGGGCCGTTGGCGTGACGCGCCAAATCTCGACGACGAGATGCGCCAGATCCTGGCACGTGTCGAAGACACCGTGACGCAGCGGCTCACCCAGTTCGGCACCGGGCCGAACCGCTACGGGCTGATCCATGCCGACATGCGCCTCGCCAATCTTCTGATCGGCCCGACCGGCACACGTCTGATCGACTTCGACGACTGCGGGATCGGCTGGTTTCTTTACGACTTCGCTACGGGAATCAGCTTCATGGAGGACCATCCAAAGGTTCCCGAACTGCGCGAGGCCTGGGTGAAGGGCTACAGCAAGATCCGTCCGCTGTCGCGCGAAGAGGTCGAGGAAATCGACACCTTCGTCATGCTGCGGCGGCTTGCGCTTCTCGCCTGGATCGGCAGTCGCATCGAAGCTCCCGAGCCCCAGGCCCTGGCGCCGGACTTCGCACGCATCTCCGCGGAACTCGGCGAGGAGTATCTCCGCAAATTCGGCGCTCGGAGGGAAGTGGTGCCCAGGGGCGGAATCGAACCACCGACACGCGGATTTTCAATCCGCTGCTCTACCAACTGAGCTACCTGGGCCCACGGATCGCCAAGGGTTTGGCGAAAAGGTTCGCGGTTTATAGGGTGTGTCGCGGGGTCTGTCCAGCGCCCCACGGACAATTTTCAACCGGCAACTCACGCCACTTGCGCACCGTATCCGATATCGCCGCAATACCTATTCCGAGACGGCCGCGACCGGCGCCGCGGCCGGCTGGTGACGTGGGCGGCGCAACAGCAGGACGATGGGCATGGCGACGATGGTGACGTACATCATGAGCTTGAAATCATCGAGATAGGAAATCATCAGCGCCTGTTGGGTCACGGCCATGTTCACAAGGGTCAATGACGAGGAATCGCCCGAGGCCACGCCCGGCATGAGCAGGTTCACGGCAGGCCGGAAGGCGGTGATCTTTGCGCCCAGTTCGGCGTGGTTGACCTGGGTCAGGCGCGCCAGGATCGCGGTCACCGCCGAAATCCCGATACTCGACCCCACATTGCGCACCAGGTTGAACATCGAAGTGCCCTCGGTGCGATAGCGCGGGGCAAGAGTTGCGTAGGCCAGCGTCGACAGCGGCACGAACACGAGGCCGAAACCCATGCCCTGGATCACGCCGGACACGATGACCGGGGTCATGTCCATTTGCGGGGTGAACCCGCTCATCATGTAGAGCGAGTATGCCGTCATCGTCAGGCCGATGAGCACGAGAATGCGCGCATCGACCATGCGCACAAGCCGCCCCACCACCATCATCGCCACCATGGTGCCAATGCCGCGCGGCGCCATGATCATGCCGGTCGTGATCACCGGATAGCCCATCAGGCCCTGCAAGAGCGGCGGCAACAGCGCCAACCCGGCCAGAAGGATCATGCCGATGACGAAGATGAAGATCAGCCCCATGGTGAGGTTGCGATCCTTGAAGATCGCGATGTCGATGAACGGCTTGTCGTAGGTGAGCGAATGGGTGATGAACACCCACAGCCCGGAAATGGTGAGCCCCATCTCGATCCAGACTTCGGGAGCGGCAAACCAGTCGAGTTGCTGGCCGCGGTCGAGCATCATCTGCAGGGCGCCGATGGCGACCGCCAGCGCGGTGAAACCGAACAGGTCGAAACGGCGCGGATGGGCGTCCTCGTGGGGGAGAAAGGCCATCACACCGGCCACCGCCAATACCCCCACCGGCAGGTTGATGAAGAAGACATAACGCCAGTTGAAGGTTTCCGTCAGCCAGCCGCCAAGAGTGGGGCCGATGATCGGGCCGACCATGATGCCCATGCCGAACAGGGCCATGGCCTGGCCATGTTTCTCACGCGGATTGATGTCGAGCAGGATCGACTGGGCCAGTGGCGCGAGGGCTGCGCCGCACATGCCCTGCAACAGGCGGAAGAACACGATTTCAGGCAGGCTGGTCGCCAGGCCACAGGCCACCGACATCAGGGTAAAACCGGCGATCGCACTGATAAACAGGCGCTTGCGCCCCAGATTGTCGGCCAGCCACCCGGTCACCGGGGTCATGATGGCCGCGGCGACGATATAGGAGGTGAGCACCCAGGTAATGGTGTCCTGGGTGGCGTTCAGGCTCGCCTGCATGTGCGGCAAGGCGACATTGGCGATGGTCGTGTCGATGACCTGCATGATCATCGCGATGATGATCACCGCCATCAGCGGGCCGCGGTGCTCGACAGGCTCCGCGGCGACCGTGGGATCGAGTTCGGCACTCATTTGAACAGCCGCGCCATCCGGTTCTTGCCCGTATCGATAGAAATACCCACGCTCATGCCTGTCCGCAGCTTGTCGAGGTCGGCCCCCGAAAGCGTGATGCGGACCGGAAGACGCTGAACGACCTTCACCCAGTTGCCGGTGGCATTCTGCGCCGGGATCAATGAGAATTCCGAGCCGGTGCCCGCGCCAATGCTCTGGACCACGCCGGTTACTGCAAGGCCGGGATAGGCATCGACCGAAACGCTGGCCTTCTGGCCCAGTTCGATGTCAGTGAGTTCGGTTTCCTTGAGGTTGGCTTCGACCCACACATCGCCGGTTTCGACCAGGGTGAGCATCGCCGAGCCTTCGGAGGCGTACTGGCCGATATTGAGCTTGTCGGTCTGGCTGACGATACCGTCGGCGGGCGCCTTGACCGTGGCGCGGTCCAGATCGAGACGGGCGCTGTCGACATTGGCGAGCGCAGCCTGCACCGCAGGCACATCGTCCGTTGCGGTGCCGGGATCGCCCCCGAGCGCCGCTGCCGCGGCGGCCACGCCCTGCCGGGCCAGCGCCACGCTCTCCTGGGCCTGCTGAAAGGCGATCCGCAACTGATCAAGGGACGCCTTCGAACTGACGCCCTTGTCCGCCAGGTCGCTCTGCCTGTTCATCAGGCGCTCCTGGATGGCAAGCGCATCTTCGGCGGCCTTCTGCTTGGCCTGGGCAGTCTGGTACGCCACCTTCAGTTGAGCCACGTTCTGCCGGGCACTGGCGAGTGCCGCCTCGGCGCTGGCGAGCGCGATCCGGAAGGGCTGCGGGTCAAGACGATAGAGCACGTCTCCCTTCTTGACCGACTGGTTCTCCGATACGTCCACTTCGACGATCCGCCCCGCGACATCCGCCGAGATCAGGGCCTTGGTCTCCTGGACATAGGCATCCTCGGTGCTGACATAGCGGCCGCTCGAGAGCCAGAGCCACCCGCCCCCCACGGCAAGCAGCAGCGGAACCGAAACCATGAGCACAATGCGACGCCCACCCCTTGGCTTGCTCGCCACTGCGGGTTTGTCGGGGCCCGGAACCTGACTGGCTTCACCGGCGGCGGGGGGATTTGCGCGTGCGTTCATTCGTGATCTTCCATCTGTTCTTTGCTGCCGGCGGCTAGATTGTCGCTGATGTGGCCCAATGCCGTGACCAGCGCCGTTCGATCGGCTTTTCCGATACCACGCAGCGCTTCGTCATAGACCGCAAGCGCCTGTTGGGACATCTCGGCGTACACGGCATGAGCCTTGGGCGTCAGCCGGACCAACTTGGCGCGGCTGTCGGCTGGATCGGCAAGACGCTGGACGAGGCCGGCATTTTCCATCCGCTCGACCATCCGGCTTACCGTCATGGGATCGCTGTCGATCAGGCCTGCCAGCGTGACCTGTGACAGAGCATCGCTCACCTTGAGTTGTCGCATCACGCGCCATTGCGGCAGCGTCATGCCATGCAGGCGCGCCGTTTCCTCGAATCTGCGTCTGAGAAGCCGGGCCACGTCATGAATCAACAGGCCAAGGGACGCAATCTCCCGATGGCGCTCATCGGCGAACAGCGCCTGCAAGCGTTCGATTTCGGGCCGCGTCATTTCGGGAAATATCCTAAGCGTGCTTATTATAAGTGCGCATATAATATTGTCGGGTATTATCGTCAAGCTGCTGTTTTGCCTGATCGTCCGACCTGATCCATCACGTCTTGGTGATGGTTTCAGGGACGGAGGCCGGTGGGGACAATCAGGTGTCGTCGGTATCGGTGCCCGTCATCTCGTCCTCTTCCTCTTCTTCGCGCGCAGGGATCACATATGCCCCCTTAAGCCAGCGATTGAGGTCGACGTCGGCGCATCGGGACGAACAGAAAGGATGGAAAGCCTGCACCGAGGGCTTGCCGCAAATCGGGCAAGGGCGCGTGGGACGCAAACGCGTCACCTTTTCCGCCGCCATCGGTTCAGATCCCCGAATGGCTGGCCTGATTGAGCCAGTTGAACTGCACGGGATAGCCCTCCCCTGCAAGAAGCGAAACCGTTTCGTAGAGCGGCAGCCCGATGACGCCGCTGTGCGAACCGTTGAGCTTGACCACGAAGGCGGCGGCGATCCCCTGGATGGCATAGCCGCCCGCCTTGCCGCGCCATTTCGCACTGGCAATGTAGGCGTCGATCTCGCGCGCCGACAGGCGCTTGAACCGGATGCGCGTCTCCACCAGGCGGCGGCGGGTATGGCCCTTGGGCGTGATCAGGCACACACCGGTATAGACACGGTGCGAGCGTCCCGAGAGCAGGTTGAGCGACTCGGTTGCCTCGTCCATCGTCTCTGCCTTGGGCAGAATCCGCCGCCCCACCGCCACCACGGTATCGGCGGCCAGGATGAAAGCGTTCGCGGCAATGCCGGCCGTCTCGGCCTTGTGCTGCGCCCCTATCGCCTTGAGATCGGCGAGGCGGGCCGCGAGCCGTCGTGGCAATTCACCGCGCTGGGGCGTCTCGTCGACATGCGCTGGCACCAGGTGTTCGGGCTCGATGCCGACCTGGTTCAGCAGCGCGAGGCGCCGCGGCGAGGACGAGGCAAGGATGAGGTCTGGACGGCCTGACATAGGTGCACTCCGGCCAGCTGGCCCCGTTACTTGAAGCGGTAGGTGATCCGGCCCTTGGTCAGATCGTATGGGGTCATTTCCACGAGCACCTTGTCGCCGGCAAGAACGCGAATGCGGTTCTTGCGCATGCGCCCGGCCGTGTGGGCGATGATTTCGTGCCCGTTGTCGAGCTTGACCCGGAAAGTGGCGTTGGGCAACAACTCGACGATCACGCCCGGGAACTCGAGCACTTCTTCTTTTGCCATTATATCTCCTGAAGAGCCCGCCTGGGGCCGAATTGGCGCGCAAACTAATAGAAATCAGCCGCTTTGTGAACCTCCCGCGACAAGCGGCTCCAACCTTTCGCGGATGCGGCGATCGAGGTCATCGCGCAGGGCGCGATATGCATCAAGGCGCATCTCGCGCGAGCCCTCGACAAGGGAGGGATCCGCAACCTGCCAGTGCTCGGTGCTTCCCACTTCCAGGCCACGCCGCCGCACCGCTTCGGGCGCGTCGTCGGAAAGGGTGATCACAAGGTCGAAACGGGTCGCGACCAGTTCGTCCATGGTGTGGGGGGTGTGCACGGACATGTCGATGCCAATCTCGTTCATCACTTCATGCACGAAACCGTCGACCTTGCCGGAGCGCACGCCAGCGGACCGGGTCGTGATGCGGCCAGGGTAGGCGCGCCGGGCCAGCGCCGCCGCCATTGGCGAGCGAACCGTGTTCATCGAACAAACGAACAGCACCGAGGGAAGTTGCCCCGATTGCTCGTCGATCCGCGAGGCATAGGGCTGCACCGCGCAAATCAGCGTGAACAACCGCCGCGCAGTGGCGTGGTCCATCACCAGCTTGTTGCGCAGCCGCTCGCGCAGCACCTGGGCCGCTTCGTCATGCAGCCCGCGCCGGCCCATGTCGACGGCCTCGATCTGGTAGGGCGACGCGCTCTTGATCGCTTCGTAGTAGCTCTCGCGGATCCGGAAATAGTCGCGTATGAGACCACGAAACGGCGTGAGCGACAGATAATGCGCGGCAATGGGCTTGAAGCTGTCGGGATCGCGAATGTCGAGGACGATATAGTTGCCCACGATCGAAAGGTGCAGCGCGAACGGCCCCTTCGCGGTCACGCGCGCCGGACGACAGCGGTTCTCCTCGACGAGATCGTAGATGGCCACACGCCACTCATGCACCTCGTCAGGGTCGACCGAGGTGATGGTATTGGGATCGAGGGTCACGGTGACGATACGATCGGTTTCCGGGTCGAGCGTATCTTCAGGCAACGGCGTCATGATCAGCGGTTCAGCCTGATCGAAACGGAGCGGCCGTGCCCGGCGAGCTGCTCGGTTTCCGCCAGCGTGACAGCGGCGGGTCCAAGCGCGGCCAGCGAAGACGGGGTGCACCCCAGAACGGAGGTGCGCTTGACAAAATCAAGGACGCCAAGGCCCGAGGCGAAGCGGGCGGAACGCGCCGTTGGCAGCACGTGGTTGGAACCACCCACATAGTCCCCGATTGCCTCGGGGGTGTGATGGCCCAGAAACACCGCCCCCGCATTGCGCACACCGGGCAACAGGCTCTGCGGATCGTCGACGGCGAGTTCGAGATGCTCCGGCGCCATCCTGTTGGCGAGCGCGAGGGCTTCGGCGCTGTCCGTGACGGTGACCACCGCGCCGAAATCGCGCCAGGACGCGCCGGCGATCCCGGCGCGGGGCAACAGGGCGAGCTGGCGTTCCACTTCCTTTTCCACGGCGTCGGCGAGGGCCGGATCCGTAGTGATGAGGACGGACTGGGCCGCACTGTCGTGCTCGGCCTGGGCCAGCAGGTCGGCCGCCACCCAGGCCGGGTTGGCCGAGCCATCGGCAATCACCAGGACTTCGGAGGGCCCCGCGATCATGTCGATGCCGACCGTGCCGAAGACCTGGCGCTTGGCGGCGGCCACATAGGCGTTGCCGGGTCCCACGATCTTGGCGACGGGCGCAATCGTGGCGGTTCCATAGGCAAGGGCGGCGATGGCCTGGGCGCCGCCGATCCGGTAGATCTCGGTGACACCGGCCAGGTGGGCGGCGGCAAGAATGGCGGGATTGACGATGCCATCGGGCGTGGGCACCACCATGGCGATGCGCTTGACGCCGGCCACGTGCGCCGGCACCGCGTTCATCAGCACCGATGAGGGATAGGAGGCAAGACCGCCCGGGACATAGATGCCCACGGCATCCAGGGGCGTCCAGCGTGTACCCAGCGTCACCCCGATCGCATCGGTATAGATGCTGTCCTGCGGTTTCTGTTTCTGGTGATGGGCGACGATCCGGGAATGGGCAAGCGCCAGCGCCTCGCGCACATCGGGTTCGACAGACAAGGCGGCTTGATCGATCTCCTCGGGCGTGAACCTCAGGGTCGACAGCGTCAGGCGCTGGCGATCGAAGCGCTCGGTAAGCTCGATCAACGCCTCGTCGCCGCGTCCACGAACATCGGCGAGGATTTCGGCGACCGTTGCGCCCACCTCAACCGATGCCTCGCGCTTCAATCCGAGCAGGTGAGCGAATTCGGCTTCGAAATCGGGGGCTTGGCTCGACAGGCGCAAAGGCATGTATTCAGTTCTTTCCGATATCGTGGTCGGGGCGCGCCTTGGCGCTCCAGGCCGCGCCCAGGTCCTTCATGCGGGCCTCGATGCATTCCACCTCGAGCCGCACCGTGCCGCCACCGGCAAAACACAGGTCGATATGGCCCGCAGGTGCGTCGGTTTCGACGAATTGCACGGTGAGAAGGTCCAGGACGCCATCGCGCGCAGTCTGGTCGATGCCTGTGATCCTGACCGACTTGACCCGCTCGAAATGCAGCGCCGTGCGGCGCCTTTCGCCCCGGCCGCGGGCGGTCTCCGCCTCCCATGCGTAGCGGTTCATCAGGCAGGCAAAACGGTTCTCTGGCGCCACGAAGCCCATGTCGCCCACGCGGATCACCGCATCCTGCACATAGGCGGAGATGACCTCGAGATCTTCTGCATCGAGAGCCAGGAGTTTCAGTTCGGTCATGGTCGCGCGTTCCGGGTCGGTTGACGGTGCGGCACATCTGGTCATGCCGGACGCCTCGTGCAACCCCGGGTCCGGCTGAGTGCTTATATCCACAAGGGAGCCGAAATGTACACAGGCCGCGGACGGCCTGACGGTTTGTGCGAACCGCCCGGAAAGGGTGACGGCGAGCGCACCTCCGCGCCCGCGATCGCGGTTGGTGTCGGCGCTTCGCGTCCGGTCTTTTTTAGACCATGTCACGTCTTGATGGCCTCAAGACGCATGGTCCAGGCAGGTGAGTTGCCGCATGTTCAGGAAGACCGGTACCCACTCTTCGTGAACATGCGCTAGCCCGCGATCCGTTCGATTTCGGCGCCGCACTGGCTCAGCTTGTCCTCAAGCCGCTCGAAGCCGCGATCCAGGTGGTAGATGCGGTTGACCACCGTTTCGCCGCGCGCGGCAAGGCCGGCGATGACCAGCGACACCGAAGCACGAAGGTCGGTCGCCATGACCTGTGCGCCCTTGAGTTCGGGCACGCCGGACACGGTGGCGATCTGCCCATCAACCCTGATATCGGCGCCGAAGCGGGCAAGCTCGGCCACATGCATGAAGCGGTTCTCGAAAATGGTCTCGCGAATCGTGGCGACGCCGGTCGAGCGGGTCATCAGCGCCATGTACTGGGCCTGAAGATCGGTCGGAAAACCGGGGAACGGCTGGGTCTCGATGTCGACGGGCATCAGGCCGTTGCCGTTGCGGCGCACCCTCACGCCGCCCTCTTCTGCACGAACTTCCACGCCCACCAGTTCGAGCACGTCCACCGCCGATTGCAGCAAATCCGCGCGCGCGCCGCGCAGCAGCACGTCGCCCCCCGTTATGGCAGTGGCCATGGCATAGGTGCCGGTTTCAATGCGGTCCGGCAGAACCTCGAAGGTGGCGCCATTCAATTTGGGGACCCCTTCGATGACCAGCCGGTTGGTATCTATGCCGGAGATTTTCGCACCCATGGCAACCAGACACCGCGCGACGTTGCCCACTTCGGGTTCCTGCGCGGCGTTCTCGATCGTGGTGACCCCGTTGGCGAGGGTGGCGGCCATCATCACCACATGCGTGGCCCCCACGGAGACCTTTGGAAAGCGCACCGTACCCCCGACCAATCCGCCGGCGGGCGCCTTGGCCACGACATAGCCCTCGTCGATATCGATCTGCGCGCCGAGCATCTTGAGGCCCTGGAGATAGAAATCGACGGGCCTTGTGCCGATCGCGCAGCCGCCGGGCAAGGAGACGCGCGCCTCGTGCTCGCGGGCCAGCAGCGGACCGATTACCCAGAAGCTGGCGCGCATCTTGGACACCAGATCGTAAGGGGCGCATGTGTCGACGATATCGGCCGCCGTGAAGGTGATCCGTTGGCCACCCATCTGCGAATCGCCGCGCCGCCGCCCGTGGACCGCAATGTCGACGCCATGGTTTTCGAGGATGCGCTCGAGTTGCTTGACGTCTGCGAGTCGCGGCACGTTTTCCAGCACCAGCGGCTCTTCGGTCAATAGCGACGCGATCATGAGCGGCAGGGCCGCGTTCTTGGCGCCGGAAATCTGAATCTCCCCCCGGAGCGCGTTGCCGCCGACCAGTCTGATGCGATCCATTTTGGTTCCCTTGGTGCCCGGCCGGCCTGGCGCGGGGCGGCGTCGATGCCGCAGATGTTTCGGACTGGTAGCCCAGCGCGTCCGGTTCTTCAAGCAAACCGGAGCCGTATCGCCGGGACTGCCAGTGTTCAGTCTTTCGCCCGTTCGTTGTCGGCCTTGCGCTCCCGCGGTTCGGCGTTGTCCGGTGCCGGTTCGGCGAGCGAAGCGCGCGCGCGGGCCTGTGCCTTGCGCCGCTGCAGGTTTTCTCTGAGCTTGCTGGCCAGCCTTTGCTGGCGCGGGTCGTCGGTTCGGGTTTTTTCCATGCGGCTCTATCGGTCGGTCAATAGATGGTCAAAGCAAGGCAAAGGAAAACCGGCCCCTTGATTTCCCCAGGCAAACATCAGCGCGGAAGCTGGCAGTTTTTTGGCCTTGCGTCCAGTTGGGGCCTATGGCAGTAGAGCGCTGTCCTTTGGACCGGTCGGCGTTTCTGGACGCTCTGGCATGGTTCCGGGCTGCTGTAGCTCAGTGGTAGAGCACTCCCTTGGTAAGGGAGAGGCCGTCAGTTCAATCCTGACCAGCAGCACCATATCTTCTCACAGTTTTGTTTTGGGTGCCGGCATCGACACGCCCGACTTCACTGCCCCGGGTCGGAATCGGTGCTCAGGAGCAGCCGCTGCAAATCGTCCGGACGCCATTTTCCCATGCATCGGCCACCCTTGTCCGCCGCCCAGGCGCGATAGGCATCGCGATCCAGGGTCATGAGGTCGATGCCGAAATCAGGGTCGAATTTCAGCCCATCGGCCTGCCGCGGCATGGCCGAG